>NZ_AYTM02000002.1:2650000-2950000 GCF_000507185.2 Pseudomonas syringae KCTC 12500
GCCCACTTTGTTGGGTGACTGCGTACCTTTTGTATAATGGGTCAGCGACTTATTTTCAGTGGCGAGCTTAACCGAATAGGGGAGGCGTAGCGAAAGCGAGTCTTAATAGGGCGTCTAGTCGCTGGGAATAGACCCGAAACCGGGCGATCTATCCATGGGCAGGTTGAAGGTTGGGTAACACTAACTGGAGGACCGAACCGACTACCGTTGAAAAGTTAGCGGATGACCTGTGGATCGGAGTGAAAGGCTAATCAAGCTCGGAGATAGCTGGTTCTCCTCGAAAGCTATTTAGGTAGCGCCTCATGTATCACTGTAGGGGGTAGAGCACTGTTTCGGCTAGGGGGTCATCCCGACTTACCAAACCGATGCAAACTCCGAATACCTACAAGTGCCGAGCATGGGAGACACACGGCGGGTGCTAACGTCCGTCGTGAAAAGGGAAACAACCCAGACCGTCAGCTAAGGTCCCAAAGTCATGGTTAAGTGGGAAACGATGTGGGAAGGCTTAGACAGCTAGGAGGTTGGCTTAGAAGCAGCCACCCTTTAAAGAAAGCGTAATAGCTCACTAGTCGAGTCGGCCTGCGCGGAAGATGTAACGGGGCTCAAACCATGCACCGAAGCTACGGGTATCATCTTTTGATGATGCGGTAGAGGAGCGTTCTGTAAGCCTGTGAAGGTGAGTTGAGAAGCTTGCTGGAGGTATCAGAAGTGCGAATGCTGACATGAGTAACGACAATGGGTGTGAAAAACACCCACGCCGAAAGACCAAGGTTTCCTGCGCAACGTTAATCGACGCAGGGTTAGTCGGTCCCTAAGGCGAGGCTGAAAAGCGTAGTCGATGGAAAACAGGTTAATATTCCTGTACTTCTGGTTATTGCGATGGAGGGACGGAGAAGGCTAGGCCAGCCTGGCGTTGGTAGTCCAGGTTTAAGGTGGTAGGCTGAGATCTTAGGTAAATCCGGGATCTTAAGGCCGAGAGCTGATGACGAGTGTTCTTTTAGAACATGAAGTGGTTGATGCCATGCTTCCAAGAAAAGCTTCTAAGCTTCAGGTAACCAGGAACCGTACCCCAAACCGACACAGGTGGTTGGGTAGAGAATACCAAGGCGCTTGAGAGAACTCGGGTGAAGGAACTAGGCAAAATGGCACCGTAACTTCGGGAGAAGGTGCGCCGGTGGAGGTGAAGCATTTACTGCGTAAGCCCCTGCCGGTCGAAGATACCAGGCCGCTGCGACTGTTTATTAAAAACACAGCACTCTGCAAACACGAAAGTGGACGTATAGGGTGTGACGCCTGCCCGGTGCCGGAAGGTTAATTGATGGGGTTAGCGCAAGCGAAGCTCTTGATCGAAGCCCCGGTAAACGGCGGCCGTAACTATAACGGTCCTAAGGTAGCGAAATTCCTTGTCGGGTAAGTTCCGACCTGCACGAATGGCGTAACGATGGCGGCGCTGTCTCCACCCGAGACTCAGTGAAATTGAAATCGCTGTGAAGATGCAGTGTATCCGCGGCTAGACGGAAAGACCCCGTGAACCTTTACTATAGCTTTGCACTGGACTTTGAATTTGCTTGTGTAGGATAGGTGGGAGGCTTTGAAGCGTGGACGCCAGTCTGCGTGGAGCCAACCTTGAAATACCACCCTGGCAACTTTGAGGTTCTAACTCAGGTCCGTTATCCGGATCGAGGACAGTGTATGGTGGGTAGTTTGACTGGGGCGGTCTCCTCCTAAAGAGTAACGGAGGAGTACGAAGGTGCGCTCAGACCGGTCGGAAATCGGTCGTAGAGTATAAAGGCAAAAGCGCGCTTGACTGCGAGACAGACACGTCGAGCAGGTACGAAAGTAGGTCTTAGTGATCCGGTGGTTCTGTATGGAAGGGCCATCGCTCAACGGATAAAAGGTACTCCGGGGATAACAGGCTGATACCGCCCAAGAGTTCATATCGACGGCGGTGTTTGGCACCTCGATGTCGGCTCATCACATCCTGGGGCTGAAGCCGGTCCCAAGGGTATGGCTGTTCGCCATTTAAAGTGGTACGCGAGCTGGGTTTAGAACGTCGTGAGACAGTTCGGTCCCTATCTGCCGTGGACGTTTGAGATTTGAGAGGGGCTGCTCCTAGTACGAGAGGACCGGAGTGGACGAACCTCTGGTGTTCCGGTTGTCACGCCAGTGGCATTGCCGGGTAGCTATGTTCGGAAAAGATAACCGCTGAAAGCATCTAAGCGGGAAACTTGCCTCAAGATGAGATCTCACTGGAACCTTGAGTTCCCTAAAGGGCCGTCGAAGACTACGACGTTGATAGGTTGGGTGTGTAAGCGCTGTGAGGCGTTGAGCTAACCAATACTAATTGCCCGTGAGGCTTGACCATATAACACCCAAGCAATTTGCGTCGAACGACACAGATTGCGGTGACTGTGAAGATGACACGAACCGAAAGTTTGCGTCACGAACGACACCTGAACCAGCTTGCTATCACATACCCGATTTGCTGAAGCGCGCCGCAGGGCACGATTCGGTACCCGAATTTCTTGACGACCATAGAGCATTGGAACCACCTGATCCCATCCCGAACTCAGTAGTGAAACGATGTATCGCCGATGGTAGTGTGGGGTTTCCCCATGTGAGAGTAGGTCATCGTCAAGATTGAATTCCAGAAACCCTCATCGCTTACGCGTTGAGGGTTTTTGTTTAAGTAGAAGTCACCAAAATTCGCTGGAACGTTACCTGCTAACGGATCGGCAACAGAATTTCTTGACGACCATAGAGCATTGGAACCACCTGATCCCATCCCGAACTCAGCAGTGAAACGATGTATCGCCGATGGTAGTGTGGGGTTTCCCCATGTGAGAGTAGGTCATCGTCAAGATTGAATTCCGAAATCCCTCATCGCTTACGCGATGAGGGGTTTTGTCGTTATGGGTCATCAAATAAAGAAGCCCGCTCAGGCATTTGCTCCGAGCGGGCTGCTGTGATGCAGCGTCAATCAGCCAAACAGGCTGCGCACGTTACTCATTGCGCCATCTGCAAACCCCTGAAGAAACGCCTCGAATGCATCCCCTTCAGGCCCTCCCTCAACAGGGTCGGCAACAATCGTCCAGCTGGCGATGCAGGTATCGCCATCACCGCTGGCTTCCACTGTCATTGCCGCCCACAGATTGCTGACTGGCAAGCTGGTGTGGATCAGTGACCAGGTCATATAAAGCGCCTGATCGTCCCTGGAGTTCAGTTGTTCGATGGCCACATTGCCATCCTTGAACAGCTTGTTGCGAACCGAGCCCGGACCTTCGCCAGTGACCTCAATGCTCTCCAGCGCCGGTATGAATGCCTGGAAGCCGCCGAAATTGCCGACGACAGCCCACACGCTGGCCGCGTCACCGGAGACGTCCACGGCGGACACCACTCGGCACGCCACCGGGTTCTTGATAAGGGTGTCGGGTTTCAGATTGCTGTGAAGTGTGTTCATGTCGTTCTCCATTTATCTCAGTGGGTAATGGCTCAGATGAAGTCGATTTCTTTCAGGTAATCGCAACCCCTGCGCAGCAACGCCGGAGTTTTTTGCGGGTACTGTTCGCCCATGCGACGAATGCCGTTCAGGGTGTTGCGGTGCTCGATCATCGAGATGTCGCCGATGTCTTCTTCAAACCCGTCGAGGTAGAACCCCAGCACGCCAAACAGCGCGTTCTGGCTGTCGACGCGCCGGAGTTGCGCCTGCCATTGCTCGACGCTGACCAGCTCGAACTGACGCCCTGCCTCGCGGAAGGCGTGCACGTAGTCGCTCCAGCTCAAGGGCTCGGGGTTATGCAGATTGAACACCGCGTGTTCTGGCTGATAACGGCTGGCATGGAAGCCGATGAAGCGCGCCAGAAAGTCCACCGGCATCAGGTCGAAGTTGATGGCGAATGCCGGAACCTGACCCAATTGCAGCGAGCCCTTGAGCATCAGCATCAAGCGGTTTTTCTGTGGCTGACACACGCCGGTAACGCTGTTGAAGGCGATGTTGCCGGGGCGATAGATGTTTACCCAGGCACCTTGGTCCCGGGCACATTGCAGGATGCGCTCAGCCACCCACTTGGAGAGGTTGTAGCCGTTCTTGATGTAGATCGGCGGGGTAGCGGCAGCGGGTTGTTCAAGCACATTGCCGGCGGCATCGATGGCACTGCAGGCTGACAGCGTCGAAACGAAATTGAAGACCTTTTTACGGCGCCCCTCACAGAGCTTCAGGCATTCAAAGACCGGGGCCACATTGTCTTTGACCAGGGTTTCGTAATCCTGAACATGGTTCACATTGGCAGCGTTGTGCACCAACGCACCAAACTCGAGATCCAGTCGTTCATACACGGCTTCACTGAGCCCCAACCGAGGCTTGGTCAGGTCAGCGGGATAGACCTTCACGCGACTCAGGTCCAGGTGATCCAGGCGGTTTTCCCGCAGGGCATGTTCGAAGCGCTGTTGCGCGCTTTGTCCTGCAGCCTCGCGCACCAGGCAGGCGATCTCGGTTGCCCCCCAGTTGAGCAGCGCTTCGACGATATGCACACCCAGGAAGCCGTTGGCACCCGTGACAATCACCTTATGAACATCACCCATTCTGCTGACAGGCAATGTAGCCAGCTGAAAGTCCGGGTTCGCATCCCGCAGGGCCTGAGCACTGAGGACTCCGGCAGAAGTGCCGTCACTGGCGATCAGGCTGGCGAGCGTCAGCACGGTCGGTGCTTCGATAAAACGATTGATGGGAATACTGCGCCCAAAGTGTTCACGAACGCCCAGCAACAGGCGCGACAGCAGGATCGAGTGGCCTCCGAGATTGAAAAAGCTTTCATCAGTCGAGATGTCGTCTGGCGGCAGCTCCAACAGCTCGCCCCATAGCTCCAGCAGCGCCCGCTCCTGCTCCGTCTCGGGCTGGCGACGAGTGTGCTGCCCGATAAAGCTCAGTGGTATTTCCAGAAGCGCTTTGCGATCGACCTTGCCGTTGCTGGCGAACGGCATGCCGGGCAACATCGTGTAGACGGCGGGATGCATGTAATCAGGCAGAAGGCGTTGTACATGCGCCTTTAGCGCCTGTTCGTCATGCTCAAGATACGGTTGAGCGAGAAACGCCAGAATTCGCCGCTGCCTGTCGATCACCACGGCGACCTGTCGATACAGCCAGCTGTCGCGCAGGCAATGCTCGATCTCTTCCGGCTCGACCCGAAAACCGCGAATCTTCACCTGATTATCACGGCGTCCGCTGAGGACGATGCCGTCAGCCGTCCACTTGGCCATATCGCCGGTACGGTAGGCACGCATCAGTTGCCCATCCGGTTTCGTCAGCCACACATAACGCTCGGCGGTAAGCTCGGGGTTGTTTACATAGCCCAGGCACACACCGGGTCCAACGATGTACAGCTCCCCTTGAGTCTGCACGGCCACGGGCTGCAATTGCTCGTCCAGAATCCACGTCTGGCTGTTGGCTATCGGTCGGCCCAGATGCCGGTTGCTGCTGGACGAAGCGAACTCGCAGGCGGTAACCAACACTGTGGCTTCGGTGGGGCCGTACAGGTTGTGGAAATGACATTGGCCGGTGAGTTGCGCAATCACATGCGGCTCACAGACGTCGCCTCCGGTCATGACATGCTCAAGCCCCAGCGGCTGATCCAGCGGCAGGATGCTCAACAGCGCCGGCGGCAGGAATGCATGGGTGATGCCTTGTTGCAGCACGCGGACCAACTGCAACGGATCACGCCGCTGGTCTTCATCGGGGACCACCAGTTCGGCGCCACTGAGCCAGGTGGGGAAAATGTCGATGATCGACGAGTCGAAACTCAGCGTAGAGAATTGCAGCACCCGGCTGTGTTCGTTCAGGCTCACATGCTCGGCATACCAGGCGGTGAAGTGGCTGAGATTGCGCTGGCTGAGCAATACGCCTTTCGGCTGCCCGGTGGTGCCCGACGTGTACAGCGCCATGCAGGGCGCATCCTGATCGGCAGCAACGCATGCATGTGCTGAAGCTCCGTCCTCTACAGGCGGCGCAGCAATATTCAGTGCCGGAAACTCCGCAGCCGCCAGCGGGTGCGCGCCATCGTGCAGCAACAGCATCGCCCCCGAGTTTTCCAGAATGTACTGCTGACGCTGCACAGGCTGGCCGGGATCAAGCGGCAGGTACACCGCACCGCAACCCAGAATCGCGAGGATGCCGGCATACAGCTCGGCTGACTTGTGCAGGCAGATACCAATCACCGGAGGTGCGTCGGCTTTCGCGTGCGCCAGCAACGGCCGCAGCAAGCGCTGGATAGCCAGGCTGTGCGCGTGCAGTTGCCGATAGCTGAGCGTCTGGTTGCGAACGGAGAGTGCCGGGCGCTCGGCAAACTTCAGCAACGCCTGCTCCAGCCGCTCGGTGATGGGTGTTTCGGCCAGTTTCAGCAGGTGCGGTTGATCCGTCTGATTCAGGCGATGCTCGAACAGCAATTGATCAATCGCCTGCAAGCCATGCTGTCGATCACTCTGGGTCGATGTGACGCTTGTCAGACCGTTGAAATAGTCGTCTTCTCTGGATAAGCGGCTGATCTGCACTGTCGCCAGATCCACCATGGCTGTGACAGTGGCATCCCGCAGTTCGCGCCCGTTGCCTGATTCCTCGACCGGCAGCCACTCACGAACGATCAAGCGTCGAGCCTGGGCAGCGCCATGCCAGCACAGCAGCTCCAGCCGAGGTAACCCGTACTCCAGCGCATTGCCGAAACCGACCCGAAGGCGCAGATGCGTGCAGTGGCCGAACGCACTCAGGTGTTCCTGGGACAGGTCCAGACTGCCATCTTCGATCAGCACGCCGCCATCAGGCATCGTCACCGCGTCCAGCGCCTGCTGATCAGACAGATGCCGCACGCCATGCCCGTGGTCCAGCAGCTCGGCATTCAGTTCACTCAAGGTCAGGCTGTGACCGATGAGCACAATCTCCAGGCGCTTCATTGCAGCGTCCCCTGCGCAGGCAGATAGTCCGCCAGCGCATGCTGTACACAAGGATCGTCCAGCATCGAGCTGTTCTTGAAGAAACGCACGATGTTGGCCACCAGTGGGTGATGGCGGTTGACTGGGAAACTCACAGCCCTGGTTTCGTCCCTGAGCGCCTGCTTGACGGTGTCCGCCACCTGCAGATGGTCGATCAGGGTGAAGTCGAAGCCATTCTGAATATCGTTGGTCAGGTATTGAGCGATGAACACCGGCATGATGCGGGCGATGGATTCCCGGTCCTGTTGGGGAGCGGTGTGCCAGTAGATGCGTACCAGCCGCGCCCAGAAGCCCGAGTGACGCCCCTCGTCCAGCAAGTGGTCGGCCATCAGCCCCTTGACCGATTGCTTGACCGATTCGTCCTTGGCGAACGCCGCCACATCGTTGGTCACAGTGTTCTCCGCGATGGCGACACAGATCAGCTCCACTGCGCTGCGCAAATGCTCGGGGGCCAGAGCCAGTGCGGCCGGAATGGCCCGGCTGAGTTCAATCTCGTCCGGCAACGGGATAGGTTCTATGCCCGTCAGGGCGATGGTCTGTTGCATGAAGTCCATCGCGACCAGTGCGTGATAGTCCTCATCGACCACCACCGTCATCGCGTCGTAGCGACAGGCAAACGGGAAGCGAATCGTGAAGTGGTCCTTGGCGATACTGCGCGCGGTCCTGTCAACGATCTCGGTCTCGAAGATCACCACATCATTGATGAACTTGTAGAGGCTCTGCACCAGCGCGTAATCGCGCAAATGCGCACACTCGCGTGTGAACGTGTCGCTGAGCACCAGCGGTTGGCGGCTGAGGGGGTAGATCAGTTTGTCATCGTTCTCGACCATCCTGCGTGGGCGAGTACGAATGGTGGCGCGACCTTCCCACGCATCGATGAACGACATGTAGTCTTCTGCTTTCATGATGGCTTCCTTGTAAAGGCTTCAGGGTGTTGCGGGCGGGTCTTACGCGCTGGCCTGCACGAGCGGCGTTCGCATGCTCAGGCGCAGCGTGTCCCATAGCTGGACTCTGCTTTCCACAGCGGCGATGGCGGTCTGATAAACCTCTCGCTCGCGCTGCGCGTCGTCGGCAACCAGACGAGCCAGCAAATGCTCTGCTGCCGGACCGTGGTCCTCGGCGTCCACTTCGATGTGGCGTTCCAGGTAGTAGCGGAAGGTGGGTGCCTGGTGGGCGGTGATGCCCCAGTCATCGAGGATGGTCTGGAACATCTGCGGGATGACGCTCTCGCGTCCATGCAGAAAGGCCGCAGCAACGCTGTGTGCCGGCGCATGCAGGGCGATATCGAGCGTGTGTGTAACGAATGCCGTCGCCGCCTGCCCCGCGTCGACGTGTTGCAGTGCGGTTGTGTAACGCATGCCCTGTCTCTGAAGTTCGATGAAGCGCTCGATCTGTACCGTGCTCGCGCCAATCTCGCGCATCGCATCCAGGTACAGCTCGAAGTGGCTGTAATGACCCGCGCCCAGTCGGTCATCGGACTCCTCACCCAGTACGATCTCGTTGATCAGGCGGGCAGCGGAAGCGTCTGTCGGCGGCAGCCACGGCAACTGGGTGCAGGTCAGTTCCTGTTGCAGGCGCTTGGTCAGCGACATGAAATCCCAGACGGCGAATACATGGGTCTCCATAAAGCGCCGGAGTACATCCAATGTCGTGATTTCTGCAAAGATCGGATGACGACCAAGTTCAACTTTCTTATGTGCGAGTCGTGTTTTTTCACAAGGCATAGTGACGGTCCTATTGAAAGAGGGCGGTAAGTAGCACTGCAGTTTTCTACGATATAAACATGTCGACAGTGCCGCGATAAAACGCAATGAAATGCCGGGTTAGAGGCGAACTCAGGCCTGAGTGTGAGGGGCCTGTTCGCCGCAAACACGCATCGGTTATTTCAATTCGAGACACCCTGCCGCGTTGGCTTTCCGAGCGCTGGCCCTTGTACATCAAGAGGTCTAGCCCGGTAAGCCGCCGACATCACTGACGACGAAGAAAACTTAAAACAAACTTATCAAGGGCTGCAATCATTTTTTTAATAATATTTAATGAGCCGTTTTTAAGCATGTAAGTTGCCATGTAAAACGTGGTGAATACGTTTTACAGGCGTGCAGACAACCCTCCCGACTGATTAAGCCGGAATTATTAATAATGAGCGAATGCCTCGCCCAGCGTTGCCGATGTGCTGAATAATCAGGGTTCTGGTTTTTTTAATGGGCGAAGTTGGAAATGACTTCCAATGTCTGTGTGCCCCGTTCAACAACTCCTTATCCATTGAGTTCAGATGAACAGAGAACCGCTCCGATCCTGCGCGAGCCGTTCAGCCGTAGCCAGGGAACATCCTCCGGTTGGTTTCCTCAGCGCCACGGTCGAGTTTGCCTTATTCCGGCGTTGGGCCATCCGGCAGATCAGGAAAATAGCGATAAAAACGCCATGCCGAGGTTGAGCCTGGCAATGTATCGAGGAGGTGTGAAGAGGAGGGCTGGAGGTGCAAGCGGCCAATCCGCAGACGTTGAGTCATCGCCTGCTGGATAGACCGCCTTGATGATTCAGGCGGGGTTTTTCTTCGCTGTGCGGGTCGGCTTGGCCTTGGTGGCCTTTTTGCTGGTCAGGTATTGAGTGACGGCTTGAACACCACGGTTGAGGTGATGCTGCAGTGCTTCGACACAGGGTTCGATCGCTTTCTGCTCGGCGAGCCGCAACAGCTGCCAATGGTCATCCTGAGAGAGCTTCCCCAGGCCCATGTCGGAAAGATTGAAACGCAGGAAGCGTTCTTCTTCGTTCAGGCCTTCTTCAACCAGGCGCATGAGACGCTTGTTGTGGGTCTTGGCATACAGCGAGAGGTGGAACATCCGATTGAGTCTGCCGATCTGGCCGAAATCCGTCTCGACCTCAAGCTGCTCGATATAGCCCTTCGCCGTCGCCAGATCATCGGCGTCCAGCAATGGGATAGAAAGGCGCAACGCCTCGGACTCCAGGAGAATGCGCAAGGCATAGGCATCCACCGCGTCTTCGGTGATCAACGGTGCGACCACCGCGCCCTTGTGCGTCTCGACACGCAGCAGCGACTGCGCCTCGAGCTGGCGCAGTGCTTCGCGCACAGGCATGCGGCTGACGCCAAACAGCGTCGCCAGTTCCTGTTGGCGCAATGCCGTGCCGCTTGGCAGGCTGCCATCGATAATGGCGTTTCGCAGCTTTTCTTCAATCACGGTTCTGGCAAGGTGCGCCGGAGGCTGCTCATTGCCCAGTACGGAGCCCAGAAAGGCTTCTCTATCTGATTTGCGCATTGACCTACTTCTTCATCAACCCTGGCTGGACAACGTCCAATTAATCGCTTTGTTGCCGACAGACTAGCCAAGACTTGGCAGTCCGTCGCGAAAATACAAACATCATTATGTTTAGCGGCGAGCGCAAGACCGCGCTGCAGCCCGGCGAGCTCGACAAAATACGCGTCTATCTTAGCGCTCATCGACCTCACGTACCGAGTTCGCATTCATAGGTAACAGGAGTTTCACGTATTGTTTTTATGACATTGCGCTCTGAAACGACCGTTCCAGAGCGCAACAGTGACACGCTCGCGGCATAAGGCCGCAGGCGTGATCGTCTCAGCGCGTCAGGCGGCCGGAAACGAAGTGCTGAACGTCATTGAAACCGGGCGTCGATGCATGGCCGGGTGTCACCAGCGAATCGATGAACGCTTCGTCTTCAGCGGTGATCTCCACCGTGAGTGCCTTGGTATAACCGTCCCACTGCTGCTCGGTCCTTGGTCCGACGATGGCTGAGGTCACGGCCTGGTTGTTGAGCACCCAGGCAATGGCGAACTCGACAATGCCGACGCCTTTGTCCTGCACATACGCCTGGATTCGCTGCGCGATACGCAACGACTCCGTGCGCCATTCGGTTTCCAGCAGCCGCTTGTCCTGACGTCCGGCACGGCTCTCGCTGTCGGGAGCGATGTCCGGGGCGTACTTACCGCTGAGCACACCGCGGGCGAGCGGGCTGTAGGGCACGACGCCCAAGCCATGGTGTGCGGCAGCGGTGATCTGCTCGACCTCAGCCTGGCGGTTGACGATGTTGTACAGCGGCTGGCTGATGACCGGCTTGTCGACGCCCAGGCGTTGCGCGACGTTGACGATTTCGGCAATTCGCCAGCCGCGGAAGTTCGACACACCCCAGTAGCGGATCTTGCCCTGCCGGATCAGATCGCCAATCGCCGACACCGTCACTTCCAGCGGCGTGTCGTGATCTTCCTTGTGCAGGTAATAGATATCCACATAGTCGGTATCCAGTCGCCGCAGGCTGTTCTCGATGGCATTGAACATGTGCTTGCGATTCAGGCCGGCCCGGTTGGGCACGCCGTCGGCCGGGCCGATGGCGACCTTGGTGGCCAGCACCCAGTCACTGCGCTGTGCCGCGATGGCCCGACCGACGATTTCCTCCGAGCGCCCGGCGTTGTAGACATCCGCCGTGTCGATGAAATTGGTGCCCTGATCCCTGGCCTTGTCGATGATACGCAGCGACTCTTCGGCGCCGGTCTGCTCACCGAACATCATCGAGCCGAGGGTCAGTGTGGAAACCTTTAGGCCGGACTGGCCAAGGGTTCGATAATTCATGCTCAGCATCTCCTTGTCATTCAGGCGAGCTCAGGCAACCCCCACGCCGTGAGCGGGAAGTCGGCCAGCGAGCCCAGCAGCAGGTCCGCATGCTCGTACTGCTCGACCGGCATGTGCGAGTCCGGCACGGCCACGGCGTACATCCCGGCAGCCTTGGCGGCGGTCACACCGAACGGTGAGTCTTCAAAGACCAGGCAATCGGCTGGCGAGACGCCAAGACGGCGGGCGGCGACCAGAAAGATGTCCGGGGCTGGCTTGGCAGCGCCGACTTCCGGGTCGTCGGCGGTGACGACGGTGTCGAACAGCTCGAACCATGCGCGGTGCAAGGTGGTCTTGGCCTCGAAGTAATGCACCGACGAACTGGTGCCCACGGCGATCGGAATATTATGCGCAGCCAGATGACGGACCAGGGCTTCGGCACCGGGCATGGCTGCAGCGCGCGGGAAACGCTCTTCAAGCATGGGCTCCCTGACTTCGAGAAACTCGTCGATCGACATTGGCAGCTCCAGCGCCTTGATCACGTAGTCCGAAAAGTCCCGGGCACCGCGGCCAATGGTGTGCTGCTTGACCGACCAGTCGAAGGTGCGACCGTGGCGACTGGCAATCAGGTGGGTGACTTCGGTGTAAACCCCCTCGGTGTCCAGCAACAGGCCATCCATGTCGAAAATGACGGCCTTGATCGGACCTCGTTGTTTTTGCTGCTCGCTCATGTGATCACGTCCTGTTCGCAAATTCGTTTCAGCCTAACGTTTCCGGGAAGGCTGTGGCTAGGGCCTGTTTCAAAACCTTTCCACAGGATTGGCGTGCGCAACAAAAGGCACAAGGCCATGTCCAACGCGCTTACGGAACGGCTACGCGCCCACAGAAATGGCCATGAAGGCTGGGCTCACGGGATCTGCCGATGATAGTCTCTCGCGGCTTTCAATCGGCGCTGCCGGTCCCGGTACGACCTTCCCATCATCAGAACGGATATCTTTACGTCACTATGAATAAATCAGCAGGTATAGCGATTGGCGTCATCGTCGTAGCGGGCGCACTGGCTACGGCCGGTGCCTGGTACACCGGCAATCAACTGGAAGGCGCGCTGAACGACTCGATCAGCAAGACCAATCAGGAACTGGCCAAGTCGTTCAAAGGCACGGACACCAGCGTCAAGCTGGAAATGCTCTCGCTCGACAAGCACTTCTTCAGCAGCACGGCGCACTACCGCGTCGACATCCAGAACCTGTCCGATAGCACCCAGGGCGGCCAGTTTCTGTTCGTCGACCATATCGAGCACGGCCCCATTCCGCTGTCGCATCTGAAGACCCTGAACCTGCTGCCGGTCATGGCCCTGAGCAATTTCCAGATGGAAAAAAGCCCCAGCGCCGAGAAATGGTTCGCCATGAGCAAGGATGTGCCACCACTCACGGGCCAGGCCAGCATCGGCTATGACCGCGCCACCAAAGGCACGCTGCAGATGGCCCCGCTGGAAATGACCGACGTCGACGGCACGTTCCGTTTTTCAGGTCTGGACCTGAATGCCGAGTCGTCGGCCAACGCGGAAAAATTCACCCTTGCGGGCAACATGGACAATTTGCAACTCAATGTCGCGTCGCCTGACGGTCCGGTCAGCATCGAGATCAAAGGCATGACCTTCGACACGGGTGGCACCAAAGGCAAGTCCGGTTTCTATCTGGGCCACACCAACATGAAAATCCAGAACGCGGGTTTCCAGGTGGTGGGCAAGCCACAGGTACAGATCCGCGATTTCACCAACACCAACCTGGTGCAGGAAGATGCCGGTAACCTGGCAGCTCAGATCAACTACGATGCCGGCATGATTGCCTACGCGGGCAAGGACGTCGGTTCTGCGCACATGGGCTTCAAGATCGCCAATTTCGATGTGTTGGCGACTCAGGCGCTGTATCAGTTGTATCAGGATAAAATCCTGCCTCAGCAGCAACAGGCCGCGCAGGAGAAGCGTCCGTTCCGTCTGGAGCTGAGCCCGGCTGATCAGGAGCTGATGAACACCCAGATGAAAACGCTGCTGGCAGCCAAACCGCACATCGAGCTGGAAAAACTCTCGCTCAAGACCAGCAACGGTGAAAGCCACATGCGTATCGCCGTGGACCTGGCCGATCCAGGCCCGCTCGATCAGCCTTCCGATGCGCTGCTCATGAAGAGCCTGGGCGAAGTCAACGCGAAGGTCGTCCTGTCCAAACCGATGATTCGCGATCTCGCGACCCAGCAAGCCATGCGTGAAGGCCAGACCGACCTCAAGGTCATCGCCGATCAGGCCAAGGCCGCTGGCGACATGGCCAGTGCCATGGCCGAGATGATGCAACTGGCCAAGGTCGACGGCGACAACATCGTCTCCGACCTGCATTACGCCAACCAGATGGTCGACTTCAATGGCCAGAAAATGACCGTGCAGCAGTTCATGAGCAACGTCATGGGCAAGGTCGGCGTGCTGGGTAACCAGTAAGCCGCTTGTAACACGGTCTGCTGTCAGGACGGGCAATGCGCCGTCCTGACAGCAGGCGCTGCTACTGAGTCAGGCCGCGCAGGGTGTCCGCCAGCTGCCGGGTACGCTGCGAGGTGCCTGCCGTCATGTCACTGGAGCTTTCCAGCTCCGACAACAGCCCCGTCAGCGTTCCGACCTCAAGGGACTGTTCCTCGATGTGCTGCGCCACCTTGCGAATTTCCTCGGCCAGACGCTCGATATCGGTGCCGATGTCGTTGGCGTTCTGCGACGTCTTCTGCGCAAGCTGGCGCACTTCATCGGCCACCACGGCAAAGCCGCGTCCCATTTCGCCCGCCCGCGCAGCCTCGATGGCGGCGTTGAGCGCCAGCAGGTTGGTCTGCCCGGCGATCTGCTGGATCATCTGCACCACCGACTGAATGCGCAGGCTGGATTTGGCCAGCTCCCGCGAGCCCAGCACCACCTCGTCCGCCTGACTGACCAGGCTTTTGACGGTATTGCCTGCTTTGTCGATAACCGTTTCCTGCTGGGTGATGGTTTGCGACAGCTCGTCCATCGAAACATGCAGCTCGCCAGAGTAGTGGCGCAACTGAGCGGCGATTTCTTCCTGATCATGATGGGCCTTGACCAGCACATCGCCCAAGTCGCTCAGGCCACCGAACACCGGGCGGATCTGCTCGTCCAGACCGCTCGGGTCAATGGTTTGCACGAAGTTACGCTGCTTGAACTGATCGATCTGCTTGACCACCACATGGCTCAGACCGGCCAGCTTCTTGATCTGCCGGCGCAGAAAGAACGCCTTGAACTCTCCGTAATAGGCGATGAAATTATCGATGTAGTCGTCGCGGAACGGCTGCCCTTCGGGCACCTTGAAGAAGAACACGGCGGTGAGCGTCTGGTTGAGGTTCAACCCCAGAATCTCGCCAAAGGTCGAGAAGCCCACCACCGGCGTTGCACCGAACACGTCATTCATCCGGCCCAGTTCACTGCCGTTGTTCAGGCGCCGCAGGATGCAGTCGCTCAACAGGCCGAGCAGCGGCTTTCCGGACTTGCCCTGCAGAAAGCGCGCGAAGTCCTTGCGCGTGGTGTCGATCATGGATGTTCGTTTGACCATCACCAGCTCTTCGCCGGGCGCCACGTCGCAGAACAGGTGAACCCGCTCGCTTTCATAATCAATGCGCGCAATCGAACGCACAAACAGCTCCTCGCCCACCCGGATGGCGAACGAGTACTGCGCCAGCTTGCCTTCCAGCTCATGCCGCTCGCACTTGAGCGCGTCACACAGCGCCGCAACCATCGTGGTGATCTCGCCTCGGGCGTTGACCACCTGGCTGATGTAACGCTCCTCCAGGGAGGCCGTCAGCACGCTCAGGCTCAATGGCGTCGGCTCGAAGTTCTGGCTCTTGAAGACGCCGAAGCGCACGTTTTTCGCGCTCTTGAGAAACACCACCTGGGCATGATTTTCGTAGCTGCGTTTGCCGTCGTGAATCAAGGTCTTCTTGAAGTCGCCTTTGCCTCCCGCAGAACCGCCCACGAACAGGCACGGAAAGCGCCCGGACTCATACAGCGCTTCCATGAAGAACGACTCCGACGCCGACAGCCCGTCGAACGTGACGTAGGCCAGCGTATCGCGGTGGTCGATGGGGGTGTTGATCTGCGTGCGCTTGATCGAATCGGTCAGGCGCGCAATGCGCTCGCGCATCGACAGTCGCTTGCCTGCGCCGCGAATGTCTTCGCTGTGCAGCGGAATGTGCACCACCTCCGCGCTCTTTATGACGCTTGAGTCGAACAGCGCGAGGACAATCCGGTCCCACTGGTTCTCCGCCGCGCAGTACAGCGAATCATTGCCCGAGCACAGTTCGCCTGACGTTGTGCGCAGGCTGATCTTCGCGTTGGGAAAGCGCGCAGCGACAGACTTGGCTACCTGATCGAAGTCGACGTGCGGCGAAACGAAACCGGTCAGATAGACCGGATCGAAGCTCAGCGCAGACAGCTTGGCGTTCAATTCTCGGGCGGACGTAATGACACTGATGGCGCCTTCGGTCCGCGATGTGCCGGCCCGAAAACGAGATAAAAGGCTCATGGTTAAACCCGTAAAGATAAAAAAGCAGAGGCCACGCGGAATATGGACCGATCCTTATTGATCGGCTGCCAACAGGTTCGGGTGAGCTTGAAGGGCGATGAATTTTGCCTATGCGTGCCGCTCAGGACAGGTGCAGCATCAACGCTCTGATGAGGGCAAGCGTCTGGCGATGCACTGAATCATAGTGATCATTGTGGCAATAGGGCCGTACTGACAAGGTGATGGAGTCGGCTGTCGCAGAGGACAGGTGCACATCGACCGCAGGGCTGCTCAGTACGTTGGGGAGGCGGGCTATCTGATCCTTGAGACGCGGGATGATCTTCTGCTCGTCGGCAGTGCCGGGCAATATCGCGGTCAGTTCGACGCTGCGAAAGGCATTGCTGGAAAAATTGACGATCGTGTCAGAGAAGATCTTGTTGTTGCCCACCAGATTCAGCACGTTTTCCGGAGTGTTGATCGACGTAACGAACAAACCGATTTCGACCACAGTTCCGGTCACGCCCGCCGCTGAAATCAGATCGCCGACCTTGAAGGGCCGCAGCACGATGATGAAACCACCCGCGGCCAGATTGGCCAGCAAACCCGACCAGGCCATGCCGATCGCCAGCGCCACGGCCGCCAGCAGCGCCGCAAAGCTGGTGGTCTCGATGCCGCAATAGCTCAGAATGGCGATCACCAGAATGATATTCAGCGTCACCGTGATGAACGAGCCGACATAGCGCAGGACCGTCGGATCAAACCGCTGCCGCGTCAGCGAACGCTGCGCCATCCTGACCAGCACACCGATCAGCCAGCGACCGACAATCCACAGCAACGCTGCGATCACCAGTCTCAAAACAACAGTCGCTCCGTATTGCAGAACGATAGTGAACAGCGAGTTGATTCCGTCAGTGTCGATATTGATGACATTCAGCGCATCCATCACCGCTACTCCCGACTGCAGGGCTCGCCCGGCAGATGGCCTGACGAGCGGAGCCGTACATTGAAGGGCAAAGCGGGTTGGTGGCTACTGGTAGTTTTGACTGGAGGCAAAGTGCTTTTACGGTGTCACGCGCAGCCGCGCCCAGCATCCACAGTGAATTGAGCCGCAGGCAAGGGCGGCGGTATTAAGCCTGATGAGTTATCGCTAAACTCGCCACCTCACAAGGACGACTCAAGGACCTGGTATGCCGCTCTCTTCTGACACCCTGCGCCGTACGCTGGTGACCTGGCTGTATGCCGTCGCAGTTGCGCATGTGCTGGGCAGTCTGGTGTTCACCTGGGCAGGCTTTTCCGGCTTGCTCGATGGCTACCTGACTAGCCTCGAGCAGGCGTTCTGGACCGAGGCGGTTCCCGCCGCTGCTCGCGCGCAACAGGTCTGGTGGATGGCGCTGTTCGGCGCAACCTTGCAAACGTACTCCGTGTACATGCTGGCGCTGGTGCACTTGGGCAATCGCCTGAAAAGCGCCATGCCCTGGGGCTGGCTGATTGCGGGCCTGCTGCTGTGGGCGCCTCAGGACATCCTGATTTCCGTGCGTGGGGGCGTCTGGTCTCACGTGTGGCTCGATCTGGCGGCGCTGCTGGCGTTGTTGCCGCCGCTGATCTGGCTGTATCGCCATGATCGCCGCACTTCGGCTGTTCACGCGTCGAAGGAGCTTGGTCATGTCTGACTTGCCGCTGCTGTATCTGCTGGCGGGCAACGGCAGCAGTGCCGAATGGTGGGACGACGCGCTGCCGCATTTTCAGCAGCATCAGGTCGTGCCGCTTGAGCTGCCAGGCTTCGGCAACAATCCTCAGCCACCCTGCGAAGACCTCGCCGCCTACGCCGATGCGCTGTTGGCGGCGACCGTGAAGGGCAGCGCCATCGTCGCTGTGGGGGTCAATGCCTTGCTGGTCATGCATGCCTTGCAGCGCCAGCCGGGGCATTTCTGCAGAAGCGTGCTGCTGGCCCCGGTGGGAGTTTTTCTGTGGCAGCGGCGTTTGCCTGCGTTGATGTCGCCGCTGCCCATTCGCAAGACCATTCACTGGCTGCTGGCCAACAAGCCCACACTGTTTGCGCACAAGTTTTCCAGGCAGAGCTGGCCTGCCGCGCACTACCAGCGCATGGGTTCCGGCTACGCTCGCTGCCGTGCTTTCGTGCCGTATTGGGACCTGTTGCGTGCCGACACCGCGCTGCCGCTGCTGGAGTGGGTGCAGGATCCGATAGAGCTGGTCTGGGGCGATCAGGACAAGGTTTTGGGTATCGAGCAGGCAGCAGCGTGGTCGGCCATTCTGGCGCGTGCCGACCTGACCATCAGCCTGAAACCGGGCTGGGGTCACTACCCGTGGATCGACGCACCGGCAGAGTTTGCGCAGTGGCTGGAGTCGGGCGAGCGCGGCTTCGTTGCGCACACCAAAGGCGGGCGTCTGCGTCTGGCGGCCATCGCCGGGCAACCGGTGCCCGAGGCACTGTCTCTGGTGCAGGGCGATGACTCGGCCTTGCCCGAGTTTCTGGCCCGTCAGCCTGACGCTATCTGGGCCGTGCGCTCATCCAGTTTCGGTGAGGATCAGGCCGATGCGGCCAATGCCGGTCTGAGTACCACTTTTCTTCGCGAGCCCGACCACAACGTGCCCGCGCGCGTCGCAGAGCTGCACAACGCTGGCGTCGAAGAGGTTGTGGTGCAGCGCTTCATCACGCCGGTGCTTTCCGGGATCGCCTTCGTGCGTCACCTGTCGGTCGAGCTGGAGTGGGTGGAAGGGCACCTGGAGTCGCTGGCCGACGGTCAGGCAAGCCCTGAGCGAGCGATCATTTCCCGCCTCGGCGCGGCCTGGAGCAGCGGCGACTTCAAGCCATCCCACGGTTTGACTGAGGAAGCGCTCTGGGACTTCCTGCAGGGCGTTCTGCGCGTATTCCACTACGTGCCGGGCGACGTCGAATGGGCCTGGGATGGCCGCCAGCTGTGGCTGCTGCAGTACCGCCCGATCAGTGACTACGGCTGGCGCCGTCACCTGACCGCCGCCAATATTGCGGAGATCCTGCCGCCACAGCCCAGCAGACTGGTCGAGTACGCACAGCGGCGTGCCGCAGGCAGCATCCCGGCGATCATGGCGCGTTGGGATTCACGCGTATTGCAGGACAACGAGCCATTTACCGCACTGTTTGGCGCAGCTTCCTACATCAACAACGACCTGTTTCTCGCACGTCTGGCTGACTGGGGCATCGCCTCCAACAGCTACGCCGACGAGGTCGGCGGCGCGACCCCGCATCTACCGTGGCGACCGCTGCGTCTGCTGCGCTCATTGCCGGTGTTTCTGCGGATGCAGCGCATCGCGCGTGGCCACTTGTTGACCCTTGAAAAGCAACTGCACCGCTTCGACCGAGAGCTGCATGCCCTCACGGCCCAAGGTGCTGACGGCCAGCAATTGGCTGACTGGTTCACCCGTTTCTACGTATTCGTCGTGCAAGGCAACCTGTGCATCGCCACCTCGCTGGCCAGCAGCGGCGGAGACCTGCTGGGACGCCCGCCGACCGCTTACGACGATCTGGAGCACTGCCCGCACCGGCTGCCCTGGGAAACCGATCCCGCGACCCCGCGCCCGGCAGCCACTGACCTGCCTTTACAGGCCTTCCCGACCTGGCCGTGTTTCATTCGCATCGCCCACCGCGCAGGCCTGCCGGGCATGCGCGGCTACTACCTGCAAGTGCGCGAGTGGTATCGCGACAACCTGATGCGCCTGTTCTTCCGCCTGCATCACGCCATGCCCGGCGCCGACCGGGAACACTGGTTTGCGCCCCATCCGGACATTCGCAGCCGTGCAGGCAGCTTCTGGCAGGACGGCCGCGAAGGCACCGAGCAGGCCACCGGCTTCATGATCTATCCGGGCCAGGTCCAGGGCATTCTGGGCGAGGACATCCTGCTGGAAGACACCCTCGACCCCGGACGCCACGCGCACTACCAGAACGCCCGCGCGGTAATCGCGCGCATGGGCGGACGTCTCTCGCACGGCTCGACGTTGCTGCGTGAACTGCGCAAACCCTCGGCAGTGCTGCCGCAGGTTGATCTGGCGTGGGTGGGGCGTGAAGTGCTGTATGCGGATGGGGAGTTGCGGCTGGTGGAAGGGCAGGCATAAAGCCCAAGGGGAGTTATCCACAGCCAACCCGCACGCTCATTGAGCGGTGCGGGTGCTCAGCTGGCTACGTCTGCAGGTCAGAGGCGCATGCCTTTGAACGGGTTCCAGCCTTGCTCGCCTTTCACTTCCTTGAGGTAGTAGGAGTAGTTGGCCGTCAGGGCGTACATCAGAGAAAACACGACGTTCAAGCCGGTGCCCAATGCTGCCGGAACCTCCATTCCAAGGATCCCGAAAAGCAGCGCTATAACGATGTTGACCGCGATAATGACGCCGATCAGCGCCAGATTTTTCTTCCACAGACCCAGCACGAAGAAGTAAATCGGACCGAAGAAAAACGCGATGATGTTGGCGCAGACAAGCAACTTCTTCTTGAAGTCAGGCAGCGCGTTCACTGCCGGCTTGAAGCGTGGATCGTTCGGCGCACCATACGTCTCGAAAAAATTGAAACGCTCTTGCCACTTGGCGCTGTGCTGGCCAGTGCTTTGGGTCTGATCTGTCGTGCTCATGGTTCTACTCCTTGTGTTCCGTGGGGTGACGTTTTCTTCCGGGAAATCCTGTATCTCTGACGTTGCTGCTTTTGTGATCGGCGAGCGATTGTATGAAGTTTCCAGGTGGCGTACTACGCAATTGCGCCCCGAGCTCTTCATGCCCGCCTCGACAAGGTATAGCCAAACGCTTACACGCGGTGGAGGGATTTGGCCATTTCAGATCTGGTCCTTCCTCCGTAGTATTGGATCCATCAAGTGGTGAACAGGAGTTCACCAGGATCAAGGATGATCGACCATCGCCTCGGAGGCAGCCGACAGGGAGTCGGGATGGTCTTGGAAAAACCCGCTTCGGCGGGTTTTTTGTTGGGCGCGATAAAGTCCTCGTTGAGCCCGGGCTATTTGCGTAGCGCCTTTCTCTTGCGCAGGCTTTCACGATGCACCTCGAGATCCTTGCGCCGCCGCATCTCCTGACGGATCTCCTTGCGTTCGGATCGAATAATCCTCCATTGCATGCGCAACTCCCGGCCGCGCTCGCTGTTGAGCGATAAAAGGCCCAGCAACGGGAAAAGCAGCCCCAGCACGTAAAGCATCAATTCAAAACGCCGCCAGTGCGCAGGGGCGGTGGGCAACACGGCGAAAAAGCAGCTCACCAGAATGGCCGCCAATATCCACATTCCGCAGGCATGCCCACGACTCATCATGATGCCGCCGAAACTCAAGACCAGTGATACGCCCATCATGAGCATCATTGACTGGCCCGTTCTCTCCGGCTCATTTGGAAAGTACGCATCGACCATCGTGCCTGCGGTAATGGCGAGAGAAAATATGCCCATGAAAATCGGAGTCAGAAAGGACAGCAGATAACGCGAGCGGAAAGCGGCAACGTGACTGCGGTAAATCACCATAGGCTCCGGCGAGGCCCGCTTGCTGCGAGATTGCTTACCCATTTTTCTTCCCTGGTTGGGTTCGGTGGTCAGTTGTCTTTGCTGATGGACTTACTACTCTGGCTTCAATAGGGACATATCGAAATGCCAGAGTGTCGGATTCGACGAAACCGATTGTGCTGGATGGTTATATGAATGCCGGAATACTTGAGAGTACGCAGACAAACAACATCGGTGCGGTCATGCCAGAAGTCACAAAACTTCTGGCTCTGAGTTAGTCAGGTGATGTTCGTCACCTGCGTGTCCCGCCCCATACTGCGCAAGAACTTTCGCTGCTGCCTGAGCAACTCACGGTAGTCGATGCAGCGATAGTGCAGACCGTGGCGGGGTGCCAGGTCGGCGATGATGTTTGCCAGCGCCGGGTAGTGTCGATGACTCCAGCCAGGGAACAGGTGATGAGTCAGATGAAAGTTCAGCCCGCCCACGGCATGGTGCAGCCAGCGTGGAGAGGTTTGCCAGTCGCAGGTTGTCGCGAAGTTATGTCGATACCAGCCGTGTGGCATCAACGGGCTGCCTGATGGCTGATAGAACTCCGCTTCTGCCCAGTGCGTACCAAGCAGCAGAAATACCACCCAGAGAGAGGCGAGCATCTGGCTCAAAAAGTACGCGATCAGCACCGTCGTCCAGCTGCCCTCGAATATCACCAGCGGCACTATCAGTACCAGCAGCAGATGGCATGCCTTACTGGCCAGAAATACCGCCCAGCCTTTGTTTCCCGGAAGGATTCTTTTGGCTTTGAGCGGCGTCTTTCCAAGACGGTCCGACCAGTCGAATATCCATGAGATGTAGGGCAGCGACAACGCTGCGACCATGGGCCAGTAAAGATGTTGATAACGCATGTGCTTACGCCAGCCCTGGAAGGGCGACTGTCGCAGGACGCCATTCTCCTCGGTGTCCAGATCGTAATGTTCAACGTTGGCATAGGCATGATGAAACTGCACAT
Source organism: Pseudomonas syringae KCTC 12500 (assembly GCF_000507185.2). Taxonomy (NCBI): domain Bacteria; kingdom Pseudomonadati; phylum Pseudomonadota; class Gammaproteobacteria; order Pseudomonadales; family Pseudomonadaceae; genus Pseudomonas; species Pseudomonas syringae. The sequence goes on from NZ_AYTM02000002.1 coordinate 2,672,591, forward strand.
GCCTGACTCGCCAATAATCCGGATCAATCCCGAGCGGCAAGGTCATCAACCTCCCCACCAGCCGGTTTGCCCAGGCGGCCCGGAAAAAAGCATTGTGGGTGGCGTCGTGAAACACCATTACGTTGAGTAGCATGCCTGTCAGGACAAACAGGAAATAGCAGCCCACGAATGCCCACGCATTGTGTTGCATAAGGCTCGAGGCATAAAAACCGCCGCACAGCAGGATAAGGAGCAATGCCGTCACCTTTTGCCGAATGCTTGCGTAGCGATGGTCGTCTGCCAGGTAGGCGTGGGCCGCCTGCTTGAGGGCGTGATGAAACGCCTGTTCGCCATCGGCAGGAAATGACAGGGGGGCAAGTGACTCAGCCATGATGTTTTTCCACCGGATTTGCGGCTGGAAGGTTGTAGCCGCGAGAAGACACGGCCACCCATGCGCCGTGCAGGGCGAGGGCGACCATCGGCAATTGCCAGTAAGCCTGCGACCAGCCGTAATAACCCAGAAACAGCAACGCCAGCCCCAGGCTGACTATCAGCCAGACAGGAACACTCCAGGTCCTCGCTTCGGTCATTGCTCCCAGCGCCACCGAGCCCGCCACGAGAAAAACGAACAGGACGACCTGCGGCCAGGTGATGTCGCTGTAGCCATAGCCGTATTGATAGATATAGCCCACCACCAGCGCGAAGAGCAGCAACGCGCCACTGAAAATGCTCAAACCCGAAACGCGCGAGCGGGTCGGTTCGTTCGATTTTATCGACAGTCGCAGGTAATGCAGAAAAGGTACGTTGCTGGCCCAGAACGGATTTGCGGAAGAGCGAGGCCCTCCGATTCCAAACGTGTAAGGCACATCGGGCAGCCTGGAAAATGTGCCGAACAGCTTGTCCCAGAAAATGAAAGTACCGCCGAAGTTCTTGTCTGAGTAGGCCCGGTCTTTGACGTGATGCACGCGATGATGGGTCGGAGTAACGAAAATCTTCTCCAGCACGCCCAGCCTGGGTGTCAGCGCATTATGGTTAAAGAACTGCATCGAGTAATGCAGGATCGACACTGCGACAAACACATGCAGGGGCACCCCCAGCACGGCCAGCGGAATGAAGAACGGAATCGAGGTGAGTGACGAATACCAAGAGTTACGCACGCCCAGGGACAGGTTGAAGTGCTCGCCCTGATGATGCACCACATGCACGGCCCAGAGTACGCCAACGTGGTGATGCAGGCGGTGCAACCAGTAAAAACAGAAATCCCAGGCCAGCAACGCGAACGCCCAGACCCATAGTGGCGGCCATGTATCCAGCAGGCCAAGGCTCAAGTACGTGGCGACAAATCCGTAACAGATGACTTCCAGGCCACGGAACAGCCACAGCATGAGGTGGCCGGAATTCAGATTGAACACCACGTCATGCCAGTCAACCGGCTTGCGCTGCATCCACTGCAAAATGACGGCCTCGCCTGTTACGGCCAGCAGCATGATGATGATCGGAATGGCCAGATCGCTCATTGCATATTCCCTTTGAGTGCGACTTGCCTGCTTCGGCCGAGCGCATCGACCAGCATACCCGCCACCAGTGCGAGCACGGCGCCACTGACCACGTCGATGAACAGATGACGGCGCAATTGCAGGATCGAATAGGCAATGGCGGCCACCCATAAGACAAACACTGCAGTACGCGCGCTACGCCTTGCTGCACTGATCCCCCAGACTGCCAGCACCATCAGGGCCATGTGCAGGGATGGCAGGCAATTCTGGGTCGAGTCTACATAAGTCAGTGCTGCCAGCAGTGTAGAGCTTAACGTTGTGCCCTCATCGACCGGGTACACCATCGTTGTCGGCCACAGTAGATAGACCGTTCCGGCACCCAGTGCGGTAAGACGCATGGCGCGAGACAGCCAGCGCACCCGATCGAGTGGGGTCATCAGATAGCCCAGTGGAACAACCACGAAGAACGACAGGTACAGCCAGATTGCGTGGGGCGTGAATGCGATCATTCGGTCGAGCGGCGAGGGTGTCATGACCTGGCCGGTGCTCTGCAAATGGTCGGTCAGCGTATAGATCAGACCGACCGAACCCCAGCCAAGCAGCATGTGCCACAACCGAAACATCATTGGGTTGTTCATGCTTCTGCCTGCCGGACAATACGGCGTCGTTTTCGATCGAAGTTCGGCATCACGTTCTGCACCGTCAGTTGCCATTCAAGTTTGTCAGTGGCAACACCCTGTTGTGTGAACAGGGCGACAAGTTGTCTGCGGCTGTGCTCCAGTTCGGTTTGCGTACAGTCTGCAATCAGCTGCAGCCGGGTTTTCGAAAGCTGAATCAAGCGGTAGTCACTGGTCAGTGGCAGTGCATTGGCAATTGCCCGACTGCACAGGTCGGCAAAGATAATCTGCATCTCACCGTGCAGGTCGGGCAGCGAAAGCTGATCGTCGCGGCGACCTTCTATTCGGGAAATTGCCATCGAATGCTGACCACACGGGCAGGGCTCGGATTGCCTGACCAGTACATCATCCAGTCGGTAGCGTACGATAGGTTGGGTGCTGCGAGTGAAGTCGGTGATCAACGGCGTGAAGCGCTGCTCATCAAGCCATTGGGGCTCGATATGCACGAACTCTTCGTTTAAATGCAGTGTGCCATGAGAGCACGTGGCCGCCAGAAAGCCTTCGGTTGCCTGATAGACCTCGCCGACCTCGCGGAACACCGTGTTCAGCAACTGGCGATCCTGTGCATCCAGGACTTCGGCGACGGAGATCACTTTCTTTACTTCGAGTTGGATCTGCCCGCTCAGAACGGCCAGGGCCAGGGCGCGCAGCACCTGTGCTGGCGCAACGATAATGGTCGGCGCCTGTGCTTGTAAGCGAGGCAACTGCTCAGTGAACGGCGCGAACAGGTCATAGAAGGCCAGGCTCAGCCAGCGATTGTCGACGCTGTGGTACAGGTTATTGTCCGCACGTAAAAACAGCGCGACTCGCTCACCCGCGAAAATACCGTCTGGCAGCATCTTGGCAAGCATCCCGCCCGCCCAGATCTGCTGTTCCTGCGGGCTCACGACGAAAACGCCGCGCTGCCCTGACGTGCCCGAGGACAGCCCGACGCTAAAGCGGCCGATGCGTGGCGTGAAGTCGCGTTCGGCTTCGCCGCGCCTTGCGCAGGCCAGCAACTGATCACGTTGCAGACCTGCCGTGTTCATCTGGTCGAACTGCGTCATCATCAGCGCTTTGTCCATCAGCGGCCATTCGTTGAATGGCAGAGCGCTGTAAGCCCGAAAATAGGGACTTTTGGCCAGCACCCTATGGGCAAAGCGTTTCAGTTGCCTGTTCTGAAAATGCTCCAGTGCCTGGCGATTGGAAAAGCGCAGGCGACGCGCTCGCCAGTAGTGCCAGAGCGTCATCACCGGGATCATAAATCGCCCTCGTGGCACAAACGAATATCCACATGGCCTGCTGCCCACAACAGGTTCAGACGATTCAGCGTCTGGTAGTAGGCCTTGCTGTCGTCCATCAGCACGTTGGCAAGCACAGAAGGCCCGCGCAATTCTTGATAGCTAAGCGGCGACCATGCGGAATCACTGGCCAGCAGTGTCCAGCCATCGTCGGTGAGAATAAATGCACCCAGGTGTCCAGCGGCATGACCTGGTAGCGGCACCAGAACAATCTGCCCGTCACTGCCCGGCAGTTCGTAGCCATGTGTAAACGGTGCCAGTTGCTCGGTCAGGCTGACCTGCTCAAAGCCCTCGACGAACTGCAACGCTGCCTCGAAACCTTCCGGAATCAGTCCCGGTACGAAGGCGCGCTTGAGCGCGGCGATGCCACGTAATGAGCGGGTTTTCTGCCAGCCTTCGCCCGAGCAGATAAAGTCGAGATGACTGAAGTCCCGAAGGCCGGCGATGTGATCGGCATGAAAGTGGGAAATGATCAGCGCCTGAATATCGTTGGCCGCGTAACCCGCATTACGCAGCTGATCCAGCAGCGTTTCACCCGCATCCAGGTATACCGGGGTAACCTGGCTGTAGATGCGGAACACCCCCGACCGGGTATGCTCCTGAAAATGGTTGGCGTAGCCGGTATCCCATAACCAGCGGCGATCGCCAACCTCCAGCAGATACGCTCTGGACGGAAATTTGCAGACCCTCAGGCCCGCGCCTTGCAACGCCATACAACCGATATGCGTGCAGTAACCCACTTCAAAGGTGGTAATGCTAGCCATGGGGCTTCACCGCATGAGACTTAAGCCACTCTCCCGTGAGCTGAACGCCTTCTTCCATCGAGTATCGCGGCCGGTAGCCCAGTTCTTCAATGGCTCGCGTCTGGCTCAGGGTCATATCGAAGTTCACCGCCGCCACACTGTATCGAGTCAGCACGGGTTCCTTGCGCGTTATACAGGCCAGCAGCTCGAGTGCCGTCGCCAGCGAGTGCAGCAATCGGTAAGGCACGCGCTGCACACGATAACGAATGCCGAGTTGTTCGTGCAGTAACAACTGCAAGGTATCCACCAGTCGCATGGGCTGATGATTGGTGATGTTGTAGGCGGCACCTGAAGACAAAGAATTGTTATGGCTGGCCAGATCCATGGCGTGCACAACGTTCAGTACAAACGTCAGGTCCAGTACCGCCTCACCACCACCGGGCAAACGCAGCACGCCGCGGTCGCGTTCTATCTGGCCCAGAATCCGGGGCAGAATCACCCGGTCATACGGGCCGAACAATCCACGGGGCCGCAGGATAATAAACGTGGTCTGTGGATAAAGCGGCACCAGCGCCTGTATGGATTGTTCTGCCTGGTACTTGCTGCTGGCGTAGTGATTGGCGAATCGTCGGGCACGGTATTGCTCGTCAATACGCTCATGGTCTTGAAAGTCGAAATAGATCGCAGGCGTGGATATGTGCACGAAGCGCGAAACGCCGCAGCGGCCCGCTGCCTCGGCCAGCTTTTCTGTGACGACTACATTGGCCTCATGAAACTCGGCCTCGCTACCCCAGGGAGAAGACTTTGCCGCGCAGTGCCAGACCACGTCATTGCCGAGCATCAATTGCTCACATTGCTGTGCTGTAGCCCGGGTCAGATCCAGGGCGGTGAACGCCGCTCCTTGTTCTCGCAGCAGATTCCCCACTGCCGAGTCACGTCCGGTGGCATGTACCCTATGGCCTGCGTTCAATAGCCACTCTGCCGCATTGCGTCCGAGGCCACTGGTGGCGCCGGTCAGCAGAACCTTCATGGCAGCAGCACCATGCCCGCCAATGTCAAACCGGCAGCGGTACCGATCAGCATCACGGGTTTGCCGGGTGTAAAGCGGCCGGTGGTAAAAGCAGTATGCAGCGCCGTCGGAATCGATGCCGAGACCTGGTTACCGTGATAGCGATAAATATCCACCAGTACCTCAGGCCGTACTCCAAGCCTTTTTCGCATGTGCTCAAGCGAAAGATGGCTGGCCTGATGGGGGACCACGGTGGCGATCTCGGCAAGCGTCAATCCGCTCCTTTCCAACAGACGTGCGAGGTAGCCCTCGATCAACGCGGCAGCCTGACGAAACAGCTGCTTGCCCTTCATATGGAACAGAAAGTCACTGTCAGTCATGCCTGCACGTGGATTGCGGCGTGTACCGCCTGCTTGAATCTCGCACAGGTCGCTGCCCTGTGGATAAGTCTCGGACAGGCTGCTCAGAATGCCGCTGCTGCCGTCACCGCGTTCGACAATGGCGCAGGCTGCTCCGTCGCCGAGGATCAGCGAGCTTTCCTCGTCATCCCAGTCGATACCGCGCGAAACGAGATCTGCCGAGACGATCGCAATGCGCTTGTAGATCCCGGCATTCAGCAAGCCGGCAGCGACCTGTAGCGCCGTAATGAAGCCGACGCAACTGCTGTTGATATCAAAGCCGGGCGTACCCGATGGCAGGTGGGCCGCTTTGAGAATCAATGCTGCCGTGCAGGGTAAGGCCTGCATGGGTACTGCCGAGGCCGAGATCAACAGATCGATCGAACTCGCCGGGATCTGCTCTCTTCTCAAGGCATCCTGAAGTGCTTGTGCTGCAAGTTCGGCCTGGCTGGCATCGAGTGTTGCGTGAAAACGACAATGTACGCCGGAGCGCTTTTCGACATAACCCGCAGGCTTGTTCAATAACGTGTCCAGCGCAGACGAGTCCACTCGATTTGCGGGCACCGCTACGCCAGTCGCAATAATTTTCAGTGGCAGCAAGGCTGCGGGGGAGGAGGGCGCTGTCATTGGAGTCCTGGCTTCGCATCCATGTGGCAATTACCTGAATGACTGATTCAAATATAACGCTGGCTGAACATGGCATGGGTCGATGAGCCGCGAACCCTCATGCTCGGCAAGAGGACGGTGTCATCGGTTATCTTTTCGGGTTAAAGACGCATGCCTTTGAACGGGTTCCAGCCTTGCTCGCCTTTTACTTCTTTGAGGTAGTACGAATAATTGACGGTCAAGGCATACATCAGCGAGAAGGCCACATTCAAACCTCCCCCCTGCGCGTAAGGAACCTCGGTTCCCAAAAGCGTACATACCAGAAGGATCAAGGCGTTGGTCGCGAGCATTATGCCAATCAACGCAATGCCTTTTTTCCACAGGCCCAGCACGAAGAAATAAATGGGGCCAAAGAAATACGCGATGACGTTGAAATTGATCCGCATTTTCTTCCTGAAGCCAGGAAGTGATTTGAGGCCAGCCTTGAACCGCGGGTCGTTCGGCGCACCATACGTCTCGAAGAAATTGAAGCGCTCCTGCCACTTGGCGCTGTACGTGCCAGTGCTGCGCGTCTGATCTGCTGTGCTCATGGTGCTGCTCCTGATGTTCCATTGGGGTTACGTCTTTCTTCCGGGAAACCCTGTGTTCTGGCGTTTTTATGATCAGGTTGCTGAGTGTATGGAGTTTTCGGGTGGTGTACTACGCAACCGCGTAACCTGGGCGCTAAATCGCCACAATTTTTCATCTGGTCAGTCTGATAGGCAGCCATTGACTGGAGTCGCTCGTTTTTCTGGTCAGGTTGCTGCCAGATTATCGGTTGTCGCGGCTGACCCGTCCCCATGACCGGACGTGCATCAACCATTTTTACGAAGCGCACCAGGTTCAATGCTTTGCTTCCAGGATACTGATCATTGGTTCTTGATAGTTTTCATCTATCAAAATGCCCGATTTTTTTAATAATGACTCTGCCGCTGCTCGCTCTTTTGCCATTTTTCTTAGTTCGGCGGGCACTAGAGTTTTCCAGTGTTCACGATCGTCGCTGTCTATAAAGCTTTTATAGAACTCAGTTTCCGACCTGAAGCTGAGGGTAAATAAATAAGAACCACGTTCCTGCTTGGAGTCAGGTGTATTTTCACGCTGAACACTAAAGGTAAGGTATACACCATCCTTATAAAAATACCAGTCGCTGAGCATCGGTGAAGACAGCCACTCTTCCTTGGAGAGGATTAAGGCTGGATCCTTCCAGGGCCCTGTAACAGCAGGCTTTTCAAGCACAGTGTCAAAGTCTTTAAATTTTCTAGCCTCGGATCCCGGTATTCTTGCTTCGTTGGGGTAAATGTAGCGCCTCCAGCCTGTTGCTTTCAGATTTCCGAGTTGCTGGTAAAAATAGTCGATGGCCTTGGTGTGTTCCGAGTTTGAGGGTACTCCACCTAATATAATTTTGGCATTAGTAATGTTACTGTCTTCAATCGTGCTGAATACAGCGCTGACAACATCGTCAAATATCAGAGGCTGCTGGCTTGACTCGATGACAGCCGTCGCCTTGCTTGAGCTTTGTAGAGGAATGTCAAAATCGTAAAAGCAAATTTTGTCATTACAGTCCCTGTCAAAATTCACAGTTGACGCTGAAAGCAAGGTTTCAACAGGCTCATCCAGTTTAAATTTTATCAGTAGCGGTTTCTGTTTCATATCAGGGTTTCCACAGGCTGTAAGAAACAAAAGTAGCGTCAAAAAAAATTTTTTATGCATGGTCGTGCCAGGACGATATTTCTATAATGGTGTTTTCCATATATTTTTTATTTATGTCCATAAGTGTGTGAAATTTGTCTGCAATTTTAGTGATAAACTTCATTCTTTCGGTAGGGTCGTACAGTTGACCTTCGGTCATTGTTACATTGAGCTTAGGATTATCTGACTCACAAGCAGTGCTAAAGGCAGCAAGCCGACGAGGCACGCCGAAATGACCCTCCAGTTTAGATTGACCGTATAAAAGAGTTTTGAATCCGAAGCTCTCGTAGATTAAAGGTTGTAATATTTTCCTTTGCTCATGGTTTGCGATGGCTATTAAAGAGGCTAGCTGCTGTTGTCTTTGGGCGTCCCTGCCACGGATGATTTCAATTTTAGCTATCAAGGAAAATCCCAGTCTCAGATAATCAGTGACTTTGAGATTGTCTATTTTCAGTAGCGCGTCTTCTGCCCAAGGCAGCTTTTTAAATGACGCTTTGAATTCTTCGTTGTACTTGTTGAAGTCGCGCTTTTCAATACATTCAGTGAATTGCTCTGGAAAATTTATATAAAACCAGTGCCAAACGAAGATGTCTTGGAATAGCCAGAAATTTCCTTTGCCTAAGTAATTTTTTGTTGCTTCAAACGCAGCCAATGATGGAAATGCATAGCGCCAGTTTGAAGTGCTGGAATAGTCTAGCGCACACATTACCTGCTTGCTCGCAAACGCCGCTAAACCGGTCCAGTAAAATCGCCCCTTCAATGCGGGCTTCCCGTTGAGCTCTTGTTCTAGATAAATTCTGGCGTAGTTGCCTGCAATGCGCGCGGCACGTGCACTAAAGTCGCTTATTAACTTATATTGTGCTGGTTTCAGGCAGGGTACGCGAGACTGTACACTCAATCGGCGAACGGCAACTTGCTGGCCGATCGACCATAGCGCTTTGCATCCAGGATTCAGGTCATTGATCGAGCAAGCATGAGGGTTAAAGTTAAAGTCATCTTTCATGATTTTTTACTCGGAGAGTATTCGTCCGACCCCGCGGGCACGATCAACTCGTCAGGTACCAGCGTAACCTTGCCATTACCAGGCTTGTCGCTAAAAATCCGTGGAATATTACCGTCTTGGTCGGTAAAAAATATTTTCTTGCCTTCGTCAGGAATATCAACCTCGACCGCGACATCCTCAAGCGGTACACCGTGAGTGGTCATGAGGCGATTTTGCTCGTCATACAGCCCTGCGGGTACTGCGATGGGAAGCTCCTTATTTGCATAGTCCATGCTTGCGGGACCGCTGAGGGTCTTTTTGGCACCTTTGATGTCTATTGTGCCTGGCGCATGCACCTCGATATTGCCGCGTATGATCCTGATATAAGCGCCGCCACTGGTGAGCAAAATTTCTTTCTGTGCAGACATTTCCACTAACTGTGCAAGAGAGGTGATTTTCATGCCCTGCTGCGCGGTCAATTCCATCGCATCACTCTGCGCCTGCAGCTCGATCTTGCCCTTGGCTGCAAACAGCTTCGCTCCCGCATTCTGGGCGAACAGGCTGATGCTTTGCGCGACGCTGGCCAGCAGGGATTTGCCGCTGGCGATGCTGACGTCTTCGCCGGTGCTCAGGGTCAGGTGTTTGCCGCTGTGCAGGTGGGTGCTTTTCGGCGTGGCGGTGGCGATATCGGCAGGGGAGGAGGCGATCAGCAGAGGTTGCTGGTAACCCGGCGTTTTACCGCGTCCGCCGCTGCGGATTGCCCAGGCGGTATCACCGCCGTTGCGTTGCTGCTCGCCGGGGCCTTGGCTTGGGGCGCCGTCGTCACTGCCGTAGGTCACGTCGGCGTCGCTGTTGAGCTGGGTCAGGCTGTCCAAGCCTTCCTGCATGGGCAGGGCATTGTGCTGTTGGGCCGTATCGGACAGGGTCTTGACGCGTTGTTCACTGTTTTTCAGTTGCTGTTGCGCTTCGCTGGCATCGATCTGTGCGCCCTGAGCACCGCTGCGTTTCCAGGTGCTGAGGTACAAACCCTGCTGGGCGCGCAGTGCGCCGTAGGCATCGGTGCGCAATTCAAACCCGGTACCGCGCAGGCCTCCGCGATTGTTGCCGCGCTGGTCGATCAGGTAACCGAGGTTGAGCTGGGTATGCCCGTGGCTGCTGTGGATCTGGGTGCGGACCTGGCCGGTGGAGTCGTCCATCACCCAGTGGTTGAAACCTCCGCCGCCGACTTCCTTGCTCTTGTAGCCGGCCATCAAGCCGCTGGAGTGCCAGGCAGGTTTGTGACCACCGTAAACCTGGCCCATCACCAGTGGCCGGTCGATGTCGTTATCCAGGAAGGTGATGACCACCTCTTCACCGGCACGCGGCACGTGCACACTGCCCCAGTCCGGGCCGCTGCTCGGTTGCATCATGCGCAGCCAGCAGGAACCCAGCTCGCCGTCTTGGGAAAGCCGGTCCCAGTGAAAGCGTACGCATACCCGGTTCAAAGTGTCGGTAAACACCTCATGACCGTTGGGTGTGACCACCACGGCGGTCTGCGGGCCAGGATTATTCGGCTTGAAATGCTCCGACGGGCTGCGGAACGGCACGCTGTGCAACTGGCCTTCGAAGCGGTTGAGGAAGAAGCCGTGGCTGCCGACGCCCAAGTTGTCCGCTACCTTGTTCACGACGCCAAGCCCTGATGGCTCAGGACGGACTGATCTGAACAGCGCCGCCAGACTGCCCGGCACTTCGCGACGTCCCTTGGCCAGCGGCAGGTTGCTTTCGGCGAACATCTCGACTTCGATCAGCAGAAACTGGCGCTCTTCAGCCGCCTTGCGCTCGTACAGCGGATGCTGGGTCAGTTCAAACCAGCGTCCGGCTTCCATTTGCCGCACACCACTTTGACCCTGAATACGACGAGCCTGCGATTCACGCTGCTCGATCTGTACGCGACTCAGCCATTCGCCGCGGTCCTGCTTCTGCCAGCCGTACTGGCCTTGATACTCGTACCGCTCCAGCGCCTGCGGGGCCGAAGCGGCCTGCAAGGCCGGCATCACGGTTTCGCGTGGCTGGCCGTGGGCTAGGTAATCGACACTGCGCCAGTGCAGCTTGCCGCTAAGCAACTGCGAGCCACTGCTCCACTGAGTAATGCCGTCCTGTTTCTCGGTGGCGTTCTGAGTGTGAAACCGAATGCTCTGGGGCGCCAACGCGGGGAGGGTATCGACGGTATCGGTAAAGACGATGCAGTGCTTGTCAGCGGTATGTTCGACGTACCAGAAAAGACCTTCCTGTTCGCACCAGCGCTGCACGAAGTTGGCATCACTTTCATTGAACTGGGTGACGTAGGAGAGCGGGGCGTATTCGCGACGCAGGTCCAGGCGATAATTGCCCTTGGCCTGCTCGTACATCGAGAAAACGGCTTCAAGGATCGCCGGCAGGTTCTTGTCCTGCCAGATGCGGCAGTCGAGGCGGTACTCGAGCAGGCTGAACCAGGGCGCGAAGACCAGTTGCCAGTCATGCAGGCCGCCGTCATTGCCCAGATAGCGCACGCTCTCGACCAGGCCATGACGCTGCGCGGGAGAACCGTCATCGCAGAGGATGGCCAGGCTGACGGGTTGGCCGATGAGTTTTTCAGGATCGTATTCGGTGTCCTGCACCACCACGTCGAGAGTGTAGCGGGGCACGCGGCCGATGCGCTCGACCCCATGCATGCGCAGGGCCTGAAGCTGATGCTCGCCCAACGGCGTGGTGAGTTGCAGCAGGCGTCCGCTCTGGCTGAGGGCGGTACCGAATGTCAGATCCATGGTGTAGCTCCCCTACCTGGAATGGTCTCGTATCCCTGATCTAACATGAATTGTCGTCCATGTGTTTCTTTTAGATGGATGCCTTTGCCTTTATCGTCATTATAAGCATCGAAACTGCCTGGATGAAGAAGTAGCATGCCACGGGCATGAGAAAGTCGTAATTGCCACGTGTCGCCAAGTATAAGAAAAATGCGCAAAAAGCAGCGATGAAAGATAATGCGCATGAGATAAAACACTGATATCGCAAAATGTGGTTTAGTGGGCTTTTGCCGTTTACCAGAAACGTCAGTATTTTGAACGGTGCATAGCAAGCTCCGTAGAGGGGCAATGCCAGGATTAGAGCAATTAGTATGTAGCCTATAAAGTCGGGCATTAAATTGTTCCATTTATTTTATTCTTTATTGCTGTATAGATAGCCAAGTCAGGGAAGCGGTTTCAGGCTGTCTACTACCTTATCCCAAAAGGCCAAAGCTTCTTCGTCGGATTTAAAGTCGCTTCCAACTTCATGTGTGCCCAGTCTTAGATCTATAAATGGACGAATATTTGATTTTATCTGTCCCTCGTATTCGATCTGAAAAGTGTAAAATCGTTTTCCATCTATTAATGTTGTTACAGCGACTTCCTCTGCTTTAAAATCACCAATCATACGTGTCCTTTTTCTAAGCGTTTTTGTTTTACTCAATAATTCTGCCATGCCTGGAATAAGGCCGCCGCTTTCATTTTCAAAACGTTTTATTAACGTGTCATCATGTTCAACGATTCGTTGGGTCAGTAGACTAACAAACGTTCCTGGGTGCGTTGAGATTTGTGCTCCCATGTAAATACCTTCCAAGGATTGGGTTGTCCCTAGTGTGGTATAACCTGCTTCTAAAGCAAAAGCGCCTTGGGGTGGAGCGTCTTGTGGTCGCCTAAAAAATATGGATTCACTTATTAGCCGGGTTTTATTGATGGCGCCATCTATTCCTTTAGCCGAAATTGACTTTACTAGCATCCGATAAAGTGTGTTCTTTGATGTAAGTAGATAGGCATGAAACGTATAGAGATTATCTAGTTTGGAAAGTATTAACACGCTACCATTGCTAAGGGGTATAGTTTTTTCATATCTGCTTGATGTCCCATAAGCAGTTCCTTTTTTTAGTTCTTCAATTGTTTGATCGACAAACGAGCTCAAATCAGACTTTCCATTTTTGCTAACAAGCTCTACTTTTTCGTTGTAGAGCTTGTAGTCAGCGACAATTTCAGAACCCGTTGGTAGATCTAGTTGGAATCTGCCAAAATAATGGGTGGCCAGCTTGTTGTTCATTTCCTTTCCTTCAATGGGTAGTGCCAAGGATAGTGGAGAGTAAAGTGCAAAAATTGTTAAGGCATAAGTTAGCGCTTTTGTTAAGGTTGGAATGTTTTTCATGGTCTGCCTTAGATGCTTAACTATTTTCTGATAGCCTGACTAAACTATATAGGGTTGCATAAAGTGTTCTGCCCTTTTCGTCGGTATAAGCATTTTGATGCTTGTACCCAACGGAGTTATTATATTTACCTTCTTTGCAATAATTGATGAGTTTTCCTGCATTTTCTGCATTTTGTCCATGAGCGAAGGCTCCTTTTACCCCTGGCTTTCCACGTGGTGCAGCGCCAGAGTAAACCGGCACTGTTCCATCCCCAGGGTGGTATTTTTCTCCTACGGTTAACACATATTTTCCATTTAGCTGTAGTTCGGAGTCTAGATTGTCACTGGTCAGACTTGCGGTTTCAGGGTCTAATCCTTCGACGCTTTTGGAGGACCATTCAAGATTGCCCCATGTAAAAAACTTCTCCGATTTTGCCTCTACGCAATAGTGTACATATGTTTTGTCGTAATACTTATTCTCTATATCTTCGTGAAAGTTTTTGACCGAATCTATTATTCCAAAAAAAGTATTTTTAAGTGAGTTCTCTTCGCTACTTTCCATCGAAACATCATCGTCGGTTTTAGTGCCGATTATTTTCGCAGGATCAAGCAGTTTGTCGTTGGTATCTGGGATGAGAGCCCACCACTTATCGGATTTGTAGATCTCCGTATAAGGGCAGGTTTTCGGAAGAGTAAATACTTTTTTCCCAGTAGTACGATCTCTTAAAAAAAGCCAAGGTTGTCCGTTGTTATAGTCTCTTGATGGCAGTAGTTCTAGCAGTCCCTGAGCAAAGGCCATAACTGCTACAGCGTCAGCCGCATCCCTGCTTAATATTTTCTTTTCGCCAAAATCTTCAAAGCCACCCCTTACACGCTTATAGCTCGCGGGGGCGCCAGTTGCAGGCATTGCACCGTGTACAATACCGTACAATTTGCTAAACCCACGGCAAGCAACCATAGCTCTTCCTACAAGTCCTCCCATGGAATGGGTGACAATTATTACTTTTTCTGCTTTGCCGTTGTAGTGAGGTATTACAGTTTTATTAATGTAATTTATTATGTCGGCAGCAGAGTCTTTGTTTGATTGCAACCAATTATAGCCAGCTGGCCAAACTTCGTATTGAATATCTGCTGCTTTCATCAAGCCGCTTGCATCTCCAAGTGCTGATAAGCTTGGATTTTCTTCCCAGTCACCCCAGTCCGCAGGTGCTTGTTGTACACGTTCTTTCCATTCTCCTTGAGGATTGCCAGCTATCATGATGCTGTTCATTTGGCGCTGCATTTCGTTCATAATTGGGTGATATGAGGTTCGCATGATGGAGCCCCACTTTCGAGTACGTAACTCTTCCTTGGAAAGTCCGCTCTCACCGCCATCAATTTCTCCGTCTTCATAGATGCCTACAGCGCCAGGCCTAGGATCAAGCTCAAGTTGACGTCGTTTGGGTGACTTGAACCAGCTTCCGAGAAGGAGTCCTACCGTTTTTAATACTGGAAATACTCCATCCATGTTTGGCGCCGCCCAAGCCCGTTCTCTGGTTTTCATATTCATCAGGTTAGTACCCATCACCCCTGGTATGAAAATAATTGGCACAACTTTCCCGCTTTTACACGGAACAGACTTTTCCACTGGGTCGTTTGACCGTGACATGGTCGTAGTGGCCATTAGCTCGCCGTCTGCATCATGTTCCTGAGCCAGATGGAGCGTATTGTCAGTTGAGGGTGAGCTTTTATTTCCCATGGTTGGCCTCCATGCATTGGTTTGTCTGGGCGACGAAGAAAGAGGAATCAGGCATTACGCTTCTCCCAGCACTTTGATTTTTACAAATTCTGCAATCTGACTTTGCTGGAGCGGTATCTTCCCTGCGGCATCAGAAACGTACTGCATGACACTCCCATCCGCGCGGGTCACTTCGACCTTCATACCTGCAGCGGGCTCTCCAGTGCTCTGCTTGCGCACCACATAAGGATCCGCGAAGTCGGTCTTGGGCATCTCGTTATAGCTGTGCGACAGACTGGTCGGCCCGCTAAACGTCTTCTTCGCTCCCTTGACATCAATAGTCCCCGGCGCATGAATCTCGATGTTGCCGTCCTTGATGCGGATATAGCCGCCACCGCTGGTGAGCAGGATGCCTTCCTGTGCGGCGATTTCTATTCCGGCAGCGGTCGAGGTGATCTTCATTCCCTGCTGCGCGGTCAATTCCATCGCATCACTCTGCGCCTGTAGCTCGATCTTGCCCTTGGCTGCAAACAGCTTCGCCCCGGCATTCTGGGCAAAGAGGCTGATGCTTTGCGCGACGCTGGCCAGCAGGGATTTGCCGCTGGCGATGCTGACGTCTTCGCCGGTGCTCAGGGTCAGGTGTTTGCCGCTGTGCAGGTGGGTGCTTTTCGGCGTGGCGGTGGCGATGTCGGCAGGGGAGGAGGCGATCAGCAGCGGTTGCTGGTAACCCGGTGTCTTGCCGCGTCCACCGCTGCGGATCGCCCAGGCGGTGTCGCCGCCGTTGCGTTGTTGTTCACCGGGGCCTTGGCTCGGGCTGCCGTCGTCGCTGCCGTAAGTCACGTCGGCATCGCTGTTGAGCTGTGTCAGGCTGTCCAGGCCTTCCTGCATGGGCAGGGCATTGTGCTGTTGCGCGGTGTCGGACAGGGTCTTGACGCGTTGCTCGCTGTTTTTCAGTTGTTGCTGCGCTTCGCTGGCATCGATCTGTGCGCCCTGAGCACCGCTGCGTTTCCAGGTGCTGAGGTAAAGACCTTGCTGGGCGCGCAGGGCACCGTAAGCATCGGTGCGCAGTTCAAACCCGGTACCACGTAGGCCGCCGCGGTTGTTGCCGCGCTGGTCGATCAAATAACCGAGGTTGAGTTGGGTGTGGCCATGGCTGCTGTGGATCTGGGTGCGGACCTGGCCGGTCGAGTCGTCCATCACCCACTGGTTGAAACCACCTCCGGCGACTTCCTTGCTCTTGTAACCGGCCATCAACCCGCTGGAGTGCCAGGCGGGTTTGTGGCCGCCGTAGACCTGGCCCATGACCAGAGGTCGGTCGATGTCGTTGTCCAGAAAAGTGATGACCACCTCTTCACCGGCACGGGGCACATGCACACTGCCCCAGTCCGGGCCGCTGCTCGGTTGCATCATGCGCAGCCAGCAGGAACCCAGTTCGCCCTCTTGGGAAAGTCGGTCCCAGTGGAAGCGTACGCATATCCGGTTCAGAGTGTCGGTAAACACCTCATGACCGTTGGGTGTGACCACCACGGCGGTCTGCGGGCCAGGATTATTCGGCTTGAAATGCTCGGCCGGGCTGCGGAACGGCACGCTGTGCAACTGGCCTTCGAAGCGATTGAGGAAGAAGCCGTGGCTGCCGACGCCCAAGGTGTCCGCTAGCTTGTTCACGACGCCAAGCCCTGAAGGCTCAGGGCGCACTGATCTGAACAGCGCCGCCATGCTCCCCGGCACTTCGCGGCGTTCCTTGGCCAGCGGCAGGTTGCTCTCGGCGAAGATCTCGACTTCGATCAGCAGGAACTGACGCTCTTCGGCTGCCTTGCGTTCGTACAGCGGATGCTGGGTCAGCTCAAACCAGCGTCCGGCTTCCATTTGCCGCACGCCGCTTTGACCTTGCACGCGACGCGCTTGGGATTCGCGCTGTTCAATCTGTACGCGGCTCAGCCACTCGCCGCGGTCCTGCTTCTGCCAGCCGTACTGGCCCTGATACTCGTAACGCTCCAGCGCCTGTGGCGCCGAAGCCGCCTGCAAAGCAGGCATCACGGTTTCCCGTGGCTGGCCGTGGGCCAGGTAATCGACACTGCGCCAATGCAGCTTGCCGCTGAGCAACTGCGAGCCACTGCTCCACTGGGTAATGCCGTCCTGTTTCTCGGTGGCGTTCTGAGTGTGAAAGCGAATGCTCTGGGGTGCCAACGCGGGCAGGGTGTCGACGGTGTCAGTGAAGACGATGCAATGCTTGTCCGCCGTGTGTTCGACGTACCAGAAAAGACCTTCCTGTTCGCACCAGCGCTGCACGAAGTTGGCATCACTTTCATTGAACTGGGTGACGTAGGAGAGCGGGGCGTATTCGCGACGCAGGTCCAGGCGATAATTGCCCTTGGCCTGTTCGTACAGTGAGAAAACGGCTTCAAGAATCGCCGGCAGATTCTTGTCCTGCCAGATACGGCAGTCGAGGCGGTACTCGAGCAGGCTGAACCAGGGCGCGAAGACCAGTTGCCAGTCATGCAGGCCGCCGTCATTGCCCAGATAGCGCACGCTCTCGACCAGGCCATGACGCTGCGCGGGAGAACCGTCATCGCAGAGGATTGCCAGGCTGACGGGTTGGCCGATGAGTTTTTCAGGATCGTATTCGGTGTCCTGCACCACCACGTCGAGAGTGTAGCGGGGCACGCGGCCGATGCGCTCGACCCCATGCATGCGCAGCGCCTGGAGCTGATGCTCGCCCAGTGGCGTGGTGAGTTGCAGTAAACGTCCGCTCTGGCTGAGGGCGGTACCGAATGTCAGATCCATGGTGTAACTCCTTTACCGCTTGAATCGGTTTGCGACGTATCTTTGGTTTAACCCGCTTCTACGGGAGGTTTGGCATCTTTATAGTTTTCATCGATCGTTATGCCCATTTTTTTCAGTTGCGCCTCTGTCTTCTGCCGCTCTTTACCCATTCGGGTTAATTCGGCAGGCAGAAGTTCTCTCCAGCGTGCGTGATCTTCGGCTCTCACGAATTCAGCGTAGAACTGACTTTCTGATTTGAACGTCCATGTAAACAAGTAAGATCCACGGTTCTGCGGGTCGTCTTTGCTGTTCTCGCGCTGTACCATCAGATCAAGATACTCGTGACCGCTGTAGAACATCCACGTATTGATCATAGGCAATGAGACCCATACCTGCTTCGTAAGCTTGAGATTCGGGTCCATCCAGGGGCCTGTACCAACATTTTTACCTAGCACTTCATTTAAATTGGTAAATTTGCCTGCTTCTGTACCGGGTATTCTCGCTTCATTAGGGAAAATGTAACGCTGCCATCCCGCAGCGTTTAGATTCTGTACTTGTTGATAAAAGTACGCCATTGCGTCTTCGTGTTTCGCATTGGTTGACACTCCTGCTACATACACGTCTATATCTGTAATAAGCCCCAGGGGATTGGTGACGATAGTGGTTGAACTAACGTTCTCAATCGCTAATATGCTGGATACTGAGCGTATCTTGATAGTGATCAGTTCAGAGGATTTGGATGGCACCATAAATTGGTAGAGGCACATCGTATCATCGCAGTCTTTTCGCAGCTTTACAGATGTTGAAGCCAGGACAGTATCAATTGACACTCCAAGAGAAAGTTCGACCTCACGATTTTTTGTATTCATATCCGAAGCCTCACAACCGGTCAGCAGTATGAAAACCGCTATCATATATTTAAGTGTTGCGTTCATTCCACGTCCCTATCGTCATAATTGCCTTTTCCATCTCAACATTTTTTCTCTGCATTCTCCGATGATACGTAGAGGCAATTGTTGTAATAAAGATCATTCTGTCCTCGGCGTCGTACAGCTTGCCATCGGTCATGATGACATCCTGCTCTGGGTCGCCTGTCTCGCATTCAACATTCAGGGACGCCAGTCGGCGCGGAACACCCATCTGCCCCTCGACCAGCGCTTGCATAGACAACAGTGCCCTGAAGCCTTTATCCTCGTATATCAACGGTTGCAGTATCATCAGTTGTTCATGTTTGGCAATTGCCAAGAGGGACTGAAATTTATATTTTTCACGCAGTGTGCCTGCCGGCTCCTTCTCAATGGCCGATATCAACTTGAAGCCGCTTTCCAGATAATCAGTCACCTTCAGGTTGTTTATCCTTGGCAGCGCATCATCAATCCATGGCAGTTGCGCAAAGCTTTGCTTGAATCGTGGGTCATACGTACTGAAGTCCCGAGTTTTTATGCACTCATCGAACTGCTGTGGGTAATTAATATAAAACCAGTGCCAGACGAAGATGTCCTGGAATAGCCAAAAGTTTCCCTTGCCCAAAAATATCTTGGTAATCTCCAAGGGCGGTACGGCGGGCGGCAAATAGCGCATCTTTGTGTTGCCGGAGTAATCCAGTGCACACATGACCTGTTTGCTTGCAAACGCCGCTAGCCCTGTCCAGTAAAACCGTCCTTTTTGTTCGGGCTGGCCGTTGTGCTCTTGCTCCAGGTAAACACGTGCGTAATTGCCTGCGATCCGCGCAGCCCGCGTACTGAAGTCCTTGAGCAGTTCATACCTGGCCGGTTGCTTGTATTCGGCGCGGGTTTTCACACACAAGCGCCTGACAGCCACTTGCTGGCCAAGTGTCCACATTTCGACACAACCCGGATTCAGATCATTGATCGAGCAGGATTTTGGATTGAAATCGAAATTCTCCTTCATGAGTCTTTGCTCTGTCCGTCGTGTTCAAGCCCGCGGTGTTCGGCTACCTCATCGCCAGCTTGCGCTATCGTCTTGCCGGTACTCAGCAACCAGGCTTGAGTCTGAGTGGAGGCGTGTCTGTCAAATATCAGCACCGATCCCTGCCTTGCCTTGCCTGCGTGAAAAGCAAGTGCCAGCGACGTCAGTTGAGTCGCGCTCCTTCCTCGCTCGCCTGCCAGTAATGCCTGCCCGGCGACATGCTCCGCTACCACCAGGTTCGGCAGTTGGGTACTTGCGTAATGAGAGAGCTGCTCAAGACGTCTGTCATGAAGATGACCGTCGATGACGAGTCCCTGGATGTCGTTCGGTTGAATACCCCTCTGCTCGCAAAGGGCCTCTGCCAGCTGTTGCAGATCGACGCTGCTTTGCCTTGGCTGCGATGCACGCGGAGAGTGTTCGCGGGTCATGGCTGGATAGAGTTGCCAGGTATTTTCCTCGTCGGGGTTGGCATGGTCTACGCGCTGCAAGTGCACGATCGAGATGCTTTCACCGACCATGGCGCCGTTGGACAGAGCGCCAGCCCGGTCTTTTGTCGCCCAGGTGTCTATGCTGACGCACAGCAGGCTAGACGCTTCGGTATCGTTTTGAAGCGCCCAAGGCAACCATTCATCAAAGTTCAGCGAAGGGGTGTCGAAACCCTCGCCGGGCAGGTAATCAAACGGCCAGATCGGCAACGCATGGTTCTCCCATGCTGATGGGGCGATGCCCGACGGCGCAAACAATACTACCTTCGTGTTTTCCCAATCGACGCTGGCTGCGAAATCAGCCCATTGTGCGAGCATGGCCTCAAGCAGTTGAAGCGTACGTGGCAACGTATCGATTTCCGGTTTGTGCTGGGGCAGACGAATGCGGCGCAGGTTATAACGGTGGCCCGATGGACTGACCAGCCTGGGGTCGTGTTCAAAATCGCCGTTAACGGCTCCAAGCCATGCGCCTGAAGCCGCTTGAGCAGGTTCGAGATTCGGCAGCCACAGCCAGGCGTTGTCTATTTTGACGCGTGTGAGGTCATAGTCTGCCGGCGGACGTGCCGGAGTTGCCTGACGTTGTTCCTGTTCGCGTCGCTCACCAATGACATCCCATAAAGAGCGATGACCTTGGCCGTAGGGCTTCAACATGCTGTCGTCCTTAAAATATGCCACAGTCACTGTTGGTGGCGATCAGACTGGAGCCACACGCAGTCTTGTCGCCATGGCGGGCAACCGGCCGGCCATCTACCAACGTTGACGTGTCACCTGTCGCGATTGCACAGACCCCATGCGGGCACATGACTTTATCGCCGACTCTGGCCACCAGTCGACCGTTGACCAGAGTGGTCGGAGATCCTTCGACAACAACCCCGGCCTTGTCGGTCGGGTCGTTCAGCAAAATGATCGGACGCATGTTGAAACTCCTTTTGGTGGCTATCACAGCCTTTTAGTCGCGCTGTTGCAGGGTGCCCAGAACATCGCGGATTCCATCGACGACGCTACCATCCTTGATCACATCGCTCAGCCAGCTTTCCAGCGGCATATTTCCCCATTTGATTGCGCGCTCTACCAGGTAGGGCACCGGGCTGTGGGGTTCTGTCTGTTTGAAGAATTGTGCGACGCCTTGCAACAAGGCAAACGCTTCGTCACGGGTCAGTGGCACGGTGCGCATAGGGGCGTTGGCTGCAGGAATGTCGTCGCGTGCCGCTGGTCGTTCTTTGAAGGGCTCGTCTGCAACGTCTTCTTTTGACTGGCTTGCCGGTGTCACGAGTTCGACACCGCGCTCCTTGAGCAGTCGCTCAACAAGCTGTCGAGCGTGAGTGAGTACATCGTTGAGGGCAAGAAAACTGGGTATATCGCGTTCGAAGACGCTATCGATGGTTGATTGCAGCTGTTTGCATGCAACCAGGCATTCACTCATTTCCGCGTATTTGCGGTTCAGGTGATCTGTGTCGGTGAGTACTACCGAGCGCTGGAACAATTCAGCGTTGATCTTGCCTTCTTCGAGAGCCTGGTTCATTGCCGACGAGTTCTGTCGAGCCAGGTTTTCAACTTGTCGAGATTCATCATATTTGAACAGGCTGTAGCCCTGTCCCTGGGTAATCGGTAACGTACGGACCACTTCGGCCAAGGTTGTATTCAACCACCCCAAGCGAGCAGAACGCTCTTCGGTGCCGTCTTCCAGAGAAGGGAACAGGGTGTCCCAGAAATCTTCCAGCATGGCTTGAGCCACTGCCAGCGCGAAACGGATACCGCGGAAATGATATTTGTGCGCCAGACCTTCACCTAGCCATGCGACCAGCATCAAGTCTTTGCTTTGTTCTGCAATCCCGGCGCTGGCCAGTTGCACAACCTGTTCCCAGTCGGCCTGTTTCAGATCGGTTTGCCAGTCGCCCTGAGTCAGATAGTCGACATCGGCGCGGCGTGCCTCCTTGATCTGATCGAACAGGCTGGAAAAACTCAGGTCTTCGCCCGCGCCACCCTGAATGGGAGTACGCAATGTGGCCAGCGAAAGGTCTTCGAGGATGTCAGACATGGACGGCTCTGCATTCAAAGGTGAAAAGAGAAGGCCACCGCGCCCTTGCAGGCGCGGGACCCTCGATTGAGCGGCCGAACAACTTCAGTCGCCCGAGGCCCTACTCAGGAGTAGACCTTGTTCAGCGAGCGGTCCCAGCCGCCTGCAACTTTACCGCCGCCTGCACCATCGGAACGCTTCTGCTGGGTGTAGGCGATCTTGATGCGGGAGAAGTTGAACTTGATCTCTTCCAATGGCAGATCGCTCTCCGCCTTGGTTTCGCCAGCCACAGGCATGTTGCCCAGGAAGGTGACAGAAGAGATGACCACTTCTTCCAGCGTGATGGTCATGTAGGTCAGCTTGTCGCCGCCGGCACGGTTGAGGTTGAGGACAACTTCCTTGATGTGCTGGCCTTTGCAGCATGACTCGAAGGCTTTGGGAGAAGCCTTGTCGACATACTTGATAACCGTGAAGTCGCTCAGGTTAACGCGTTCGGAAGAAGCGCCTCCAGACGAACTGGCAGTCGCCGAAGTCGCCTGTGTAGCGCCGTGCGTGTAGCTCAGGATTTCGATCCAGTCCTTGAACTTGTCGTCCAGACTTTCACCCGGGATGCCGTCAATTTTGAGGAATGCGTCAAATGCCATTTTTCATTTCTCCTTAAAAGGGCTTTCATTGATCCACAAGTTGGATCGCCCTGTGTTTGACCCTGCCACGTAATGGCTGGGCCGTTCTAAAGCCATGCATGCCGAAGCAGGCACACACATGGCGATCGTTTTACCTCGGGGGCGGCTCAGTTAAGCGCACGCACCTCGATTTCGACTCGTCTGTTGGGCTCGAGGCAGTGGATGAGCTCGGCGCGCGGCATCTGCATGTCGCAATGCACCAGTGGTTTATTGCTGCCTTCACCGACCGCGTCGACCAGTTCGCTCGGCAAGCCTTTACCTACCAGGTAGGTTTTGATGGTTTGCGCACGCTGTCTGGATACCTGCAGATTGCTCTGCGCATCGCCAATCTGGTCTGCGTGGCCAGTGATCACGATCTTGCCCACGTTCGGTGTGTTCAGCAGTTTCCCGGCGATGGCGCTCAACTGGCGTTGCCCGGCAAGCTCAAGGCTTTGAAAGTCCGCGCGGCCAAACGCAAATAGGGTGTCGGACTCCAGCGTGATGGTTTCGATAGCGCGCAACGACTGTGAGAGCAGGCTATTTATGTAATTGCGCGAGCTGGAGATCAAGAATGCATTGTTGAGAATGCGTGGTACGTCAAGTTCACGGATCTGATCGCTATAGAATGCTATCTGACGCCCGGCAAACTGATAGTCATCGACCTCGCCAGCAGCTTGAGCTGACACGTTTGTATCGCGTTGAACCTGCTTGTAGATCGCCGGATACCAATAATCAGGAATGCGAGCCTTTAATACCGCAGGATCGGCTTGCTCACGTTGCGCCTTGGACAGCATCAAGTAGGTGTCCAGCGTGGTCTTGCCAAAGGTCGCAACTGACTGCGCGCGGTTATCCACAGGGAGCGCGCGCGGCTCGACGCTGTCGATTCCTGTCACGGTTGTAAGCGTCGGCGCGTTGCGCTGGTATATCTTGATACTGCTCAACAGGTACAACGAGCGGGTCAGGTTATCGGCAGTCGGTTTGAGCATTACGCTTTCAAGACGTGCGAAATAGCGCTGACGTACATAGGGCTCCACGTCATAACCCTTGTACAACCCCAGACGCATGCTCAGCGGTACGCCGCCACCGTGGTGACGAGTATAAAGATCTGCTGAAGTCTGTCGCAGTTGATCCAGAGTCTGCCATTGGGTGTATTGGCCGCTGGTGTGTTCGTCTTTTTGCTGTGCTGCGACCAGCCCGCCGGAAATTGCCTGGATGGCTGCTTTGTTATTGCTGTACGAAACGCCCCAGCCTACACAAAGCAGCAAGCCTGCCAATGCGGCTGTGCCGATCCATATACCTTTGCGCCGGGTTTCGCTGCGATTGCTGGTGTACAGCGCCACAAGATGTTGATCAGGGATAATGACCTTCTGAAAAAGGCTATTGATAAACATCGGCTGCGTCTGCCCGGTAACCGGCAGTTCGGCTGACGAGTCAGCCAGCGCAAAGCGCTCGGTGACATGCTGTGCATACAATCCCTGCGTAGCTTTATCAGCGTCGAGTGCACTGGTGAAATAGAAGCCGCGGAGCAGCTCGGCACTCTGATACGGGTTCGCTCTGAGCAAGTCGGTAACAAAAGTCTCAAGCAATGGTTTGAGCGCTGTCAGTTCCAGAGGGAAGCGATACGCCGCCGGGTCCTGTCTGGTCAGCTGAATGTCCTGTTGCACCAATTGCTGATCGGCAATTTGCTGCCAATGGTCTACCAATTCGCCCATTGCCGCGGTGAAGCGCTTACCCCAATCGGACTGCCTGAAACCTTCGTGCGCAAATGTCTTGCCCATTACTTCGCCACGAGTCTGGTTATCGAGCTGGCGATAGAAGTGAGTGAAGCCTGGTATCAGGTCGCATTTGGTGAACACCAGATAGATAGGCAGGCGCAGCTCAAGCAGATCGTGCGCTTCCTGAATGCGTTCGCGCAGGCGCTTGGCAAGACGTTCGAGGCTGTCGGGCGTTGACTTCAGAACATCCTCTACACTCACTGCGACGATCAGGCCGTTCAGCGGGCGCCGTTGCCTGTGTTGTCGAAGCAGACTTAAAAACGCACGCCATTTGCCAGCCTCTTCCTGGTTATCCATATAGCGGCCGGCAGTGTCCAGTAACACTGCTTCAGAACTGAAAAACCAGTCACAGTTGCGAGTGCCGCCTAGTCCTGCGACGCGTGCGCCTTCGCGCTCCGCATAGGGAAAATTCAATCCGGACTGATACAGCATGGTGCTTTTGCCGGACGCGGGCTGGCCGATTACCAGGTACCAGGGCAGGGCATAGAGTGCGTCCTTACTGGATGCGTTCTTCCCTGAATTGCCCTGCAGGCGCTCGATGCTTTGCAGCAGGCGCTCGCGTAGCAGGCTGACTTCCTCGCGATCCTGCGGGCTGGAATTCAACACGGCCTGATCGGCGTCATCACGTAGAAGCGCTTCAAGGTCGTGGCGCGGTGCGTGGCTTCGTCCCATGAAAAGGACATAACCAGCCGATAGCAACAGAAACACTCCTATCCCGGCCAGCAGGCTGTGAAGGGAGGAAAACCCCATCGCTACACCGAGCGACCACACCAGGAAGATGGCCAGGAAGAACGCAATCCCCAGAACATATGGCTGGTACTTGAGAAAGTAATATTTGAGCCTGTTCATCAATACTGTTCATCCCGAGCGTCTGTAAAGCGCTCAATAAAGTCGTTCAATGCAAGGTGATCGGCAGGCAACACAAGCGAGGCGGCAGACGCGGGCTCCGGTAAAGGATCCAGCAGGTTGTAGCGGTCCTCGGGTGCAGCGATACCGGTCAACATCCGATACATTTCACTGTTTCCACGCGACGGAAAGCACAGCAGTCCCGGTCGCATAAAGCTGTCTACCAGCACGCTGACATCCGGCATGCCCGTTTTGCCGCGCAGACGTGACAGCAATGTGCACCATAAGTCAGCCATGGGGCGCTTCAGGCCGCTTTCTGCTGGCAGAGGCAGGCTTATTGCGGGCGGCTCATTGTTCCTCATGGCCTTGCGCAATTTGTAAAGGCTGGCCAGCCCCGACTGGGTACCGAACTCCGGATAGCTGTGTCGCAGTGGCCGCGACACATCACGCAGGTTAAAGTCCATAAGAAACTTGTCATGCACACGTCGATAGAGATCCAGATCCTTGGAGGTCCACAAACGCATGGTTCTGAGTCGAGCAAAAATCTGTTCTATGTCCGTTCCCTGCGCGGCCTGCATGAGAAGCGGTTTTATCTGCCCGGCGAACAACTCGCACAACGTGTGCGGATTGATGAACGGGTCGCTGGGATCCACCTTTATGCTTTGAAATACCATAAATGGATAACGTCTGCCGCTGGCGTCCCGCGAGCTTATGAATCCACCCAGCAGCCACTGTCCATTGCGACTGCGGTATGAGAAAAAACACACGGGCAACTCATCAAACAATTCCCGCCAATCCTCACGCGTCTGCATGCGTCCCAGACTGTTTTGTAGCCACAGATCGAACTCACATACCTCAGGCATGGCTCCGTTCAAACTGACGAAGTCGGCACTCGCGGGCACTTTGCCAAAACATCCGATCATCAGCCTGTGCCCCCTCTGTGATGGCTTGCCATAATCAGTTTTTCTGCCCAGGGTCGTTAAGCACGCTCAATGATTTGACCTGTGCCAGGTCAGTCATTTTGACGCCGCCATAGTTACGAACGACCAGGCTTACCGGCCCGGCGGCCGACTGCCAGCTGAAACGTTGCTGAACCGTGTCCAGATCGGTGACGCGAGCACTGTCGTTCATCTTCAGCAAGCCCCAACGGCCCGGGTAGTCGAAAACAGTGATGCGTTGGCCTTCCAGAGTCACTACATCCAGACGTGCCCCCGGTGCGTTGGAGGTACCCGGCCAGGAGAACCGGTTCCAACTGGTACGACCGTTTCGATAATGCTGTTCCTGTCCGTCGAGCGTGAAAATGATGTCCGTGTAACGAGCCGATGGCTCCAGCATGATTTCGAAGCCGTTTTCACGATCAGACAAACTGGCGATGACCTGTCCTACCGAGCTGGCCTTGTCGATGCTGTCAATCATGCGTGTATTGACCAGAGGCGCAGCGTTGCCGCCTGTACCCATGCCCAATCCTTCGCCGCCGGCGAGGTTGCCGATTTCGTTGCGTTTGAACGCGGGCAGCAAACCTGTTTCAGGATCGACGAAACGCTGCAAATCCTTGACTGATGCCTCGTTTTCACTGCCAGCCACAATGGGGTACCGGTAAGCCATGACCTGTTTCCAGGGGCGGGCGACATCCTGCGACCATGCTTTTGCGATCTGTTGGCCAGCCGGGTCGCGAAGTGTTTCCCAGGCAAACTGCAGTGGCGAGTTGAACAGGCGTTGCAAGGAGTTCGACAGGCCTCCTTCGCTGGTATCGACGCTGGTCTCGATGTAGTTGCGTACCTGTGTAACTTCGGACGGCTGTCCTTCCAGTGTTTCGCTGATCAATAGCTTGCTGTTCTTGCCGACATCCTGCGATCGCTGAATATTGGTCAAACGCACTTTGAGCTTGCGTAACGCTGCCAGATATCGATCCATCACCGTGCTGTCCGCGCCCTCTGCATTTTGCGTTGCGAACAGGCGTGCGACGGGTTCGAAGCGTTTTGCCAGACTCCCATCGTCGACACGTGGCAATGTCACTACCAGGCTTTCGGCTTGCTCGCTTTGGGTACTGAAGGTGCCTTTGATGCCGCTCCAGAACCCGTCGTCCGCTTTATTCGGAGACGCCGCAGAGTTGACTTTGGGCAAGTCCCACGACGTGTTCTGGTTCACGGCGTGCAATAGACTCTTGACGGGAGAGTTCTGCACGTCGCTAAGCACTGATAAACGCTCGGTAGCATTGGCCATGTCGGTGAAATGACGCACACCTACGCCTCTGAGCATCCTGAACCAGGCATCTGCGTAGTCGGCTTTGTAGCGAGCCATCAGCTCACGCACGAAGTTGGCTTTCTGAACCATGCCATTGCTGCCCTCGCTATCGAGTACCCAGTCACTGTCGTTGCGCAGGTTGCCTGACAGCAACTTGATCAGTTCGGGCTGCAGAAACTCTTCCCAACCTTGTCGGGTGTAAATGGCAGGTACTGCTTCCGCCGAAAATAACTGATCACGTCCGGCTGCGGGCACCATGTCCGATAGCGTAAGCGACGGGAACTGACGGCTCGACTCCAGCTGAAGGCGCAGATACTCACGATCAACCAGAGAACTGGCGATCATGAAGGAACGCAGGCTCTGCCGTGTGTCGTTGACCAGTTGCTCATTACGTCGCAGCGCTGGCGCGGTACCTTGTTGCAGGTAGCGCACGTACATCGCGGTATTGGCTTCAATCAGTGCTGGACTGATCTCTTGGCCCTCGGCCTGCGCCGCCAGTGCCCAGGCTTGAGGAAGTTCATCAGCAACGAATTCGGCATCGCGGTGTTCATCCGGACGCGACAGAATCAAGTACAGCTTAAGTGCGCTGTAAGCCTTGATCACTGAAGACACTTGTTGCTCTGTCAGCCGGCTGAGGCTGTCTTCCGACAGTGACAACCCGGCAGTCAGTGCGGTGTCTTCGGCAAGATCCGTAGTTGATTCGGACTTGGCGTTATCGCGAAGAGCATCCAGCGTTCTGCGACGCCCGGCTTCACCTGCCTCGTTGACGCCCGAGCGTAGCTGTCCGGTCAGATCTGCGCTGTTACGCGGAAGGCTGACAGTCGCTTTCAACGCGCTGATGCTCGGTGTTTTTGCCGGTTTTTTTAACGGGGACTTGGCCGAGCGACGTTTATCGGTAGGCGCCAGTGGGCTCCGATCCACCGTCTGAGCAAACTGGTTAAGCTCGCGCAGCTGCACCTGCAAGTACTTGCCGATGGGCTCCAGCGCTTGGGTACGTAGCTGCTGCAGGTACGCCTCACGCAGCGGGATCAGCAGATCATCGCCGCTGTACAGGCCTGCGCCCAACGCGAAGGGTACGCCGTGATTGCCGTATCCTTCGAACTCGCTAAGGTAAACACGCAATGTTTCCATCGCCTGTCCCGAGCGCAGCCGATCTGACCGATCGGGTGCAGTCTCAAGCTGTGTCAGTTCGCTTGCGATGCCCGCCAGCATTTCACGGTTTTTGTTATAAGAAACCGCCTCCCACGCGATCAAGCCTATACCTGCCAAAGCCGCTATCGCGATCAATGCAGGGGTCAAGGATCGTGTGCGGCCCAGGCGTGAGTAGTAAAGGCTCAGATTGCGATCCGGGAACACTACCTGACGAAATGTCTCAGTAATGAAGTAGCTCTTGTCGCCTATCTTTCTACGTATATCGCTGTGTATCGGATGCTCTTTGGGTTCAAGCGCGTAGTAATCTCCAAGAGCATCCTCATAGACAGGTGGCAACTGCTCATCTGTCTGCAGGGCGCTGGTGAAATAGACGCCTCGCACAATAGGAGGCGTATGCCCTTGCGCTGAGCGTTCAAACTGGTCAAGAAAACCAGAGATAACGGTCGACAGTTCGGCAAAGTAATTGGGAAATTGCAGCAGCTCGGCGCTGGCGGTTTTGCCCCCGATAATCAGCTGAGTATCCACGTGGTGTCGCACGCTCTCCAGCAAATGGGCAAACTTGGTTTCCATGACGGCGCGCAGGCCTTTGGCGCGCACATCCGACAAGGCGAACGTCATGCCCAGAGGCTGCTGGCGTTGTGCAGTGTCCATACCGTCGAAGGCTTGGTTGAAGCCTGGCAGCAGATCTGTCTTGCTGAGCATCAGATAAAGCGGAGGGTTAATACCCAGGCACTCGCTGTATTCATCAATACGAGAAACCAGACGGGCAGCCAGGGCTTCGCGTTCGGCCAAGGTAGCAGAGACAATCTCTGGCAGGCTCACCACCAGAATCAACCCGTTAACGGCGGGTTTGGCGCGTTGCTTGCGCAGTAGCTTTAGGAACGAGGCGAACTCGCTGGCTGACTGGTCATCGCGCAAGTAGCGGCCCGCAGTATCAATCAAGACTGCGTCAGGACTGAAATACCAGTCGCAGTGCTGAGTCCCGCTGTCCATGCCGCTCGCCTGAGCTCCGGCAATGGTCGCTGACAGACCTGAGCGTGTCAGTAGCGAGGTCTTGCCCGATGCTGACATGCCGACGACCAGATACCATGGCAGATCAGAAAGCGCAGATGCTCCGCCGCCGCCCGCAGAGCGCGATGAGCGCAGCATCGATATAGCGTGTTTGAGGCGCTCGCGCAGTACGTGTTGGTCACGAAACTCGCCCTCTGCCCCTAACGACCGGTCTACCTCCAGTTGCACCAGGCTTTCGATGTTCTGTTCGGCGCGAATTCTGCGGTACTGACGCAGCACAATAAGCAGCAGGCAGAAGGCACTGATCAGCGCCATGGCCACGTAAATGTTTTCCCGCGTGAAATTCCAGCGCGGGAGTGCCAGCCAGCAGGCGAGCAAACCGACTGTCCACAGGAGTGCCAGTGCAAACCAGAAATTTTTCAAACAACGCAATAATGCTTTCATGTCTTCCTGACCGGATCCGTAACTGAATTAAACGCCGAACAGCTGACGGACCTGTTCGGCCAGTGCTGCCACCTCTTTGCCCAGAAGCCAGTCCAGGGTCAGGTAAACGGCACCGCATATCAGTGCGATGAGTACCAGGTAGAGCCACAAGGGGACTTCATAACGGAACATCTGAGACACTTGATCGGGCAGTGCCCAATCTGGGGAAAGCGCTTTGCGCGGGGTTCGGTAACGAGCGATGTCCTGCCCCAGGGTATTGGCGATGTAACGAAGTTGATCTTTCTTCTCGAGGCTGTATTTGCCTTCAAAGCCCAGTGCCAGGCACAGGTGATAAACCTCAAGGACATCAAGGTTGCGTTTCACGTCAGTACGCAATGCTTCGAGTTTCTCGAAGAAACCCTGACCAGCCAAATGCACGCCAAAATACTGAAATTGCAGTGGATTAACTTCAATCTGATTGCGTATTTCACTCTGCCCGGCATTCAAGACGCTTTCATCCAGAAACGCACATAGCGCGTATTGCGCATCCCTGACTTGTTCGACGCTGTAGTTGGCACGACGCGCATCCCGCTCAAGCGCGGGAAAGAATTCGTCGACGCTGGCACGCAGCCTTGAGACGTCGCGCACCTTGCTTCCGCGACGAATCATCAGCGCCATGGTCATGAAGTCCTTGACCATATCCTTGAGTGTCAGTGTTTGCGCTGGGGCAGTAACGCCGCCTTGCATCACGGCATCATTCATTTGAGCACCGCCATCAGTTCAAGCTTGAGATTTTTAAATGCGCTGGGTACATAGAACGCGATGGCGTTAGCTTTCATCATGCGTTCGTAGACCCGGCCATGGGGTTCGATCGAGAAGTATTGGTTGTCCAGACGAACGGGAATGGCATTTGGGGTTCGCACACAGTGACTGAGCGCCGCCCCCGGCATTGCCGTATTAACCACTACCTCAATGTCTTCCGGCGAGCCGACCTTGAAGGCACGTGGTACCAGTTCAAGAACCTGAGCACCTGGCATGTCTGCATGAACCGCAATGTAAAAGTCAGCCTCACTCAAGCGTGGATCGTTCAGACGGCCCACAAAATAGGACGTACGAGTCTGTTCCAGGCTGATCGGAATATATTGGTTGGGCACAACACTGTTGAGCAGTTCGCGAACCAGCCTGTCGAGCTTTATCATCGAAGTGGCGGGATCATGATGATCGTAGGCAGGGATGTCATTGAGCTGTGCGCTCAGGGAAAATGTCAGCAGACTGCCCGCCAGCTCAGCCAGAAAGCGATACAGCTGCTCTGGATGCAGTCTCGGATGCTGAAGCAGGTGAGCAAGACCCGGATACGCGCGATTGACGGTATAAAGCAGCCAGAACAGGCTGACATCGCTAGACCCGAATTCAGCGATCTGGTCAGCTC
The DNA here is from genome assembly GCF_000507185.2 of Pseudomonas syringae KCTC 12500. Classification (NCBI taxonomy): domain Bacteria; kingdom Pseudomonadati; phylum Pseudomonadota; class Gammaproteobacteria; order Pseudomonadales; family Pseudomonadaceae; genus Pseudomonas; species Pseudomonas syringae. The sequence goes on from NZ_AYTM02000002.1 coordinate 2,704,109, forward strand.
TTTCCCGGCGGCGGCCAGACAGTGTTTCGCTCTTGCTCTGCAGAAGTGCGAGCAGGCGCTGGGCAATTTTCAGCAACGTTTCATGCGACCCGATGTGCAGGGCAGGATGAATGAACTGAGTGTCCAGGCTAAATCCGTTAATGTTGTTGCGCTGAAGCAGGGTCAGCGGGCAATAGCTGTAGCCATCGAGTGAATCACCATCAATCAGCAGAACCACATTAAGTCGCAGGCTGGTAATTTCGTTTTCCAGCTCGCCTTCATTGATATCAGGCAACATATCAAATGCTTTACGGTAGCGACGTGCGCCTTTGCGCTCTTCTCCTTCGTCCAGGTAATTGGCACTGTACGGTTCAGCCAATTTCAACGCCGCATACACTTTCAGCTCCGAACCGTGCTGCACATCTTTCAAATCGCGCGCAGCAGGCAGAGGGTCGTGCTGCGGTGCGTCAAAGAGCGAGCCGTCCGGGAAAACCATCTGTAGCCGCTTGAGTTGCAGCACTCCGTTGACCAAGGCTTGCTCATCCACTTCCAGAAGCTGCACGCCCCAATGAAATGGTGACGAGCGCAGTGTCGCCTGAGCCAGCTGGTTCTGGTGGAACTCATCCTGATACTGGAAGTGCTGTGGTAGAAGGAACATGCCCTCTGACCACATCACACGGCTCTTTTTACTCATTTAGCACCTTCCAGAGCTGAGTCAAATGTATTGCTCAGCGACTTCTTAATAGAATTGTTGGCAGCGTCTTCTGCAGATTCGGCGGCCTTTGACTGCATGCGCTCCATAAGCCCAGGCTCCGTATGCTCTGGCTGGGCTGGCTGTAATGGCGCGATGATTTGTTCTTCGGGCATCTGCAGCACATCTTGCCCTCGCTCGGCACTGATGCGGTTCACGTCCAAAAGCACGCGGCCGCCCTCGGATGAAAACAGAATCCCGTCCTTGCGAAACGCGTCTGCATTGAATGCCATTTTCCAGCGGCCGCCGCTATCATCACGAAAGAAGGCCGCTACTGCGATGTACCGTGCTTCCTTGGCGAGTGGCCAGGTCTGGACCTGACCCATCCCGGGCAAAACCACGAGTTCGCGGGTATCGAGCACGGTGTTGCCGAGCACTTGTTCTGGGTGGTCCAGCAGCGTGTTTGAGTCCGCGCTGTTGAACTTGTCCAGTGAGGTCAACTGATAAACCCTGGTCACGACGGACAAAGGCATGCCGGAGGTATTGGGGTTCAACTGGTTGCCGCCGTCCACGGTCAGAACGATCTTTTCATCGCTGCTGAACAGCATGTCGCCTGCCCATGTGTCATCGACTCGCTTGCCTACACGGTCAGTGATGCCGCAGGCGGTCAGCCCTAGCAACATAATCAAAACACCCAAATACCTGCCCATTCTGCTGCTCCTGAAACACTTCCTATCGACGCCCGGCAATTCGGGCGACGCTGAATCTCATCCGGATTCCGGTTGTCGTCTACGCCACGGTGTACGAAAAGCCTCCGGCCTCATCAAGGCCGATGCTCATGCTATTGACGGGTTTGTCTTCTGCCATACGTGCCAACACGTGCTCTGCCAATTCAGGCATCAATGTGCCGGACAGGATGTTGTCGATGTTCCGGGCTCCGCTGTCGACTTCCGTGCAGCGTGCGGCAATCGTGGGCACCAGCTCCGGGCTGAACTCTAGAGAGGCCTGATGATTTCGTTCGAAACGCTCACGGATACGCGCTAGCTTCAGACCGACAATGCGCTCGAGCACGGCGTCCTGTACCGGGTAATACGGAACAATACTCAAGCGCCCGAGAAATGCAGGTTTGAACACGTTGTTGAGCTGGTCGCGCAGGTCTTCGACGATCTGGGCGGGGGCGGGTAGCTCGCTGACTCCGAGACACGTCTGCATGATGTGCTCGGTGCCGACATTGGACGTGAGGATAATCACCGTGTTGCGGAAGTTGATCTCGCGTCCTTCGCCGTCATCCAATACGCCTTTGTCGAATACCTGGAAAAACAGTTCGAGCACGTCCGGATGGGCCTTTTCGACTTCATCCAGTAATACGACGCTGTAGGGTTTGCGACGCACAGCTTCAGTCAGTACGCCGCCTTCGCCGTATCCGACGTAGCCCGGCGGTGAGCCCTTGAGACTGGAGACAGTGTGGGCTTCCTGATACTCGGACATATTGATCGTGATGACATTGCGTTCACCGCCGTACAGCGTATCGGCCAATGCCAGTGCGGTTTCCGTTTTGCCAACACCGCTTGGGCCAAGCAATAGAAATACGCCGATTGGCTTATTGGGGTCTTCCATGCGCGCACGGGAAATCTTGATGCGTTTGCCTATTTCGTGCAGAGCATGGTCCTGACCAAGAACGCGTTCGGCCAGCAGTGCAGGTAAGCGCTGGACGGTATCAATCTCGTCGCGCAACATTTTGCCCAGTGGGATGCCTGTCCAGCCGGAGATCACTTCACCAATGGTGGCCCCGTCTACCAGCGCATGCACCAATGGCTGCTCACCCTGAACTTTTGCAAGCTCGGCCCGTAGGTCGGCAAGCTCGGTGCGGTGGTCCTGCCCTGTGGTCTGTTCGCTAAGTTCGTGCAACTGTTTGACCAGTTCCAATTCGCGTTGCCACTGTGTGACCAGTTCCTGTTCGCGTTTCTCGGCGTCGGTCAGTTCTGCACCGAGTTGAGCAAGTCGGCGCTGATGGTCGCTGCCTTTGATCTGTTCCTTTTCCAGCAGAGATATTTCAGTGCGCAGGTTGTCGATCATGCGCCGGCAATCTTCCAGCATGCCGGGCTGTGATGTCTGGCCTAGAGCGACACGCGCGCAGGCGGTATCCAGTACGCTGACGGCCTTGTCCGGCAATTGCCTGCCTGTGATGTAGCGATTGGACAGGCGGACAGCCATGACGAGCGCTTCGTCCATGACCGCTACCCGATGGTGCTCCTGCATTTTTTCCAAGAGGCCACGCAACATGTAGATTGCCTGATCTTCTTCCGGCTCCTCTACTTTTACTACCTGAAAGCGGCGGGCGAGGGCAGCATCCTTCTCGAAGTATTTTTTGTACTCGGCCCACGTAGTGGCGGCAATAGTCCGCAGTTCGCCGCGCGCCAAGGCTGGTTTGAGGAGGTTGGCCGCATCGTTCTGTCCTGCCTGGCCACCTGAGCCAATCAGCGTATGGGCTTCATCGATAAAAAGAATGATTGGATGCACGCTGCGCTTTGTTTCTTCAATCACCGATTTGAGACGGTTCTCGAATTCGCCCTTAATCCCGGCTCCTGCCTGCAGCAGGCCCAGATCGAGTGTATGAATAGCGACATCCTTGAGTGGCGTTGGCACATCGCCCAGAGCAATACGCAATGCCAGGCCCTCAACTACTGCGGTTTTACCGACACCTGCTTCTCCCGTCAAAATCGGATTGTTCTGCCGCCGACGGGTGAGGATATCGACCATCTGGCGCACTTCGAATTCGCGTCCCAGTACCGGATCAATACGTCCTTCCCGCGCGCTGCGGGTAAGGTCCACAGTATATTGATCCAGGGCAGGAGTCTTGCCGTTGCCCTTGGTTGCCGGTCGTTGAGTATCGTTTCCGGCTGGCAAAGAAGCGCTTTGCTGTGACTCGCTGCTGGCTGAAATGAAGTCCTCGAGATTGGCTTTCAAATCGTCAACATTGATCTTTTCCAGTTCAGGAGCTGACGCGGCTATGACCCGACGCAGTTCTTTATCGTCGAGCAAGGCCTGTAGCAAAAAGCCGCTTCGGATAAGGCTTTGGCCATATTCGATCGAAGCCAATACCCAGGCCCGCTCGATCAGTTGGGTTATGTGCGGGGACAGGGCGGGGGTGCGAGTATTTCCGGTCTTGAAGTCACTCATGGCACTCGCCAACTGCGACTGCAAACGCTCCATCACTACATCGTAATGACGCAAGATCGGCAGCAGGTCGTTATCGTCGCCTTCGAGAAGCTGCAGCAATACATGCTCGATATCGACTTCGTAGTGACGTTCCGCGAGGCATAGCGCAGCAGCGCTTTCGGTTGCGTTGCGGCAGGTATCATTGAGCTTGGCAAAGAGTGACTTAAGGTTCACAGGGCGACCCCATCAAAAGGAATACGGAAAACAGCGCAACGTGACGGATTTACTTTCTCGCCAGGCCGTTTTAGCCAGCCAAGCCAGCCCAGCGCTGTGTTGGTGTTACGGCCTAGACGCGCCAGAGGGATCGCCTCTGGCTTGAGCTGCGGAGCAAGTTCAAAGTCAAGGGTGGGACCGAGATAGAAACGCACCACATCAACCAGTTTTCTATAGTCGTCATTACCTGGTTGAAAACGCTTGTATTCAGCGAGGTCCAACGGACCGATGTCGATACGCACGCAGGATTGGTAGTCCCATACGCGATTGCCAGCCACCGCGCTTTCACCGAGCGTTGCATTGGTACGTCCCAGTTGCGAGCACTGCTCCGGTTCAAGTTTCAGCCAGCGTCCGGCAAAGGGGCGTAGTGAAAAGGGTTGACCGAAGTAGAAGCTCAACATCACTTCCAGGTTGTGCGGATTACGAGGCCGCTGGGTGAACAATCCCGAGAAGTAGGTGAATAACTCCTGTCGAACAGGTGAGCCGCTCGCGCCAAATTTTCGCTTCTGGCTTTGCTTGCCAAAACCCACCAGATTGAGCATATAGCGCTCAAAATCCGATGAACCCTTGCGCTCATGTTCGATGTGAAACTTGTATTTCTGCCATGACTGATAGAAGAGAGCGATCATGCGATGAGAGAACACATCCAGAAACGCATGGGCACCATCGTCCCTCTGCTGAATATGCCGGTTCATGAGCATTTCAGTGTAAGGACGGGGCAGTACTCCTGAGGGCCCTATCAACCCCATAAACGTTACCTGCACTTCGGTCAATGCCTGTTCAGCAGCAGTCGAATCCTCGAAGCGCTCGAATTTGAGATCGCTGACTTCGCTCACGGGAAAGTTCAGCGACAGCTGAGTACGAAAACGCAGCGGGTCCTCATGCGGGCGCGCTTCGGGATCAATACGTCCTGCTCTGCTGTAATGCAGACGCAGCAACCTGACCAGTTGGAAAAACTCAAACCGGTAAGGCTCTGCGCGTGCCTGATCGATCAGACCAGAGGTTGATCGCCCGTTCTGGGTGGCCATTGCACAATTCTCTTTTCCCGCTGGCGGGTACGAAGGGTAAGTTGGGTAAAACTGTTGACGGTGCAGTACTGTCCGAAAAAGTGATCAAGGACTTTGCCGAACAGAAATACGCCGCTGCCGATGTATTGGCTTTCGTCTAGTTCCAGGGTGATGCCTACCCCACGCACGAAGTTAGGACGGGGGTGGCCGATACGCACGACAACAGCCTCACTCTTGATCGACAGGATTCCGCTGATTTGCTTTCTAACTGCCAGTCCGCGTCGATAGTTGTAGAGGCTCAGCATTTCCTGAAGCACTTCCTTGCCCTGTGACACCAGCGACATGTGGTTCAGGGACAAGTGAGAAATCAGCCGCCAGATCAAGCCGTCGCCCAAGGGCACGCGCGCTGTCACTGTAGGTTTGCGCAATAGCCGGATACCGTCGACCACACCATCATTTTCAAATATGAAGTCGCTCTGGCTGCCTCCGTAACTGAGCAACTGCGGTAAGTCCCGGTTACTGCAAGTCAGGGATATGCTCAACGAATCACTACCTGCGTCGATCAGATCGAGTTCGCGATCCACGACTCGTATAACCATTTCTGTGCCGCCCTGCTTGCCGTGTCTGGAGGGGCGTCGCCGGCCGATCCAATAGCAGGCGTCTGGCCCCAGGTCACCTCTAGGCTCGAAAAACGGGTTGCACTCGCTGACGGTGTCAGTACCGGCTATTTTTTTGACCCGCTGTACGCGGTCGATGGAGACTACTTCTGCATGTCCCTGCAGCCTGACATCGGGGGTAACGGCGTATTCGTGCCGTGTATGAGTAAGCTTGACCGGCTCGGCCTGTTGTTTGAACAGGTTGATAATCGGGGTGCAGCCGAGTTTGAAATTATTGCGCCCCAGATTTTGTGCAAGCCGCGCAAGCCGATCGCCCATTTCGTAATGGGCAAAATAGAAGTTGATCTCGATATCTTTGAGGTCTCGATCAGCCAGGCTTCTCTTGAGCCCTCCAATATCGACGAACATGAATTTGTCCGGAAACGTAAAGTAGTCGTGCAGCAGCCTGTACCCGAGAAACGAGCGCTCCGAGTAATCCACCAGGCCTTCATCGCGCTCAAAACCAACCGCTTTCAACGCACCTTGTGGCAAACCGATTTCCCGGCGTTTTCCCTGTTCTGTAAAACTCACAGTGGCCTTGGCCAAATTGTTGAATAGCAGCTCGTACAATTGCAGCATCAGCGTGCTTTCGCCGTCGAGGAAAAAGCGCAGGGTCTCAATGTCCAGTTGGCCGAAATGGAGATGGGTAGTGGCGGTCAGGCCAATTTTCAGGCAGGCCACCAGATCCGCACTGTGCCCATTGAAAGCAGAGCGTTCCAGTTCGACAAACGATGCATCGCGCACCGCGATAGGCCACAGGTCAACCGGGTAGCAGGTTCTGAACTTGCAAGCCACGCCCTCTACGGTCTTGGAACTTATCTCCGTATGCCGCTCGATGGTGTAGCAGGCAGTCAGCGTAGAGGTTGTCCCACTACTGAATTCCGCGATGGATAACGCGGGCGTCGGGCGTAGGTAGTGTGGGTAAAGTACTTCAAGAAAGGCTTCGACAATTTCGGGAAACTCGTCATCAAGCTTCTTGTGTATGCGAGCCGCCAGAAACGAGAAGCCCTCAATCAAGCGCTCGGCATGGGGATCCTCGCAGTTGTCACCTTCGATGAGTAACCGCGACGCAATTTTCGGGTACTCACGCGCAAACTCCTGCCCAAGAAAGCGCAGGTGCGAGAGCTCCTTTTCGTAATAAGGTAGCAGATCGTCGAGAATCAATTGAGGTTCTGCACTTTGTATTCCTGGGTATTGACTTGCAACACCGCGTCGAAGGAAACCTGACGCGTCGCATCCTGAAGATGCAGCACTGCGTCAACCCGAAAAGTAAGCATGCGGTGACCAATCTGCTGGTTAAGCAATTGCACTTTTACAGCGCGAAAACGTGGGTCACCGACTGTGATAGCGCGCTCCAGTTGAGCCTGTATAAGGCGTCGGTCTTCAGGGTTGAGCACGCCTTTGCTGGTAAAGTCGGGCATGCCATATTCAAGAATCGTTCCCGCCAACTCCGGATAGTCATCGAGTCTCGATGCAACGAGGCACTGACGTGTATTAACCAGTGTCTCGAGATCTCTGATCAGGCTGGCCTTGTATTCGCCTAACGAGCAGAGGCGTTTGGAAACCGCCTCGCTCGCTTGATGAGGAGCATCATCAAGCAGGCGATCAAGTAGCGTAGGTACTAATTGAGGAGAACGACTCATTCAACTATGCCTCCCTGGCTGATGAAGTAGGTCAGCTGCGCGTCGACTGAGGCAGCTCTGCCACGAGGCGTAGGGATGCTGTCAGTTCATCCAGCTGATAGTGCGGGCGCAGGAAAGCAACCGCTTTATAAGCGCCTGGTTTACCTGGCACTTCAACAACCTCTACGCTTGCCTCACGAAGTGGAAACTTGGCTTTCGCTTCCTGGCTCGCGGTGTCATCAAGCAGGACGTAGTCGGACAGCCATTCGTTGAGGAACGACTCGACATCCTTACGCGATGCAAAACTGCCGATCTTGTCGCGCATGATCGCTTTCATGTAGTGAGCGATACGCGAGGTCGCGAAGATGTATTGCAGTTGCGCCGACAGACGCGCGTTGGCGTTGGCAATATCGGTGTTGTACTGCTTCTGCTTCTGGGTCGACTGGGTGCCGAAGAACGCGGCGTAGTCGGTACCTTTGCAGTGCACCAGCGGAATGAAACCGAGGTCCGAGAGCTCTTTTTCGCGACGGTCGGTGATGGCGATTTCAGTCGGGCATTTGAGCGCGATTTCACCGTCATCGGTCTTGAAGGTGTGCGTCGGCAGGCCTTCGACCAGACCACCGCCTTCCACACCACGGATCGCCACGCACCAGCCGTAGCGGGAAAACGCATCGGTCACGCGGGTGCCCAGCGCGTAGGCAGCGTTCATCCACAGGTATTTGTTGTGGTCACGGCCATCGACGCTTTCGACGAAGTTGAATTCTTCGACAGGCGTGGTATCCGGGCCATACGGCAGACGACCCAGCACGTGCGGCAGAGTCAGGCCGACGTAGCGGGAGTCTTCAGAGGCGCGGAACGACTTCCACTTGGCGTATTCGACGGTGTCGAAGATCTTCGCCAGGTCGCGAGGGCCGGCCATGTCGGTGAACGAGTCCCAGCCGAACAGCTCGGCCGATGCAGCCGAAATGAACGGCGCGTGGGCGGCGGCTGCCACGTGGGAGATCTCTTCCAGCAGGTACATGTCTTCCGGGCTGCGGTTGAACTCGTAGTCACCCAGCAGCATGCCGAACGGCGCGCCACCGAAGGTGCCGTACTCTTCTTCGTAGATCTTCTTGAACAGTGCGCTCTGGTCGAATTCGGACGACGCCTTGAGGTCACGCACGAGGTCTTTTTTCGACGCGTTGAGCAGGTGAATCTTCAGCGTGGTGCTGGTCTCGGTCTGGTCAACCTGATATTTCAGGCCGCGCCAGGACGCTTCCAGTTGCTGGAACTCACGGGCGTGCATGATTTCGTTCATTTGCTCGGAGAGCATCGAATCGATCTCGGCGATGCGCGCGTCGAGCACGGCAATCAGGTCCTTGCTTGGCGTCATCTCGCCTTCAAGTACCTGGGCCACCAGTTCGCCGATCAGATCGCGGGTACGGGTGCGCTCGGTTTCGGAGCGTGCAACGCGGCTTTCGGAAATGATGCTGTCGAGCAAGGAAGATTGCGGGGCGAAGTTTTCAACTTCAACCAGAGCGCTGTCCTGCTGAGTCACGGGTTGCTTATCGGTCATCGTCAGGCTCCTCCTTACTCTTTGCTGTCGGTGGCGGGGACGGCGGCTTCACGGCCGAATTCCTTGCCCAGGGTTTTCAGCTTTTCAGTGTTCTGCAACACGTCCATCAGCAGCTCTTCAAGCTTGTCGTTGCCACCCATCTTGTTACGCAGGTCAGCCAGCTTGTTACGCACTTCCAGCAGCTTGCGGAGCGGCTCGACCTGACGCACAACGTTCTGCGGCTCGAAGTCTTCCAGCGCATTGAAGTTCAGCTCGACACCGAGTTGGGTGCCGTCTTTTGCCAGGGTGTTGTCGACGCGATACGCCAGGCGCGGCTTGATGCCTTTCAGGACGCCGTTGAAATTGTCGCGGTCGATGAAGATGAACTTGCGATCCTTGAGCTTGGGCAGCGGCTCCAGCGGGTTGCCGGAGAAATCGCCCATAACGCCCACAACGAATGGCAGCTCTTTCTTTTCCTGAGCATCGCCAATCTCCACGTCGTAAGTGATGTGGACCCGAGGCGCGCGAACGCGGTCAAGTTTGTGCTGGGTACTTTCCTTCTTCGCCATCGTCATCTCCTGTGCGAGCAACTCGCTGCAAGTCGTTTGCGTACCGGGCCTGTGGCGGGCCGGGCGCGATTAGAGTCCTTCAATCGTCAGCAGCAGACGCTGACGGATTTCATCGTTCATTTCCAGAATGTTTTCGTGTCCGACCAATTCTTCGAAACTGGTATTGCCTGCGATCTGCGTGCTGTTGCGAATCACCGATTCATCCGGTAATTCTGAGCGCACTGGCGAGCTGATCACACAGAACGGCAGGTCGCCGAAGTCTTTCAATCGCTCGAAACTGACCGGGAAGCGCAGCCCTTCGAACAGGCGGCTCATGCCCGGCGACTTGCTCAGGCAGTAGAACAGCACCAGATAATGCACTACATAACGATACAGCTCGGCGCTGCTGCGATTCGGGTCTTTGATGACCTTGCGAAACTGCGCCAGATCGAACGAGTTGAAGCCCACCACCCAACGCACCGGACTGGTGATGCGAATGGTCTGCCCGCTTTGTGACAACACCATGTCGTATTCGAGCGGGAACAGCTCGGGTGTCGTGCTGATCAGGTTCAGGGGCACTTCCAGTTCATTGACCAGCTTGAACGGCTCTGCCGAAGCAATGCGGTCATAGAGCTCCTTGAGCTCTTTGAAATGGTGCTGAGTCTCGCGGCCGCTGCTGCGCTGCGCGCCCTGCAGGTATTCACCGAAGAATGTCTGCGGGCGTATCAACAGCGCGAGGGTCGACAGATAGTCGGACGCCTGCACCTTGAGCGCGTCGGAGATAGCGCGCGTCTGCTTGCGCAGCTTGATCAATGCTTCTATATCGAACGTCTGAGTCATCGGTACATCGTCCTTGAACCCTTCACGACCGTTTCCCGGATCAGGCCGGGGACGGGGAAAAGTTGCGAATTTCTCGACTGCACACCTGCTCATGAAGTGGTTTTGCCATGTGTGTCACTGCGAGACACACCGCCACAATGAGGGAGGAGTTCGTGCTGGCATATAGATGTCGTCTAGCCAGCAGTGTGGTCTATGGCACTATTTTTAGTAGGAAAGTTCCTACAGACGGTAGATATTTTCTCGGTTTCGTTACAGTAAGCAATGATGCCTATGAGCCATCACTGTATTTGATTGTACCCTTAATATAGCTGTAAGTATTGATTTTAAAGGGCTTTGCGGGTGTATTTGGATCCGATAACGGGCGTAAATTAAGCTTAGAAAGATGAACTTATTTGCAGGTTTTCAGGTTTCTGAAGCGGGTAAATGTACAGACTCGCCTTATCAGGCGATTTTTCTTTGATGAGGAGTGATGGCACTGCGAGCGCTCAGGCGGACGGATTCAGGTGGGTCGACGCAGGTCAGGCGGGCAGCTTTGTTACATCAGTTTGCAAATCAGGGTATAACGCCGCCAGCGCCCTCACGCTTGTACTTGAGCAACGGTAGGGCGCATGCACGCAGACGCCAGAGGCGTTTTACCTGACGGACCTTGTGCGCGCTAAGGACAGCCGGCGACGCACCTCTATGAGCCTTGCCTCATGAAAATCTACAAGCTTATTGCTGTACTCATCCTGCTCCCTTTGGGCCTGAACCTCATCGGTGCGTGGCAGTTGCAGCGCAGTGTCGAAAACACTGAGCGCCTGGTCGAGATCCAGGCCGACCTTGCGCACGCACGTCCCTATTTCGAAAGGCTCGCCAGGTCGCCCGACGCCCTCACGCGAACGATGGATATAGACGGAGAAAACATCACCCTCAAGGAGGCGCTGTCGCGTCTTCATGAGGCAGAACAGGGTCTCGACTTCGTAGTGGTGCTGGGCAGTGTCACCACATGGCTGGCACGCGCCGTCATCGCGCTGTGCCTGCTGGCTGCTCTGGTCGGCGGCATCGGGCTGGCAGGGCTCAACTGGGCCGCCGCGCGTGCACGTCAATCCCGCGAGCGATTGCTGCACACCTTCAGCAGGGTCAGGCGGATTCTGCCCTTCGTCCTGGTGGGGCACATCGTCGCCATGGGCGCGGCGGTGTCGGCAATCCTCTGTTTCGAAGCCCTGGGCCTGTGGCATGTGGGGCGCATGTCCGCGGGCGAGCTCAAGTTGATCATCGTCGTGCTGATGCTGGTCGCTGCATGCCTGTATTCGATCTGGCGGATGGGCAAGCAACTGGGCGTCATGCTGCACATGTTCGAGCCCACCGCGATGGAGGTTCTGGGGCAGCAGGTCACGCCTGAAGAGGCCCCGGTGCTCTGGGCCTATGTGCGCGATCTTGCCGAACGGCTCGGCGCGCTGTCACCTGATCACATCGTGCTGGGCATGACCGAAGGCTTCTACGTCACCTCCAGCGACGTTTCCCTTCTGCCGTCCGACGCCGTGCTCAAGGGTCGAACTCTGCATGTGCCCATCCTGTACCTGGGGCTGATCGATGCGGCTGAAACCAGCGCAGTGATTGGTCATGAACTGTCGCATTTTGCCGGTGAGGACACCGAGTACAGCCTGCGCTTTCTGCCGATCTACGACGGCATCGGTCGCAGCCTGGGGGTGATCGCTGAAAACATGATGGTCAGCGGGTGGCTGCAGCGCACCATTCTGCGTCCGGCGTTCATGCTGGGCGTGTATTTCATGGAAAGCTTCGATCACGCGGTCAATCACTGGAGCCGCGTGCGCGAGCTGGCCGCCGATGCCGCGGGGGCGAGCCTGGCTGGCAACGCGTCGGCGGCCTCGGCGCTGGTGCGCATCTCGGCCATTGATCCGCTTTTGCAGGAGCGGATCTACACGCACATCACGCGGGCCACCAACCCAAGGCGCGGGGAGGTGTTCACCAAGGATCTGCCGAACAGCGTGCTGCACGAACTGGCCGGCAAGACATTCACGCTGCCTGACGAAGAAATGGCCGTCCAGCTGCCGCACCCCTCGGATACGCACCCTTCAAACGGCGAACGTATCGCCGCGCTGCAGGTTGCTGCCGACGAGGCGATCCGCAGCGGCACCCGGCCGGTAGTGGCGGCCCAGGCCCGCGCGGCGATGGACCATTACTTCAGCAATCCCCAGGCACTGCGCATTCGTCTGACCGAGGACTTCATCAAGCATCATGTCGCAAATGATGCTGAGGTGGTGACCGAACTGCGTGCCCGCGCGAAAACGGTAAGCGGTGATGTCGTTCTGCATGAGGGCGCTCGCCTGCGGGGGCTGTTGCTAACCCTATGCCTCGCCCCTCTGCTGGGGCTGGGTATTTATCTGATAGCCGAAGCGCTGTCATTTCCCCAAGGGCTGGCCGAGAAGCGCAACTCTATGCTGATAGCGGGCGGTATCTTGACGGCGTTCATGCTGGTGCTGCTGCCATTTGCGCTGCGCATGTGTCTGCGTGCTGACAAGACCGCTCTGCTGCTCACGCCCGATCACTTTGTCTTCGCAAACCTGAAGTCCCCCGTCCCGATCCAGCACATCGCTGATTTTGAGCTGAATGTAGCCTATGGCACGTTTCTGACCCTGCATCTGCAAGACGATGCGCCTTTGCCCGAGCGAGTCTCACGCTCGTTCTCTGCACCGAACGCAAAGGTGTTCAGGAAAAAACGCCGGGTACTCCTGGCGCTGGCGCGGTTCAGCCGCGACGGCAAAAAGCTCAAGCCAGACGAGCTTGGTGAGTTGATTGCGGATTACGTCAATGCGGGTAATGCACGACACTTGCTGCAAGAGCGCTTCGAGCAGGACAAGCGCTAAGCGGATGGCTGTGAACGGGGCAGCGTAAGGCGCGCAGCTTTCCTGCAGGCAACAAAAAACCCGCCGAAGCGGGTTTTCCCAAGACCATCCCGACTTCCTGTCGGACGCCTCCGAGGCGATGGTCGATCATCCTTGATCCGAGTGAACTCCTGTTCACCCCTTGATGGATCCAATACTACGGAGCGCGAGTCCGGCCGGAAATAGCCAAGTTCCTCCAGCGCGTGTAAGCCTTTCGCTATACCTCGCGGGCTCAGCTTCGAACGGCCCTTTGAAGAGCGGGAAATCTGGCGTCAGGAAAAATCTTGAGGCGGTATGGCGCTGACGGCAAAAATCGCAGGCAATAAAAAACCCGCCGAAGCGGGTTTGTACCAAGACCATTCCAACTCCCTGTCGGCTGCCTTCCCGGCGATGGTCGATCGTCCCTGATCCTGGCGAACTCCTTGTTCGCCAGTTGTTGGATCCAATACTACGGCTCTGACGGCAGGTGCAAAATAGCCATTCGCTTCATTGCGTGTAAGCCTTTGGCTATACATGTGTCCGTTTTTGCGGATTCTCAGGTGCACGGCCATGCATCGGGAACGTAGAAAAAACCGGTGAAACTGCTGTGCCAGAGGGTTGCAGGCTCGTTTTCAGGGTGAGAAATTCGCGGTCACTTCACAATAGCGCTGTTGGGCGTTTTTACTGTCCTGGTCGCGGTTTCTGGCCGCACGTTTGGTCCACTCACGGCACTCTTCTCTGAAATTGACCGCTGCCGCCTTGCGACACTCGCGCCGTTCGAATGAACGAATAGCGAAGTTTTCGCAGACGCTGTCGCCATCGATCGTGTTGCCGTACACCCGCCACTGCGCGCGGTAGCGGTTTCTGCCGTCCGCTTCGCGGATGGAGGCCGTCGCTAAGCTGTAAGGCCTGGAAGAACGCGCAGAGTTGCGTGAAGCATTGGCCTTGAAATCGGCCATGTAGTCGGCAGACACCATGCCTGTTGCCGGTTCTGACTGAGCGGGGCGTGGAGCCTGGCCGAATCGACAGTTCGCCACCGCCTCATCGATGACGTTGCCTTTTTTCATGCAGTCATCCAAGGGCTGCACAGGGGCGGGCGGCGCTACAGTGGCCGCGATCGGCACAAGCTCTGCGGTTTTTCGAATGTGTGCGGGCGCAGGATCGGCGGCGGCTACGGGTTGCGCCTCGGCCTCGACTGTCCGGGTTTCAGGTATAGACTGCACAACAGGCGGTTCTGCCAGCGGCTTGGGAGCTTTCGCGTGTGAGGTGATCAGTCCGGCCACGCAGGCTGCAGCAATAAGGCACGCCAGCCACATGCCATAAGGGCGTGAGCGGCGAGGCGCATCGACGCGCTTGCGGCGTGGATGCGAGCCCAGCACCACATCGACCTGACCGGGCACGAGGCGCTGAATGCGGATGATCCCGTCGTCCTCGGGTTGCTGTAGGGAATCCATTCCTGCTCCTGATCAAGCGATATTCTGGTGTGATATTACAATGATATCGGCCGGTGGGTAGAGTTTCTGCAACGCTTTGGTGCTATGTGCATCCGGCCTGGCGCGTTAAGGTTGAGGCCGTTTTTTGACTGATGGATGGACCGCGAATGCACCAGCGTCTCGAACAGGTATTCGGCTACACACAGTTCCGGCCGGGGCAGGAGGCTGCCATCAGTGCGGTACTGGCCGGACGCTCGGCTGCGGCGATCTTTCCGACTGGCTCGGGCAAGTCGCTATGTTACCAATTGCCTGCCCTGATGTTGCCGCATTTGACGCTGGTGGTGTCGCCGTTGCTGGCGCTGATTCAGGATCAGCTTGCCTTCCTGCACCGCCATGGCATTTCGGCGGCGAGCATTGATTCGGCGCAGAGCCGCGACGAGATCGCTGACGTGATGGCGCGCGCACGTTCCGGCGAGCTGAAGATTCTGATGATCTCGGTCGAGCGCCTGAAGAACGAGCGCTTCCGCAATTTCATCGCTCAAGTACCGATTTCCCTGCTGGTGGTCGACGAAGCGCACTGCATCTCGGAGTGGGGACATAACTTCCGCCCCGACTACCTGAAGTTGCCGGACTACCAGCGCGAATTCAACATTCCTCAGACATTGCTGCTGACCGCCACGGCGACCCCGCAAGTCATCATCGACATGCAGGACAAATTCGCCATCGCCCCCGAGGATGTCATCACCACCGGTTTCTACCGCGCCAACCTGCACCTGTGGGTCAAGCCGGTCAGCGGACGAGACAAACGACGCCGGCTGGTGGAGTGGCTCAACGAGCGTCGCGGGCAACCGACCATCGTTTACGTGACCCTGCAAAAGACAGCCGAACATATCGCCGCGCACCTGGAACAGCATGGCCTGCCCGCCAGCGCCTACCATGCCGGGCTGCCCAACGATCAGCGCGAGTCGATCCAGAAGCAGTTCATGGGCGGCCATTTGAACTGCATCGTGGCAACCATCGCGTTCGGGATGGGCATCGACAAGAGCGATATCCGCAACGTGGTGCATTTCGACCTGCCCAAATCCATCGAGAACTACAGCCAGGAAATCGGTCGGGCAGGGCGTGATGGTGCTGCTTCGGATTGTCTGGTGCTGGCCAACCGCGACAGCCTCAACGTGCTGGAAAACTTCGTGTACGGCGATACGCCGGAGCGCGAGGGGATTGCCCGTGTGCTGGAAGACCTGCTCGGGGCGCGTCATGACGGGCAGTGGGAATTTCTGTTGGGGCCGCTCGCCGACCTCAGCAATATTCGTCAATTGCCGTTGAAGACCCTGCTGGTGCAACTGGAGCTGCGCGGGATCATTGCGCCGCGTTACGCATATTTTGCCGAGTACCGCTTCAAGTTTCTGCTTCAGCCGCAAGACCTGATGGCGCGTTTCGAAGGGGAGCGACGCGAGTTCGTTCAGGCCCTGATCGACACCTCAAACCGGGCACGCACCTGGGCCACCGTCGATTTCGAGGCGATGTACCAGCAATACGGCGCCGAGCGCGGGCGAGTGGTCAAGGCGCTGGATTACTTTCAGGAAAAAGGCTGGATCGAGCTTGAAAGCAAACAGATGACCGAGGTCTACAGCCTGTTGCGCAGCGACTTTGATGCACAGGCCCTAAGCGTCGAATTGCACGATTATTTCGCTCATCACGAAGCCACTGAAGTTGCGCGCATTCACACCATGCTGGACGTGTTCGCCAGTGACCAGTGCCTGACCCATCGGCTGGCGCGGTACTTCGGTGATCACAATGCGCCTGAGCGCTGTGGGCATTGCTCGGTATGCCTCGGTGAAGTCGCCCACCTGCCCGAGCCACCCGCGTTGGAGCCATTGGCGAATCGGGACTTTCAGCAGCTGTGCAGCGAGTTTATCCACAAGCACCAGGACTACACCGGCCAGCGGCCCAGCGCCGACTGCCTGACGCGTTTTCTATGCGGTATCAGCGTGCCGCTGTTCACCAAGCTCAAAGCCCGCGCCACTGCCGGGTTTGCCGTGTTGGAGGATTATCCGTACGCACAGGTCAGGACGTGGGTGCAGGCCATGGCTGGTAACTGACTACGCGCACAAAGTGATCTGACCAGGGTGGCGATGCTCTGCATCCAGTCCAGAGCCTGCGTTGCGACAGACAAAATGAAAACCGGCCGCTCAAGAGCGGCCGGTTTTTATGCTTCAGCGACTGACGGTGGTATCAGTCACGATGACGACGATGGTGCTTCGGGCGATGGCCATGGTCACGGCCACCACGATAACGACGATCGTCGCTGCGGCTTTCGTTGCCCATGTAGTTGCCGAGTGCAGCACCGCCGCCGCCACCTACCGCCGAGCCGACCAGGCTGCCGGTATTGCCGCCGACGCTGCGACCCAGCACGTTACCGCCCGCTGCGCCCAGACCGCCGCCAATGGCTGCTTCTGTACGGTTGCGACGATCTGCGCCTACAGCGCCACCGGCTGCGCCGCCGACACCCGCGCCAATTGCTGAACCAGTGCTGCCGCCGACCTGCTGGCCGACGACCGAACCGAGTACCCCACCCAATGCTCCGCCTACGCCTGACTCGAGGTTGCCTGCAGACGCTGCACCGCCGATCAAGGTAAGAGACAACAACAGTATCGAGGAATACTTCATGTATGGAATCTCATAGGGATGACGCCGCGATCTTGGTGTCAAGTGAAGAATGTAGCAATGCAATTCCGACGAGTAACACGATTGCCACACAAACTGCTAAGTTATTGTTTTGGCTAAGGAACTTAAGTCGAAAAAGACAGTCTCAGGTTACTTGCAAAAGGCCCGCTTCCAGTGAAGCGGGCCTTTTTTGTGGGCGTCTTTCAGGGACGTCAGAGGATGCGTGCCGACTCTGCCGAGCGCTCGAGGCGAATGGCAACGAACTTCGATGTCGGCGTGCTGCTGCCATCACCCACGCTTTCCAGCGGCACCAGCGGGTTGACCTCTGGGTAGTAGGCGGCAGCCTGACCGGCCGGGATATCGAACGGCAACAACGTGAAGCCTTTGACGCGGCGCTCGCGGTTATCACTCCAGATCGAAATCAGGTCTGCCTTCTGCCCCGGCTGGAAGCCCAGACGGATGATGTCGGCTTCGTTGACGAACAGCACGTCACGCTGACCTTTAACGCCGCGATAACGGTCGTCCAGGCCATAGATGGTGGTGTTGTACTGATCGTGCGAGCGCATCGACTGCATGATCAGGTCCGGGATCTGCCCGGTCGAGCTGACGTGTTCATTGATCAGAGTCAACGGCAGCGCGTTGGACTTGAAGTTGGCGCGGGTCGACGCAGTGTTCCAACGACGTGCGCCAGCAGCGTTACCCAGGTAGAAGCCGCCCGGGTGCTTGACGCGCTCGTTGAAATCCTTGAAGCCGGGGATGGTGTCGGCGATCAGGTCACGAATACGGTTGTAGTCCTCGACCAGCCACAACCAGTCCACAGGCGCCTTGCCCAGCGTTGCGTTGGCGATACCGGCGATGATCGCAGGCTCGGAACGCATTTGCTTCGACGACGGCTTCAACTGACCGTTGGAAGCGTGAACCATGCTGAACGAATCTTCCACGGTGACCGCTTGCGGGCCGTTGGCCTGGATATCGATGTCGGTACGGCCGAAGCACGGCAGGATCAGCGCGTCCTTGCCGTGGAACAGGTGGCTGCGGTTCAGCTTGGTGCTGATCTGTACGGTCAGGTCGCAATTGCTCAGGGCTTCGGCAGTGCGATGGCTGTCCGGGGTGGCTTGAGCGAAGTTGCCGCCCAGCGCGATGAACACCTTGGCGCGACCTTCGGCCATGGCGTGAATGGCTTCGACGACGTTGTGACCATTTTCGCGCGGTACTTTGAACTGGAAGCGTTTTTCCAGAGCATCGAGCAGGAACACCGGTGGGCGCTCGTTGATGCCCATGGTGCGGTCACCCTGCACGTTACTGTGACCGCGCACCGGGCACAGACCGGCACCCGGACGACCGATGTTGCCGCGCAGCAGCATCAGGTTGGCGATTTCCTGGATGGTCGGCACCGAGTGGCGGTGCTGGGTAATCCCCATCGCCCAGCACATGATCACGTTCTTGCCTTTGGCGTACATGCGTGCCGATTGTTCGATGTCGCTCAGCGGCAGGCCGGACTGCTCGACGATGGCGTCCCAGGACGTGTCATCGATGGCGGCCAGGTATTCGAGTACGCCTTCGGTGTGTTCGTTGAGGAACGCGTGATCGAACACCGAAGGGGCGTTGTTGGCCTGCGCCTCGCGCTCCCATTGCAGCAGGAACTTGGCCATGCCGCGCAACAGCGCCATGTCGCCACCCAGGGCGGGGCGGAAGTAGGCGGTGTTGGTCGGGCGGTCGCCGTTGGTGAGCATCTCGACCGGGTGTTGCGGATGCTGGAAGCGCTCCAGGCCACGCTCTTTGAGCGGGTTCACGCACACTACCTGGGCACCGCGCTGGACCGCTTCACGCAAAGGCTCGAGCATGCGCGGGTGATTGGTGCCGGGGTTCTGACCGAGGACGAAGATGGCATCGGCGTGTTCGAAATCCTCGAAGGTCACGGTGCCCTTGCCGACGCCGACGCTTTGTGACAGCGCTACGCCGCTGGCCTCGTGGCACATGTTCGAGCAGTCCGGGAAGTTGTTGGTGCCGTAGGCGCGCACGAACAGCTGATACAGGTATGCCGCTTCGTTGCTGGCGCGACCCGAGGTGTAGAACTCGGCCATGTTCGGGCTGGGCAGGTTCTTCAGGTGCTTGGCGATCAGCGCAAACGCGTTGTCCCAGCTGATCGGCTTGTAACGGTCGGTTTCCGCGTCATAAGTCATCGGCTCGGTCAGACGGCCCTGATACTCGAGCCAGTAATCGCTCTGCTCCATCAACGAGCTGACGCTGTAACGGGCGAAGAAAGCCGGGTCGACACGGCGCTTGGTCGCTTCCCAGTTCACCGCCTTGGCGCCGTTCTCGCAGAACTTGACCATGCCGCTTTCCGGCGAATCACCCCAGGCGCAGCCCGGGCAGTCGAAACCGCCGTTCTGGTTGGTCTTGAGCATCATGCGCAGGTTCTTCAGCGCGTTGTCACTGCCCAGCCAGTGTTGCGTCACGCTGATCAGTGCGCCCCATCCGCCTGCCGCACCTTTGTACGGCTTGTAGCGAGGGGTTGGTGTCTTGTCGGCTTGATGATGAGTGCTCACGCTTGAATCTCCATCGCAGGGCTATAGACCCGCGGCGCACTGTGCTGCGGCAGGTGAATTAAATTGAGGTTATGACGGCGGGCCCATTGCAGGGCCAGGCCGGTGGGCGACGACAGGCTGACCAGCGTCTGGATGCCGGCGCGCAATACTTTCTGAATCAGTTCCAGGCTGCAGCGGCTGGTCACGATGGCGACGCCGCCGGCCAGGGGGATGTCCTGGCGGATCAAGGCGCCGATCAGTTTGTCCAGCGCGTTGTGGCGGCCGATGTCTTCACGGCCCAGCAGCAACTGGCCGTTGCCGTCCATGAACACCGCCGCGTGCACAGCGCCGCAATGGCGGCCAAGCGGCTGAAACTCGCCGATGCGCTGACGCAGGCCTTCCAGCCACTCGATCGGTGGCAGGGGCGCGCCGGGCAGGGCCTTCAGATCAGGCAATGCTTGCTCGACGGCTTCAACGCCACACAGTCCGCAGCCGCTGGTACCTGCCAGTTGCCGACGCTGCTGTTTGAGTTCCCAGAACGCGCGGCTGGCGATCTCGACCTCGGCCTGCATCGCCGAGCCGCAACCGCTGAGTTTGAAGTCGTAGATTTCGTCATGCGAGGCAATGATGCCGCTGCCCAGGCTGAAGCCGACGATAAAGTCTTCCAGATCGGTCGGGCTGACCAGCATGACCGCCTGGCTGATGCCGTTGTAGGCAATCGCCAGTGCCACTTCTTCGGCAAGTTCGTTACGTGCAGAGGCCGTGCCCTCGAGATTCGAGTAGCTGTAGGACTGGCTTGCTTCGGGGGCTGGCGTAGCAAAGGACGCCGAGCTGACCTTGCGCGTAACGGGCATGGGCTGAAATACCGGCAGAATGACATCTGCAAGACTAGGCCCGTTATGTGAAATCGTCTAATCGCTAGTGCTGATGCCCCGATAGATGACGTCGATCAACGCCCTAGCGCGGTATTTCGGCTACCAGCGCAAAACAGGCTTCAGCCAGCGCCGAGCGCGGCGCACTGCGGCGCATGATCAACCCCAGCCGGGCCAAAGTCCGGGAGTCGGCAATCGGATGCAGGCGCAAATGTTCGGTGAGCGTTTCCAGTCCGCCATCCAGCGGCATGATCGCGCAGCAAAAACCGCCATGTACGGCTTGCAGCAACTGATGAACGGCATCGGTTTGTATCAGCGGGTTGGGTTGCAGGCCGCGGCTATGGAAGTTGTGATCGATCGACTGGCGAAAATGCATACCGCTGGTCAGCATGCCCAATGGAAGCTCGACCAGATCGGCCCAGCTCAAGGGATCGTCGCCAAACGAAAAGTGCCGACGGTCGTACAGCAGGCCCATGCGCGTGTCGTCCAGGGTCAGCGAATCGAAACGCTCGTTGTCCAGCCGCTCCAGGTACGAGACGCCCAGGTCGATACGATTGCTTGCCAGTTGCTCCAGCACTTGCTCGGAGCTGAGTGACGACAGCTCGAAACGCAGATTGGGGTGCAGTTGGTGCAGTCGGTGCAGCAATGGCAGCGGATCGAAGCTCGACAGCGGCACCACGCCCAGGCGCAACGTCCCGACCAGATGACCGCGGCAGGCGGCCGCTTCAGCCTGCAGACCGTCGTAGGCAGCCAGTACCGTGCGTGCCCAGGCCAATACGCGTTCGCCTGGTGCGGTGAAACCTTCGAAGCGCTGTCCGCGATTGACCAGTGGCAAGCCAAGTTCTTCTTCCAGATTGCGCAGGCGCATCGACAGCGTCGGCTGGGTGATGTTGCAGCGCGCAGCCGCCTGGCCGAAGTGCCTCGTCTCGTCGAGGGCGATCAGAAATTTAAGTTGCTTGATGTCCATGTTCACTCCGATGATCCGTCCAGACAGCCGATTCTACGCGCTCAGGCTGAACGATGGTCGGGCTACGTTGGTCGGAAGCCTGCAGCCCTTTATTTACAAGGGCTACACTCATCACGCTATTCCTCAAACCTACTTACGGAGAACCAGAGAATGAGTCTGATCAGTTTCATCAGGGAAGCAGGCGAGAAAATTCTGGATGCACTTCTGCCAGATAAAGCCAACGCCGATGAGTTGCTGAGAAAGCATATCTCCGAAGTCGGTCTGGGCAACCCCAATGTGCAGACCGAAGTCAACGGCAGCACTGTCACCGTGAAAGGCCAGGTCGCCAATCAGGAGGAGAGGGAAAAGATTGTCGTGACGCTGGGTAATATTCATGGCGTAGATAAAGTCGACGACCAGATGACTGTTGCGGGCGGCGAGACTTCTGAGTCCGAATACGTCGAAGTGATGCCGGGCGACACCCTCAGCGCTATTTCCAAGCGCGTGTATCACGATGCCAACCAGTACCAGAAAATCTTTGAAGCCAACAAGCCGATGCTCAAGAGCGCGGACAAGATCTATCCGGGTCAGAAGCTGCGCATTCCGAAGTGATCTGAAGACGCTGCCCGCCTTTTCAGGCGGGCATACGGCCTTGCTTACAATCCCTTGCTCAGCTCCCGATAGTCGTCCACAGCGGCGAACTCTTCGGTGTCTTTCGGGCCTTTCTGGCTGTTGGGCTGGCTGACCGCCAGCAAATGGGCTACACCGAAGTGTCGAGCGCTGCGCAGGATCGGCAGGGTGTCGTCGATGAACAGACTGCGTGCCGGGTCAAACGCTGTTTCGGCCTTCAAGGCGTCCCAGAAATGCTGGCTTTCTTTGGGAAAGCCGTAATCGTGAGAGCTGATAAGGCGTTCGAAATAAGGCGCCAGCTCGATTCGCTCCATCTTCAGCGACAACGAATCACGGTGCGCATTGGTGATCATGATCACCCGCTTGCCGGCTTTTTGCAGGGCCGCGAGAAACGTCTCGGCGTCCGGGCGCAGTGCAATCATGTGAGCGATTTCGCGTTTCAGGTCGCGGACCGACAGGTTAAGCTCGGTGCTCCAGAAATCCAGGCAGTACCAGTTGAGCGTGCCCGCGTTGTTTTCGAACAGCGGTTTCAATTCCAGCCAGGCCATGGCGAAACTGACGCCATGCAGTTCGGCGTAGCGCTGCGGCAGGTGCTGCATCCAGAAGTGTTCGTCGTAATGCAGGTCGAGCAACGTGCCGTCCATATCCAGCAGGACGGTATCGATTTCGCTCCAGGGCATGGAAAGCATTCTGGCCTCGTCAAGGGGTTGATAGCGGGTAAGCATATCCGACACAGACATCGGGAAAAGCTCGGTATAGTACCTCGTTCATGTAAAGGAGCCTGTCATGCGTCAGAAACCTACCGTACTTGCCCGCGCAATCGTCGCCAGTAGTCGTCTGTTCCGCGTTGAAGAGCTGCAATTGCGCTTTGCCAATGGCGTCGAGCGGACCTATGAGCGTCTGGCCAGCAAAGGCACGGGCCCCGGTGCGGTGATGATCGTGGCCATGCTCGATGCCGATCACGCTGTGCTGATCGAAGAATATTGCGGCGGCACCGATGCCTACGAGCTGTCCCTGCCCAAGGGCCTGATCGAGCCGGGCGAAGACGTACTGGCGGCTGCCAACCGTGAACTCAAGGAGGAGGCCGGTTTCGGTGCGCGGGAGCTGGAACTGTTGACCGAACTGTCGCTGTCCCCGGGCTACATGAGCCAGAAAATTCAGGTGGTGCTGGCCACCGACCTGTACGAAGAGCGGCTGGAAGGCGACGAGCCCGAGCCGATCCGGGTCGACCGGATCAACCTGCGCGAGTTGTCGAGCCTTGCCCAGAATGCCCAGTTCAGCGAAGGCCGGGCGCTGGCCGCGCTGTACCTCACACGTGACCTGCTGACCCAGCGTGGATTGTTTCAGCCATGACCGATTCTCTGCACAACCTGCCACATCCGCTGCTCGCCCCGGTGATTGAACTGACGCGACTGGCGGGCGAAGTGATCCTGCCCTTCTGGCGCGCCAATGTCACCGTGACCACCAAGACCGACGACTCGCCGGTGACCGCCGCTGATCTGGCCGCCCATCAGGTGCTGGTCGAGGGTTTGCAGGCGCTTGATCCGGACATTCATGTGCTCTCCGAAGAGGACGCTGACATCCCTCTCAGCGAGCGTGCAGGCTGGGAGCGCTGGTGGCTGGTGGATCCGCTGGACGGCACCAAGGAGTTCATCTCCGGCAGTGAAGAGTTCACCGTCAATGTCGCGCTGATCGAGCGTGGCCGCGTTGTATTCGGCGTGGTCTCGATGCCCACCAATAACCGCTGCTACTTCGGCGGCGCCGGGCTGGGTGCCTGGCGCAGTGATAGCGTCGACCACATCCAGCCGATCGCCGTGCGCAACCAGCTTGGCGAAGGGCAGACCTTTACCGTGGTCGCCAGCCGCCGCCACTCCAGCCCGGAGCAGGAGCATTTGCTCGCTGGCCTGTCGAACGGGCTGGGTCATTTGCAACTGACCAACATCGGCAGCTCACTGAAATTCTGCCTGCTGGCCGAGGGCGCCGCCGACTGCTACCCACGCCTGGCCCCGACCTCGCAATGGGACACCGCTGCGGCGCAGGGCGTGCTTGAGGGTGCAGGAGGCGAAGTGTTGCAACTGGACGGCCAGCCGTTCAGCTACCCGGCCCGCGAATCGCTGCTCAACCCGTTCTTCCTGGCCCTGCCAGCCAACGCCGAATGGCGCGACAAACTGCTGGTGCTGGCGCAGTCTTGAGGCTGGCTTCAAGGCCTCTGCCCTGCGGGCGTAGGAGCGAACCGGGCGACGCTTCGCTTGCTCGCGAGAGGGCTGGTGCATCCACAGCAAATCCAGTGCTTGAAACGACGCCTTCGCGAACGAGTTCGCTCCTACAAAAGCGCTGAGACGCTTGGCTGAGACAGCTTCACCAGTGCAAAAGCGCATGGCCTGTTCTTCGCTGATGCAGGGGCGGCCGCGTTCTTGTGGGAGCGAGCTTGCTCGCGAAAGCGATTGTTCAGGCGATGAATATTTGCCGATTGCACCGGCCTCTTCGCGAGCAAGCGAAGCGTCGCCCGGCTCGCTCCCACAGGTCTGCGTCCAGTTCATCCACTACGCGCAGCCTCACTGGCGCAACACGAACTGCCCGACAAAGCGCACGGCGTGTTCTTCGCTTGATACAGGTATGCAGGGGCGAGCGCGTTCTTGTGGGAGCGAGCTTGCTCGCGAAGGCGATAATTCAGGCGATGAATTCTTGCCGATTGCACCGGCCTCATCGCGAGCAAGCGAAGCGTCGCCCGGCTCGCTCCCACAGGTCTGCGTCCAGTGCATCAACTACGCGCAGCCTCACCGGTGCAACACAAACTGCCCGACAAAGCGCACGGCGTGTTCTTCGCTTGATACAGGTATGCAGTGGCGAGCGGGCTCTTGTGGGAGCGAGCTTGCTCGCGAAGGCGATTGTTCAAGCGATGAGTTTTTGCCGATTGCACCGGCCTCTTCGCGAGCAAGCGAAACGTCGCCCGGCTCGCTCCCACAGGTCTGCGTCCAGTGCATCAACTACGCGCAGCCTCACCGGTGCAACACAAACTGCCCGACAAAGCGCACGGCCTGTTCTTCGCTGTCCTGCTCGCTGATGCAGGTGTGCAGGGTCAGGCGGGCGCGGCCTCGGCGTTGGTAGGTGGCGATGAATTTGTCCCACTGCGCCAGCTCGGGCGCGTCGCAGTGGGCGATGGCGTCGCTGCGTACCGGCAGTGGATAACTGATCTGTCCGTCCTGAATCACGATATGCCCATCGGTGATCCCGGCCTCACGCAGTCGCAGGTGCAGCCAGCCCCAGCCCGCCAGTACTGCGCCGCAATACAGGCTGCCGCCGAACAGCGTGCTCTTGTGGTTGACGTTGGGTGCCAGCGGCAGGTGCAGGCGCAGGGTCTGGTTGTGCCAGTCGATCACGCGCATGCCCATCTCGCGGGTCAGCGGAATGTCGTGGTGCAGCACCTGCTCCAGTGCGTGGGCGGCGTCATGTTCAGGCTCAATCGTTGTCATCGGAAGCTCCGCTGCTGTCGCCAAACGTCAGGCCGTGCTTGCGCAGTTTGTCGTGCAGGGTCTTGCGCGGCACACCCAGCGCTTCCGCCAGGCTGCGCACCGAGCTGTGCGGGCGCGCCAATTCGGCGGCGATCAACGCGCGCTCGAAGCTTTCCACCTGATCGCTCAGCCCGCCGCCCGGCGGTGGCGCCTGTTCTGCATCAGCGCCTTCCAGCTCCAGTTCCAGACCCAGCGCAAAACGCTCGGCAGCGTTTTGCAGTTCCCGCACATTGCCCGGCCAGTTATGCCGCAACAGCAGCGCGCGCTGGCCCGGCTTGAGTTCGTGCTTGGGGATGCCGTGGCGCATGCTCGCGGCATCGGCGTAATGTTCGAACAGCATCAGCGCATCTTCACCCCGTTCGCGCAACGGCGGGATGCGCAGCGAGGCCACGTTCAGTCGGTAATACAAGTCTGCCCGGAAGCGGCCCTGATCGGCCGCGTGCCGCAGGTCTTCCTTGGTCGCGGCGATGATGCGGATGTCCAGCGGGATCTGCTGATTGCTGCCCATTCGCTCGACCACGCGTTCCTGCAGCAGGCGCAGCAGTTTGACCTGCACGTCCAGGCTCATGCTTTCGATTTCATCGAGGAACAGCGTGCCGCCGTTGGCAAACTCGAACTTGCCGATACGCCGCTTCTGCGCGCCTGTAAAGGCCCCTGGCTCGTGGCCGAACAGCTCGCTTTCCACCACCGACTCAGCCAGCGCGCCGGCGTTGATCGCCACGAACGGGCCGCTGCGGCGGTTGGACAGATCGTGCAGCGCGCGGGCGACCACTTCTTTGCCTGCGCCGGTTTCGCCGAGGATCAGCACGTCGGCTCGCGTCCCGGCCAATGCGCCGATTTGTTCGCGCAGACGCAGGATCGGCGGCGACTGACCGATCAGGCGTGTGCTCAGTTGTTGGCGATCACTCAGGGCCAGGCGCAGGCTGCGGTTATCCAGCACCAGACGGCGGAGCGCCAGGGCACGGCGCACACTGTCGAGCATGGCGTCGCTGGCGAAGGGCTTTTCCAGAAAGTCGTAGGCCCCGGCGCGCATGGCTTTCACCGCCAACGGTACATCGCCATGCCCGGTGATCAGCAGCACCGGCAGGTCAGGGTCCTGCGCGTGAAGCTGATCGAGCAGTTCCAGGCCATCCATGCCCTGCATGCGAATATCGCTGACCACCACGCCCGGCCAGTCGCGGCCGATGCGTTCGGCCAGCCCGGTCGCTTCGGGCAGCGACAGAACGTTCAGGCCAGCCAGGTCCAGCGTCTGGCGCAGGGCCTGACGCAGGTGCGAATCGTCGTCGATCAGCACCACCTGAATCTGGCTGTCGATGGCTGTGTCCGAACTCATGCAGAAAGGTCCTCTGGCGGTTGAAGATTGGCTCCGGAAGCACCGGCCCGCAGGCGCAGGGTCAGCAGCGCACCGCCGCTGGGATGGTTGGCGAACAGCAACTCGCCGCCCAGCGCGCGCATCAGCGTATCGCAGATGGCCAGACCGAGGCCAAGGCCCTGGGTGCGGGTCTTGGTCGTAAAGAAGGGCTCGCGGGCCCGCGCCAGTGCTTCCTGGGAAAAGCCGGGGCCGTTGTCACGAATGTACAGGTTAACGCCCTCGGCGGTCTGCTCGACACTTATCCACAGCCTGCGCGGCGGGCCTTTTTCAGTGAGGGCGTCCAGCGCGTTGGCGATCAGATTGCCGAGCACCTGACGCAGACGGGTTTCACCGGCCTGCACCCAGATCGTGGCGTCCGGCAGGTCACGGATCAGCTCGACTTCCATGGCGCGCCGCCGCTTGGCCAGCAGCGCCAGCGCATCTTCCAGCGCCGGTTGCAGTGCCACGCTTTCAGGGGCGTGGCGGTCGCGACGGGCGAAGGCGCGCAAGTGCGCGATGATCGAGGCCATGCGCCCGGTCAGTTCGCTGATCAGCTTGAGGTTGCCGCGTGCATCCTCGGTGCGCTGATGATCGAGCAGCACTTCGGCGTTTTCGGCGTAACTGCGGATGGCGGCCAACGGCTGATTCAGCTCATGGCTGATACTCGCCGACATGGTGCCCAGCGCCGTCAGTTTGCTGGTCTGCACCAGTTCATCCTGAGCCTGCACCAGCTCCTGTTGCGCCTGTTCGCGCTCCAGCACTTCCTGACGCAGACGGCTGTTGAGCCCCTCCAGATCGCTGGTCCGTTCGATAACCCGCATCTCCAGCTCGCGGCGCGCCTTGGCCTCGAAAGCGATGCGGTCCAGATAATGACGACGACGCTGCATCATCAGGCCCAGCAACAACATCAGCACCAGCAGCGCGGCGCCGCCAATCGCTACCACTGTGCGCACCTGGCGGTCGACAAGGGCGCGGGGCGCGAGGATGTTGACGTTCCAGCCGGTTTCTTCGATGGCCTGGGTCTGAGTCAGCCAGGCGTGTTCATCGATCCTCAACGGACGCGGATCGCGGGTCGGATAGGACTGGATCGCGACGATGGCTTTTTTCTCGTCATCGGTCAGGTCGCGGGTCGCCCGAAAGCGCCATTCGGGGTTGGAAGTCAGAATCACCACGCCGTTCTGGTCGGTCAGCAGCAGTTGTTCGGGCGTCTTGCCCCACAGGGTTTCGGTGTGGTCCAGATCGACCTTGACCACCAGCACGCCGATGATTCGCTCACCGTCACGCACCGGGCCGGCGAAAAAGTAGCCACGTTTGGCAGAGGTCGTGCCGAGGCCGAAGAACCGCCCGGTTCTGCCCGCCCGCGCATCGATGAAATAGGGCCTGAAAGAGAAGTTGCGGCCAATGAAGCTGTCCTTCTGATCCGAGTTCGAAGCCGCCA
Organism: Pseudomonas syringae KCTC 12500; assembly: GCF_000507185.2. Taxonomy (NCBI): domain Bacteria; kingdom Pseudomonadati; phylum Pseudomonadota; class Gammaproteobacteria; order Pseudomonadales; family Pseudomonadaceae; genus Pseudomonas; species Pseudomonas syringae. The sequence goes on from NZ_AYTM02000002.1 coordinate 2,732,659, forward strand.
GGGTCAGTCCATTTGCGTCCATCAGGTACATGACATCGGCACCGGTCTGGCGCGTGATTTCGCTGAGCAGACGGTTGGCGTTTACCAGGGTCGGTGTGTCGCCCGGCGCCGCCAGTGCGGCGCGCAAGGCCGGCAGGTCGCCGAGGATCTGCGGCAGGGTTTCGTAACGGTGCAGGGTGCCGAGCAGGTTGGCGACGTACAGGTCCAGGGTCTGACGGTTCTGGTTGGCCAGCACGTTGCGGTAATAACGTTCGGCCAGGTGTTCCAGCGGCCACAGCAACGGCGCCAGGCAGAGTGCCAGAAGGGCGAGGCTGCGCCAGCGAGGGCGGCGCGGCAGTGCGGGAGTCATGGTCATCGATTGGCCGTCGCCGAAGGGTTGACGATGCCTGCTGGCGATCACGCCGTGGCAGGCAACAGAAACACCCGGTCGATCCTGACGTGGGCATCAGGCGCGTATTATGCCCGCCGCCGGCTTGTCAGGCACCCGGACATTGCGCCGGGCGGCCTTGGGGCGCGGGCTCAGGGAAACAGGTCGGCTTCTTTCAGGCGCTTGCCTTGTTGATCCTTGGCCGACAGGTTGGGCTGGCCGTCGAACTGCCAGTCGATGGCCAGATCCGCATCGTCCCAGGCGATGCAGCGTTCAGCCGAAGGCGTGTAGTAGTCGGTGGTCTTGTACAGGAACTCGGCGTGTTCGCTGAGTACCACGAAGCCATGGGCAAAGCCTTCCGGAACCCACAGCTGACGGGCGTTTTCAGCGGACAGCTCGACGCCGACCCACTGGCCGAAATTCGGCGAGCTGCGGCGAATGTCCACGGCCACATCCAGCACCTTGCCGACCGTGACGCGCACCAGTTTGCCTTGGGCATTTTCGATCTGATAATGCAGCCCGCGCAGGACGCCGCGCTGCGAGCGGGAGTGGTTGTCCTGCACGAATTCACGGGTCAGACCGGTGGCCGCCTGAAAAGCCTTGGCGTTGAAACTTTCATAGAAAAAGCCTCGCTCATCACCGAATACCTTGGGTTCGAGAATCAGGACTTCCGGCAACTTTGTTGCGACTACGTTCACGTGGCTTCCCCTGCAATGTTGAATAAGTCGTGGCGACTCGACAGTCTGCCCTGAGGCGCGCCTGCCGAGAAGGGTGCTGATCAGGCAATCAGGTCTTTAGGCTCGGTAAAGCCCAGTCGTTCGCCCTGATAACTGCCGTCCTGAACCCTGCGGCACCAGTCCAGGTTATCCAGGTACCACTGCACAGTCTTGCGCAGCCCGGACTCGAAGGTTTCTTCGGGCGTCCAGTCGAGCTCCTTGTCGATCTTGCTGGCGTCGATGGCGTAACGCTGATCGTGGCCCGGACGGTCGACCACGTAGGTGATCAGGTCGCTGTACTGAGCGACGCCTGCCGGGTGCTGCGGGGCGAGCTCATCGAGCAGCGCGCAGATACCGCGCACAACGTCGATGTTTTTCTGCTCGTTGTGGCCACCGATGTTGTAGGTCTCGCCGACCTCACCTTCGGTCACGACCTTGAGCAGGGCCCGCGCGTGGTCCTCGACGTACAGCCAGTCGCGCACCTGCAGGCCATTGCCATATACCGGCAGCGGCTTGCCCGCCAGGGCGTTGAGAATCACCAGCGGGATGAGCTTTTCCGGGAAGTGGAACGGCCCGTAGTTGTTGGAGCAGTTGGTCACCACCACCGGCAGGCCATAGGTGCGGTACCAGGCGCGCACCAGATGGTCGGACGCAGCCTTGCTCGCCGAGTAGGGTGAGCTGGGCGCATACGGTGTGGTTTCGGTAAACAGATCATCGACACCGTGCAGGTCGCCATACACTTCATCAGTGGAAATATGGTGAAAACGGAACGCCTGGCGCTGCGCTTCCGGCAGTTTTAGCCACCAGGCGCGTGTGGCTTCCAGCAGGCTGTAAGTGCCGACGATGTTGGTCTGGATGAACTCGGCCGGGCCATCGATAGAGCGGTCGACGTGGGATTCAGCCGCCAGGTGCATGATCGCCTGAGGCGCAAAGCGCTCAAGCACTGCACTGACGCGGGCCTGATCGCAGATATCCGCCTGCACGAACTCATAGCGCGTGTCGGTCGCAATCGACTGCAGCGATTCAAGGTTGCCCGCGTAGGTCAATTTGTCGAAGTTCAGCACTTCGTGTTCGGTGTTGTTTATCAGGTGGCGGATCAGTGCAGAGCCGATGAAACCTGCGCCTCCGGTAACGAGTATTCGCATGAACTGACCTTCTTGTGTGTTCTGGAGTAATGCAGCATAGCGCTTGAGGGCGTATGGCATGATCGGACCATTAAACCCGAGCAGCAGGTCGAATAAAACTCCGGGTAGTTTACGCGCCGGGGTGCAGGTGCGATTGGTCGCGCAGCACAATCCCCCTATAGTCAATGCCCCTATAGTTGCGCGACTGCCCATCACGCCTTGCTCGACGAGCCTGGGCCTGACAACAAGAACGAGGTTCTCCATGCCGCTTGCCACGCTTATCCGCCGATCCAGTCTGCCTTGCCCCGAGGTCAGCGTGGACCAGGCTTTGCAATTGCTCTCTGAGCACTACGGGCTGAGCGGTACGCTGAAAGCGTTGGGTAGCCAGCAGGATCGCAACTTTCTGCTGGATACCGGCACGCGGCGTTATGTGCTGAAAATCTGCCACGGCGCGTATTCGACCACCGAGCTGAACGCCCAGCACGCTGCGCTGCATCATCTGGCCGGCCACAGTGCATTCAAGGTGCCGGGCGTGATCCGCGCCAATGACACCGAACAGTTACTGTCGGTCGACATCGACGGGCAGGCGGTGCATGTGCGCCTGCTGGAGTTCATCGACGGGCAATCGCTGGGGCATGTCGAGCATCTGGGGCGTGACATCGTGGTCGAGTTGGGCGAGCTGTGTGCCCATGTGGATATCGCGCTGGCCGATTTCGACCACCCAGGTCTGCAGCGCATCCTGCAGTGGGACCCGCGCCACGCCCATGCATTGATCAAGCACCTGCTGCCGGTGATCAAGGATGCCGACGCCCGCGCTTGTCTGATCGAAGCGGGCGAGCGGGCTCATCGCCGTCTGTTGCCATTGATTGCGGCACTGCCGATACAGGCGGTGCATCTGGACATCTCCGAGCACAACGCGGTCTGGCGGCGCGAGGCGGGGCATCCGTGGCACTTGCAGGGGCTGATTGATTTCGGCGATCTGCTCAGTACCTGGCGAGTGGCCGATCTGTCGGTGACCTGCGCGGCGCTGCTGCACCATGCCGAGGGCGATCCGCTGTACATCCTCCCGGCCATTGCCGCCTATCACGTCCTCAATCCGCTGAAGATCGAGGAATTGCAGGCGCTCTGGCCGCTGATCGTCGCTCGATCCGCAGTGCTTGTGCTCAGCAGCGAACAACAGGCCAGCGTCGAGCCTGGCAATGCGTATATCCAGGCCAACCTTGCCGGCGAATGGAACATCTTCGATGTCGCCACTTCGGTGCCGATGGCGCTGATGGAAGCTGCCATTCTGCGCGCGGTGGGTCTGGACCTGCCGCCTGTCGAACAACCTGCCTATTCGCCGTTGTTGCCCAGCCTGGCGGGGTTTCAGCCGGTGCTGGTGGATCTGGGCGTGCTCAGCGAACACTTCGTGGCAGGCAACTGGGAGCAGAGCGGCATCGATGAATATCTGCTGTCGCAAGCGGCCGGGGACAATGGGCTGGCGGCCAGTCGGTTCGGTGAATACCGTCTGTCACGCACCTTGCCTGATTGCGCCAGCGAGCCGGAGACCTTTGCGCTGCACGTCGAATTACACGTGCCCGCAGCAACGCCGCTGCATGCGCCGTTCGATGGCACCTTGCGGCTGACGGCCGATGCTGCGGTGCTGTTGGTCGGCGAGCGCATCAGTTTGAAGCTGTGGGGTGTATTGCCGGAGGCTTCGCTAGCGGGTCAGGTGGCGGCGGGCTCGTTGATCGGGCAGGGCGGTGGTTCGCTGTTGCTGCAATTGTGCACCGAGCCAGACCTCAGCCCGCCGCTGTTTACTACACCGGCCTGGGCAGATGTCTGGCGCGCAGTGTGCCCGTCGCCGTCGGCGCTGCTGGGTTTTGATTGTGACGCGCCAGCCTTGCAAGACGCCGCGCAATTGCTGGCGCGCCGTGATGCCAGCTTTGCCCGCTCGCAAAAGCATTACTACCAGGCCCCGCCGCAGATCGAGCGGGGCTGGCGCAACCACCTGATCGACATGCAGGGCCGCTCCTATCTGGACATGCTCAATAACGTCGCCGTTCTCGGTCATGGCCATCCGCGCATGGCCCACGAGGCGGCGCGGCAGTGGTCGCTGCTCAACACCAACTCGCGCTTTCACTATGCAGCGATCGCCGAGTTTTCCGAGCGCCTGCTCAAGCTGGCGCCCGAGGGCATGGACCGCGTGTTTCTGGTCAACAGCGGCACCGAGGCCAACGACCTCGCGATCAGGCTGGCGTGGGCTTACAGCGGTGGCCGCGATATGCTCAGTGTGCTGGAGGCGTATCACGGCTGGTCGGTGGCGACCGATGCTATTTCAACCTCGATCGCCGACAACCCGCAGGCACTCAGCACCCGCCCTGACTGGGTGCATCCGGTCACCGCGCCCAACACCTATCGCGGGACTTTCAGGGGCGCGGACAGTGCGCCGGAGTACCTGCGCAGTGTCGATCAGGCCCTTGCCACGCTGGCGGAGCAGCAACGGCAGGTGGCGGGCTTCATCTGCGAGCCGGTGTATGGCAATGCGGGCGGGATCTCCCTGCCGCCGGGGTATCTGCAACAGGTGTATCAGAAGGTCCGCGCGGTGGGCGGCGTGTGCATTGCCGATGAGGTGCAGGTGGGTTATGGCCGGCTGGGTCATTACTTTTGGGGCTTCGAAGAGCAGGGCGTGGTGCCGGACATCATCAGCATGGCCAAAGGCATGGGCAACGGCCATCCGCTGGGCGCGGTGATCACCCGCCGCGAGATTGCCGAGGCGCTGGAGGCCGAGGGCTATTTCTTCTCGTCATCCGGTGGCAGCCCCGTCAGTTGCCGAATCGGCATGGCGGTGCTGGATGTCATGGAGGAAGAAAAGCTCTGGGACAACGCCCGAATCGTGGGTGACCACTTCAAGGCACGGCTGCAGGCCCTGGCCGACAAACATCCGCTGGTGGGCGCGGTGCACGGCATGGGGTTTTATCTGGGCATGGAACTGGTCCGCGACCGCCACACCCTGGAACCCGCTACAGAAGAAACCGCCCGCCTGTGCGAGCGCCTGCGTGAACTGGGCATCTTTATGCAGCCGACCGGCGACTACCTGAACATCCTTAAAATCAAACCCCCGATGTGCACCACCCGGCGAAGCGTGGACTTTTTCGTCGACAACGTATCGAAGGTGCTCCACGAACTGGAATAGAGGACGCAGAGCGTCCAGAACGGCATACCCACGCGGAGCATGGGTACGATGGGGGTTGGCCGGACATTATCGTCATACCCGGATCTGCTTTTGATTCTGGCCGAAGGCCGTAGGAGCGAACCGGGCGACGCTTCGCTTGTTCGCGAAAGGGGCCTCCGCGTCACACCCAGCTCGTAGCAACGAGCGCCGTCATGAGCCTTAAGCAGATTAATATCGGCAAAATTCAAAATTTAATGCGATGGAAACATTTTTTTAGCTTTTAATGCCGATTTATATCCGTTATAAAGGCGTTCATAATCGTCATCGCTCGTCTGCTATGGTGATAAGTCCTTTGCAACCGCCCCTGGAGATATTTTCATGAGCCGTATCGTTTCTGTCGCTGCTACCCAGATGGCCTGCTCCTGGGATCTGGAAGCCAACATCGAGACCGCTGAAAAGCTGGTACGTGAAGCTGCCGCCAAGGGCGCCCAGATCATCCTGATTCAGGAACTGTTCGAAACCCCGTACTTCTGCCAGAAGCCGAACCCGGACTATCTGCAGTTGGCGACTACCCTCGACTCCAACGTCGCGATCAAGCACTTCCAGAAAATCGCCAAAGAACTGCAGGTCGTACTGCCGATCAGCTTCTTCGAGCTGGCAGGGCGTGCGCGTTTCAACAGCATCGCGATCATCGACGCAGACGGCAGCAACCTGGGCATCTACCGCAAGAGCCACATCCCGGACGGCCCTGGCTACCACGAAAAGTACTACTTCAACCCGGGCGATACCGGCTTCAAGGTCTGGCAGACCCGTTACGCGAAAATCGGCGTCGGTATCTGCTGGGATCAGTGGTTCCCGGAGTGCGCGCGCAGCATGGCGTTGCAGGGCGCGGAAATTCTGTTCTACCCGACTGCCATCGGCAGCGAGCCGCACGACAAGACCATCAGCTCGCGCGACCACTGGCAGCGCGTGCAGCAAGGTCACGCCGGTGCGAACCTGATGCCGCTGATCGCCAGCAACCGCATCGGCAACGAAGAGCAGGACGGCTACGACATCACCTTCTACGGCTCGTCGTTCATCGCCAACCAGTTCGGTGAAAAAGTCGCCGAGCTCAACGAAACCGAAGAAGGCGTGCTGGTCCACAGCTTCGACCTGGACGAGCTGGAGCACATCCGCAGTGCCTGGGGTACGTTCCGTGATCGCCGCCCTAATCTGTATGGCGCGGTGAAGACCCTCGACGGTTCGCTGGAGTCCTGATCGCCATGACCACGCTCAATAGCACGCCACGCGCCGACGGTTTTCATATGCCGGCCGAATGGGCACCGCAAACCCAGGTCTGGATGGTCTGGCCCGAGCGCCCGGATAACTGGCGCCTGGGTGGCAAGCCCGCCCAGGCTGCCCACGTCGCCATCGCCAAGGCCATCGCCCGCTTTGAGCCGGTCACGGTGGCGGTGTCCGCTGCACAATACGACAACGCCCGTGCGCGGCTGGACATGCCGAACATCCGCGTGGTGGAAATGAGCAGCAACGACGCCTGGGTGCGCGACAGCGGGCCGACCTTCGTCATCAACGACCGTGGCGAAGTGCGTGGCGTGAACTGGGAATTCAATGCCTGGGGCGGCTTCGATGGCGGCCTGTATGCGCCGTGGAACCTCGATTCCCAGCTGGGCAGCAAGGTACTCGAAATCGAGCGCTGCCCGCGTTATGTCACCGAAGGCTTCGTGCTCGAAGGCGGCTCGATCCATGTGGATGGCGAGGGCACGCTGATCACCACCGAAGAGTGCCTGCTCAATCGCAACCGCAACCCGCACCTGACCCGCGAACAGATCGAAACGATCCTCGGCGATTACCTGGCTGTGGATAAAGTCATCTGGTTGCCGGACGGCCTGTTCAACGATGAAACCGACGGGCATGTGGATAACTTCTGCTGCTACATCCGTCCGGGCGAGGTGTTACTGGCCTGGACCGATGATCCCGAAGACCCCAACTACTCACGCTGCCACGCGGCATTGAGTATTTTGGAAAACACCCTGGATGCCAAGGGTCGTGCGTTTATCGTGCATAAAATGCCGATTCCGGCCCCATTGTTCGCAACAGAAGAAGAATGCGCAGGCGTCGATCAGGTGCATGGCAGCCAGGAGCGCAATCCTTCGGTGCGTCTGGCGGGGTCGTATGTGAACTTTCTGATCGTCAACGGCGGCATCATTGCGCCGAGTTTCGACGATCCGATGGACGGAAAGGCTCGCGAGATCCTGCAAAAGCTGTTTCCGGAGCATGAGGTGGTGATGGCACCGGGCCGTGAGTTGCTGCTGGGTGGGGGCAATATCCACTGCCTGACACAGCAACAGCCAGCGCCTCACAAGCACTAGCGCTTAGTAACTAGTTGTATCTAACAACTGGATAGTTGGTCCCGTTTTTGCTGTATTAAGCCCATCATCAGATGGGCTTTTTTATGCGTTACTTTATAACTAAGTTCATCAGATTTATCGGCAGTTTTCCTAAATTCCACTGGCGAAACTCCGTTTCCTTAGCTTGACTGTCACATGGCACCAGTAGATTTAGCCCCTCACGAATCAAGAGGTTTTGGTTATGAATGCAGGTATGAACCAACAGCGAGTTCGTGGTTTTTCTGCTTCGCTCAGTAATGAGGCACGCCAGCGAGTGGCGGATTGGTTGAGGACGACCAGGCCCGTGAAAGCCAGGCCGGACGTACGCGCCATGCTGCTGAAGCGCTATCCGGCAGGCCTGTTCAACGATGCCGAATTCGAAGCGTTGGCGCGTGTGCTGACAGATTAAGCAATACACCAGACCTGGCCCCGACCATCCACACGTTTGACACCCCCAGGCACCCGAACTAGGATTCGCGCCCCACTGCCTGTGGCTCCACTCCCTGTACGTGCTTCGTAGTCCGCTGCGATGACCTCGTGCGGCTCTCCACCGCCTGATCAGAGGCGGGAAGCCAGGACGGCCATTGGCCGCCGCCACAGCGCATGTCATTTTGCAGAACAAGGAAGACAAAATGCTTAACACACGTATGGGCATGCTCGCTTTGGGCATCATCAGCGCCGGTCAGGCCGTGGCTCAGGGCCAAGCCGATTCGAAGGGCTTCGTTGAAGACAGCAGCCTGAACGTCAACCTGCGTAACGCCTACATCAATCGCGACTATAAAAACGACCGTGAAGACAAATCCGAATGGGGCCAGGCCTTCATGGGCACCTTCGCGTCCGGTTTCACTCAAGGCACGGTTGGCGTGGGCGTCGACGCCTTTGCGCTGTACGGCATTCGCCTCGATGGCGGAAAGGGCCGCAGTGGCAACGGCGGCATTGACTTCTTCAAGCAGGGCGACAGCGGCGCGGCTGCCGATGACCTGTCTCGTGCCGGCGCTGCGGTAAAAGCACGCTTCTCGAATACCGTCATCAAGTACGGCGATCAGATGCCGCAATTGCCGGTGCTGAACTACGACAACTCCCGTCTGTTGCCGGAAAGCTACACCGGCACCCTGATCACCTCCAAAGAGATCGATGGGCTGGAAGTGGTCGCCGGGCGTTTCACTCAGGAAGCGCGCAAGAGCGCCGAAGGTCGCGACAGTGGTGACCTGAAGAGCATCAACGTCTACGGCGCCAGCTACAAATTCACCGATGAGTTCAGCGCCGCTTTCTACGCCTCCGACAACGAAGACGTGTTCAAGAAGCAGTACCTGAACCTGAACTACGTCTTCGCCCTGCCGCAAGACCAGTCGCTGACCTTCGACTTCAACGGCTACAAGACCCGACTGGATAAAGACTTCACTGCCAGCGATGCGCGTGACAACAAGATCTGGAGCCTGGCCGCAACCTGGGCCGTGGGCATCCACTCCTTCACCCTGGCGCATCAGCGCAGCACCGGTGACATGGGTTACGCCTACGGAGGCTATCGCAACGATGGCGGTTTTGGTGATGGCGGTAACACCATCTACCTCGCCAACTCCTACTGGTCCGACTTCAACGGCAAGGACGAACGCTCGTGGCAGGCGGCTTATGGCGTGGACCTGTCCGGGCTGGTCCTGCCTGGCCTGAGCTACAAGGCTGCCTACGTACGCGGCGACAACATCGACGATGGCACCGCAGGCAGTGGCGACGGTACTGAGCGCGAGATATTCAGCCAGCTGACCTACGTGGTCCAGAGCGGGCCGGCCAAAGACCTCTCGATCCGCCTGCGCAACTCGTTCCTGCGGGTCTCAGACGACGCACAGGCCTACAACAGCGAAGGCAACGAGACACGCATCTTCGTGGACTACCCGATCAACGTTTTCTGATCTGAGTGCGGCGGCCTGGCAAAGGCCGTCGCCCGACTCAGTCCGCGACCAACTGAACAAACACTGCGAACCCGCCGAGGAATACCCAGAAAAAGCTGAACAGCCAAGGACTGCGCTTGGAGAACAGCAAGGACTTTTTCGGCCCGGTTTCGCTGGATTCCCAATCGCTGAACAATGGTGAATCGTCATAGGTCAGCCCGATGACCGGCTCGCTGAGCAGCAGTTGCGCCTGTTTGTGATGCCAGTGCTGGATGATGTCGCACGCCGCCCGAATACCCGGCCAGGCGAACAGCGTACTGAGCAGCCCCAGCAAAGCCAGCATCGGCGGCACCACCAGCGTGAACATCGCGCCCCAGGCCGTGTTCATGTTGGCCATCGACGACGCGTAAGCAATCACCAGAAATGACTGCGCAGACAAATAGGCGTTGGTGCGGTTGGAAAGGTTGGTGGTTTCGTAATGAATTTCGCGTCGATAAAAGTCCAGCCGTTCCTTGGGCGAGCCAAACAATTTGACCTGCTGCTCATCCACCACTTTCGCGGGTGTTTCATCCGTTATGATTCTGGGCACTGGTGTTACCGATGTATAAAAGGTGCTGGATAGACCCACGCCTGCCGCCGGCAGTTCGACTTAAATCCCCGGCATACGGGACCGTTCATCCAGTGAGCACGTTTCGACGAACCGAGAAATCGTCATGACCATCACCCCCACGCTGCACACCGACCGTCTGCTGCTGACGCCACTGCAGCTCGAGGATGCGCCTGCGGTTCAGCACCGCTTTCCGCTCTGGGACATCGTGCGCTACCTGAACAACCGCGTTCCGTGGCCTTATCCACAGGACGGTGCGCTGCGCTACATTCAGGACGTCGCACTGCCCGCCATAGCAAACGGCGCCGAATGGCACTGGATGATCCGCCTGCAGATCGCGCCCAACGACATCATCGGCAGCATCACCCTGATGACCCATCCCGGCAACAACCGCGGCTTCTGGCTGCACCCGGACTGGCAAGGCCACGGTTACATGAAAGAGGCCTGCCGTGTGATCAATCGACAGTGGTTCGACGTGATGGGCATGCCCCTGATGCAAGTGCCCAAAGCCGCCCCCAATGAAGCCTCGCGGCGCATCTCGATCAGCGAAGGCATGCGCAAGGTAAGCACGCAGGACGGAGAGTTTGTTGGCGGACGGTTCGAGGTGGAAATTTGGGAGATGACGCGGGAGGAGTGGTTGGCGCGAGCGCTGCAAGCAGGCACTTCGAACGTCTGACGTAGAGGCCGACCTGGCATTAACCTGTTGCCCATCACCACCAGCCCAAGTGATATTGCTCAATAAACAGGGAGCGACCCGAATGCCGTTGACCCGCAACACCGAGCCCGACATCACCCTGGTAACGGTCCGGCCCGAAGACTTCGAAACCTTGGTGGCCATACGTATCGAAGCCATGCGCGAAAGCCTCAAGCGCGTTGGCCGGTTCGATCCGGTGCGCGCCCGAGAGCGTTTTCGTGAAGGGTTTTCTGCATCATGCACACACTACATTCAGGTTGCCGGCAGCAAGGTCGGCTTCGTGGTCGTTAAACCAACCAGCGACGGCCTGTTGCTGGATCACCTGTACATCAAGCCGGCTGTTCAAGGGCAGGGCATTGGTGCTGCCGTGCTTCGGCAAGTGCTCGCACACGCGGACGCAACCGCATCCACAGTACGAGTGGGCGCCCTGAAAGAAAGCGACTCCAACCGGTTCTACGTCCGCCACGGGTTTCAGCTCGTTGAGAGCGGCGAGTTCGACAACTACTACCTCCGCTCGCAACGTCTGCCGATGTGCTGACGGGTTTGGGATCAACCCGCCGAGGCAGCTTTCTCCGCCGCACGTGCAGCGAGCATGGCCGCCTCCGATTCCTGGGTGTGCAGCTCACCTTTGTACGCCAACTGATTGAAGAACATGCCGTCGATCTGATCTTTCGATGGCGTCGACGTCTTGGGAATAAACAGCGCGCCCAAGTCCAGAGAATTGGCGAAGTTCTCCTTGTTCAGGTTGTAGCGACCCAGATAACTGCCGCTCCAGGGCGAATCGGCGTCGACCAGATCAATGGCCGTCTCCCGATAGGTAGCCGCAGCGGCTTTCAGCCCGCTGGACGCATTCAACAATGTATTGAGTTGCTTGGTATCCGCCTCGCTCAACTCACCGGAACTGTTGATCGCCTTCAGATTACCGTCCGCCTCGATCGTGAAGCCGAACTTCTTGCTGGCCAGATCCGGATACACCGACGCCAGCGTCGACGTGAACGCTTCATACGACGTCTTCAGCGCCTCCGTCGAGTTACTGTGCTGCGCCGCCATCTTCGGGAAATCAGGCGACTGCGAGCGACCTATCCAGGTATCAACCGCTTCCATCGGCTCAGTGGTCGCAGGTACTTCGGTACTCGGGTGATAGACGACAGCGGGTGTACTGGCAGCAGCGTTCTTAAACGCTTCTTTCTGCGCATCGGTGAGCGGCTTTGGGGTGAGCGTGATGCCGGAATTGGGCAGGGTGATGGTGGGAGACGTGTTGCCGCCGGGGGTGAGTGAGATAACCATTTCATCGATCCATGATTGCGGGGTTGTATGGAGGGTATCGACGGGGTGGGTGGGAAGCTTGAGGAGTTTGGGGAGGACGAAGGTTTTCAGGTTGTGTCGGTGCCTAGGTGTTCGTGAGTATTTTCCATGTGAGAAGCAGCAGCTATCCTAAGCACTCTGCTGTGCTTAACGATTTTGTACGATATACCTGAGCTCGACACATAGATTGATATGGGGTCTGTGGAGCAATCTTGACGGCGGGAATCATTGGTCTCACTCACTTCGGGGCGAGTGGAAATACCATGGAAGTCTTTATACGATGGATTTGAGGAAGTGAGATGCGGGTGATTAGAAGTATTTTGAAAGCGCTTGCTGTATTAGCGGTCGCTTGCTTTCTGGCACGAGTTGCGATTGTCAGCGGCCAGCGGACTGGTTAAAGCCGTATTGGATATATCATTGGGTAATGCTGTTTATATAAAGCTGCATCATATTTTGATGTTAGTGGTATCGAAGAGGCTGAGGATTTGATAGTTGGTGTGGTGCTCATTGTTTCTTTGACTTTTTGGTAGTCTTGGCGTTGCTGTCATGAAAAATTATGCTGAAGAGGTCCCGGTCTGAGATATAGCTAAAATTAGAAAGGGATTTTAAAAGAACATCACGCCTTTGAAGTTGCTGTCTCTATGCTATGTTCGAACGTTGGTTACGAACGGTAATGCTGCGTTATGCAGCATATAAAGTTTTAACACTCAAAGAGCCCCGCTTCCTCGCCTGATTTTTCGTTAATTAACTACCGCGAGTTAACTTCCCTTACAGAGACGGGGGTTTAGTAAAGTAATTTTTTATCATGATAAGGCTTTGGTCTATTTAATAATGTTGTAAGTTATCTTAAATAGAAACTCTTTTTACAAAAAGAGATCTAGGGGAATTGGCTAGTCATTTAGGTCTGTATTTCTTTCTTAATAATAGGTTGGGGTCAACATCTATTGTGGCTATCTCGACCTGGTAGTTGAGACCGCGCAAAACTTTCAAGGCGTTTTTTAAAGTCACCTTAGAAAAAAAAGGAAGCTCGGAAGGTAATTTTTTTTTCGTAGCGATGGCGTAAACTATTTTGTAGTTGCTCGGATCAGGCCTAGCTGTAGGATCAGATAGTTTTATAGAGGCTGGAAGCTTCGAATTGAGTTTCTCTCTAAAAATAGTGTCTCGTATAAACGCTTCCGCTGCGACACATCCTTGCGAAAAAAGATGGCTAAGTGTGCTAGAGCTGCGGTAGTACTTAACATGAATTAATTCAGTTCCGTTTCTTATTATATCGCAAAACTCTAATTTGTCATAAGCGGCCCCAATCTTTATGTTTTTCTTGTCGAGTAATTCAAAGCTGGGGTCGATGGTTAACTTCATGTTGTAATCATCTTCCCTATCTTCCTCATAGCGGGGCAGAGGTGTTTTATAGGTCGGTATAGAAGAAAGTTGCTCGTCGATAATTAATAGGAAGTCTGAGTTGATTTTGTACCATAGAGCATTTCTTAAGATATAAGTTTCTCCGCCGTATTTGATCTCTGCGTAAAGACATTTATAAGCTGACCAGCTTTTTATAGAATTGTACTGATAGTCATTAATATGAACCTGTGTTTGCTTCAGTGCTTCAACTGAGAGTTTAATTGACTTGGATTTAAGATGTGCAAGTAAGCTATTTACGTCTAAGACGACATATCGCTCTGTTCTGCCGTATAAATCAAATGAGTATCCTAGTTGGCTTTCCCAGTCGACAATTTCCGGTTCTCCGAGCCAGAGGTTATCTAGTGTAGGGCTTTTGATAGCACTTTCCAATTCTAGGTCAAGGATTTGGATATCGTCTGCGTCTCTTACCCTATTTATGTTTTCGACCCACTCAAATACTTCGGGTAGTTTTTGGTTGTATCTGGTTAATGCTTCTTTTAGTAAAAGACTTATTTGGTTCAGATCTATGCTTGAAATTACTGTAAAAGCATCTCTACCAGTAATATGCGAGCCGAAAATCTCTACAGCGGAGCTTCCTGTAACTGCATATAACATTTCTATGTCTGAGTCTATATGAAGATCAAATATGTCAACCTCTCTTGTGCTTTGCGTTCTTGAGTTTAATGGATTGTGATCGTAACTAGACTTGTCTAGGCTTCTTAGTTTTTCTGGGTCTACAGAGTTTAGAGTAACTCTCAAACCAAAATCACGCTCTATAGCTTCGTCCTTTAAAAGGTGGAAGCCTGTGCCGAAAGTCAATATAAATTTATTCTGAAAAGCAATTACAACTAAAGCTGCACCTACACTACTGCTGTTTCCAAAATCTTCAACTGAAACTTCTGGTCTAGAAGTGAATAGCTCAGTCCACGGTGGGGTATGTCGCGGTGGCTCTTTTTTGATGTAAAGCGTAGCTATTTCCGTATCAGGAATTTCAATAGTTATAGGAGTCTTTGCATTTTCAAGTTTGAGTGTTTCCAAATCAATACTATTGGGATTTTTCGCCAAATATATTGAAAGCTTCTCTTTTCTATCTTTTGTTTTAACCATCGCTCATCAGTCCTTGAGGCATTTTTTCTAGTATGACAATACAACAAATCCGGCCAAATGCCATCATGTTTTTTTGAGGATAGCTTTGGTAATGATGCATTCCATGAATCTTTCAGTTGTCGAACGTAAGGTATGGTTATTCAGTGAAATACGCAGAGACAATTTTAGCTGCTTAACCTATGTCTGTTCGAGATTACCAAACTCAACAAGCCGGGTTCCGTATTTGACTTCATAGCGCGCTTGACGGTTTGTGCCATTCATTATTAGTCGGCAATCATAAAGCCTGTTTGCATTGGAGCTACTCGTCAGAGAAGGACTTGGTAAATTAATTGCTCATTCACCAGCAACCGAAGATTTGGGTGGGATGCAATCCTGTGCGCTCATAAAACTGAGTGAGTCGGATAGCAGGTTTAGATCTGAATTATAGATAATAAGTTTGTTATTAGTTTTTGCGGTGTTTTTATAATGCCCCATATCCATTCAAAAAGAAGGATATGACTTTTAGATAAGTCATGCCCTTCCCGTTATACGTTTAAATCATGTATTAATTGACCCAGTGGTCATGTGGAATCCAGATTTAGTCTTGGAGCTGTTGAATAATAGTCTATTCCATATATGCTAATTCGTCTTTGTAAGGTAGTACTGAATCATAAAGTTGATGGTAGCCTTTGCCCACAGCTCCGTAAAACTGTAAAAGTTCGGGAGGGTTTTCTCCAACTTCTAGTATGTGATCATTCGCGATCCCAGGATAAGGATCGATGAATACAATCTCTTTCAATCCTAGTTGGTAGGCTTTCTTGGCGCAAAGTTCACAGGGACTGGCGGTAGTGAATAGCTTTCCACCTTCAATCGCTCCTCCTCCATACTTAACTATTTGCAAAAAGGCATTTTCTTCTGCATGTAGTGATCGGGTATGAACTTGATTGCCACGTGTTCGTTCGCTGCTCTCTAGTCCGTTTCTAATATCCTTGAAGCAATAAGATAAATTTTGGCCGCTTGATTCTAGAACATCAGCTAGCTTGATAAGCTTTTTCCCAGCGCTTAGCCTGAATTCAGAGTTGGTTCGCTCGTATTTACTGTAAGCAGTAGCATCGAAATCGTTCATCAACCCTTTTAATGATCTTAAAGAGCATGGAACTTGTCCCTTTGCTACGTCGTTCCATCCCACCGCTTTAACCGAAAAGTTTGCATCGGTGACTACTGCGCCAACCTGTCGAGAAACGCATCCCGAATTGCTTTTTGCTGAGTAAGCAATTTGCATAACTCTCTCCATAGAGGTCGGAGATACGAGGCCAGGGTGGAGCATTAGTGCCACATACCAAGCTAACTGGGCCTTTAATACATTATTGTTGTCGAGTTCACCCCTGGGGTTAAATAAATGTATATCTGATATTTCTATGCATTGCTTAACATTCTGACTAATAAAATCTGCGTGTGTTATTTTAGTTTTTCCTGACTCATGATCATCAATTTCACGAAGCTTGTCAGAGGAAAATTTATGAATACTATGGAGATAAGTTGCGCGATCCTAGTCAGGCGCATTGATAGATACTAGGTAAAATGCAGAATATCTATCTTTGAAGTACCTAGCTTCATATGGGTTTCTGATGGCATCTATAACTATTAACGCTTTGTCTTTTATGCTTCTGATACCTTTGACTACACGGTTTATAGTTTCAGGAAGATGGAAAATGCTAGCGGGCATGAAATCGACAGATTTGTAATCTTTGTCAATGCATCCGATTTTTCTTATTGAATTTCCTGCTGATTGATATAATGATACATAAAGTGCGTTGTCAATTTTTCTCAGATCATTCTTAAAGTCGTTTGTAAATTTTCTCATGAGTTTCAAAAAGGAGATAAACTTTTCTTTTTCTTTATCCAAAAGTACAAATTTCTCTTCATGGTCTAATAGCTTGCTCATGATGGGTGCGAACTTTGCTGTTATTTTGTTTTTTCCATAAATGCCATTATTAAGGGTCTCGATAATTTTTGCACTGTCAATAGGAGGCTTTAATGTATCCAATATAAAAAGAAAAAGCTCTTGAAACTCCATTGATAATAAATAGGCTGATATCAAATCGCTAACTTTTATTGAGTAGAATTGAACAATATTTCGTTCTGTATAGTTTTTGAGGATTTCGTAACGTTTTCCGTTAAGGCGCTCAAAAAAAGGCTTTCCTTTATATTGGACTGCATTGGAGTCTGGAAAGTTTACGCTAGAGCTTTCTAAAATATTTGCTGCAGTAGTACAACCTGATCCAGTGCGACCTGTCAGGCCGATCACAACAAATTTGCTACGTTCTTTGAATAGTGAAGATACCACTTCCCGGTTGTGATTTACCATTATAGCTCCGTGTGCATCGATGTGAGTGTCATTAAGTTGCACTGCAAATTTTAAATTGATTTCAGTTTTTAGACTTTCTATTTACTTAAATAGCTATTCAGCCCATGGTCACATCGGACTAACTGCTGAAAATGGAAAATAATTGCGATGCTAAGCCGTATTTCATTATAGATATAATTTCGGCTATCTTTGAAGGCTGCGACGATTGATCCTAGCCTGATTTCGTATCCGACTACCTCAGAATCCTTACCTTTGTTTCCGTAACCTTCCATGCATCCGACCCCTTTGTGTCTATTCGTAGTTGGTATAGTGGCATAGCGGCGTGCCTAAAGACATCTGTACATGATCAATATTATGAATGATCTATAGGTGCATGATGGATCGATTCCAGACAAAATTATCAGATTGGTCTGAGCGATAATTTCGTATGGGTCTTGCGGTTCGATGTCCTTCGGTGGAACCCGCAGTTTGGAAAAAGCGCAGCCTTCGCAAATTAGCGGATCGCATTTTTGAGATCCGCGGCCTGAGGAATTTGAAGGTTTGATAATTCTGTGCTGAGTCCTCTGACTTGATCGAGGCTGATGTTCGCTCCGCAGGAGGGATTTAAAATTAGTCTAAGTGGGGTAATCGCAGAGGGAGACAGCGCAAACAAAAAGGCCCACCTTTTGGTTAGCCTTCTTGCTACTGCTTATGGCGTCGGCACCAAGAGTCGCCCATGGACCTACTGATTACAAGTAAGGTAGTTAAAGCAATAGAATCAATGGGTTACGTGCTTATGCGCCGGGACCCGCTAAATACGCGGACCCAGGTGCGCTTGTTACGCGAGGATTGCTTAGTGTGCGGGGCCGCGAGAAGTGGGGCCCCTGATCCTTGGGGGGAGGGTTACGCGTCAACTGTCCCGGCACGGGCGTTGAGGATTGATAGAAGCGCTGATGGAGTTGTGGACCACACCACTTACTCTTCTCAGGAAAAGCCCAGATACTCGTGCAGCTGCGCCGGTGCCGCCAAGCCCCGCATGCCATGCTTCGACATACCAGCCGATGTCGTTCGGCTCGACAACGCCTTCTAAATAACGCTCCACAAGGTTCATGCCTTGCTTCCTATTATTAATCAGTCCGCAGAAGGGGAAACCACGGGCAGGCTGTGGTCGTAGACGTCCATCATCTTCGGGCAACGGTGGCCACTCGCCTCCTGCTCGTCCGCTAGGTTGCCGGCGGTGTCTGTGATGCCCCTTCGCTTCAAGTCGTGCAACGCGAAACACTGCTCGGGCGTGATTACGTCGTCCTTGAGTGCCAGTGTGATGAAACGCTGACAGGCGGTATCAAGACTCGACTTGCGCAGAGTACCGCCTTGGCTCGCGACGATGATAGGTCGTCGATCTGGTGCTATCGGAATAGTTGTCCTGCGTTTTTCCCAGGTGCGTGATTGGTAAGCCTTTGCACTGTCCCACATGGCGCCGCAGGCGCGGCGTCCAACGAACGATGTTGTCCCTGCTGCCCTTGCGTCTGTTGGTCAAAATCCCTCCTTCCAGCTCATTGGAGTCTGTGAGGGTGACGACTACAGACCCAAGCCGAACTGCGCGGAATTTGGGTGCAGCATCCCGAATGCCGTCGCTTGGTGCTGGAGGTGGAGTGCTACCGCCGGATGATTGCGAAGGTCGACCACCTTTATAAGACCACGCATAAGCATTGATGCAGAGCGCCGTGAATGCGCTTGTTACTTCGCCCGTGTCGTAGAAGACCACTAGCGCTCGGTAGGTGTGTCACTAGGGCTGATTAGCTGGATGAGAAGGTCGCCGCCGAAGAATTTGGCCAACTCGATAGCCAGCCAGTATTCCGCCGATCATCAAGGCGCCATTTATCCACATCCGGTACTCCTTAATTCCTGCGAAGATAACCTCCAATTCATCCAGTCCAACCTTAATGGACAGAGAGCCGGCGACCCCACAGCACAGGGCCGATGCGATCAAGAAGCGACGGTCTAGAGCGCGCCGTCTTGAAAGGATCCACGGATACGTAAAGTAGATAACGAGGGATAGGCTGCCTGTACCTAGGTCGAATGCAGCCTTGAATTTGTTCCCTGAGTCGATAGATGAGTCGATTGCAAGGTTTCGTATCCCCGCGATCCTTGCCTTTACACTGATGAAGGGGTCGGGGCCGGATGTGATGGTGGAGACCAGGACTCTATCGCCTGGATTGAAAAGGAACGGGGCTATAGAGATGCGTTGAGCGTCCACTGTCATTTTGACAGGCATGTCTTTTGGATCGGTAAGGTCGACTCGGGCTGTAATGAATGCCAACCCGTCCTTGCCTGTGAATTCGATAGGGGTGTCAAAGTCGGCGCTGAGAATCGGCTTCGACCCAATGTTGGTTAATTCAATAATTGAAAAGTGCGGATTGACGAGCTCAGATCCGTTAACGGTCATTCTGACGTCATATATTTCGGATTTAGCAAGAGGCTGCAACGATGATGAAGAGATGAGGCGCAGAGATATGTCATGCCCTTGCTGATCACTTCGCCACTGGTAGAACGAGAATACAAGCGGGACGATTGCTATGAAAGTACCGAGCAAGTATTTCCAATCGAAGGTCCATTTCATAATTCCACCTAGCCAGACACGCTCACTTTGAGGCTGCTCAGGCGCTTGTTACGTCCGTTGTTACGCATTGGATAAAAACAAAAGGCCTGCATCGCTGCAAGCCTTTGTTCTGTATGGTGCCGGCACCAGGAGTCGAACCCGGGACCTACTGATTACAAGTCAGTTGCTCTACCAACTGAGCTATACCGGCGTAATGGGCTGCGAGTATATAGAGTCTGATGCGCTTGTAAAGCCTAGCTGTCTGATTCAGTTGAAAAAAATCGACCATTGGCGCTCCAGGTCGGATGTGGGCGGGTGGTGGTGCAGGACGTTTCTGTTGGTTTGGACGGATTGGTCTGCGTGGTAGGGCGGATGGCATTGAATTTGGGCGTTGATTTTGCCTTTGGCACGCAGAGCTTGTGCCTGACAGAACGCTGGATTTTTCACCTGGCCTTGCAAACCGATACGTCTAGCCTTGATGGCTATCTGGCGCTTAAGAAGACGCTGAACCGACCCCGCCATTTTTGGGCAGTTGCGGGGCAGGAGGGCTTTGCATAGGCTTGTTCTCAACGGCCCAGGCTACTGAGTCAGCAGCACGGGTCGTTAGCTTTTCAGCCATGCAGATAAAGGACTATCTGATGAGTGATGCGATGGATCGTAACCGGGTTTGGGGTTTTGTTTGCCGCAGGCTGGTCATTCGCTGAAGAGTTGTTGAAGGATATTTGCAGGTGCGCCTGGCCTGTTGGCTTTGCGCAGGGTGGGGCTGAGGATGGCTGTCTGAATCGCATGAATGTGCGTCTGGATGCCAACGAAGGCTTCATCGATGTTTCAAGAAATGCCCGGATCCTCTGGATTCGGGCATTTTCTTGTGGGCTGGTTGCTGTTGCGTCGGATTTGCACTGGAGCTACCGGCTTTTTGGCCGATACATCTGTATCGAAAATGGCAGTCAGCCATGGACAGCAAGTGCAATGCAGAGAACGCCTACGCATTACGAGCTGCTGAGTGTCGCTCGCGATGCCTCTCCTGAGCAGATCAAGAAGGCTTATCGCAAGCTGGCGCAGAAGCTGCACCCGGACAGGAATCCAGATCCTTACGCCTCGGAGATGATGGGCGTCGTCAACGCGTCTCACGATGTGTTGGCTGACCCTTCGCGGCGTGCGGCTTATGATGCGCAGCTCGCTGCCAATGAGCACAAGGCGCGTATGGACGCTGCGCGGCGCAAGCAGGCGCATGCAGCGCGTGGGCAGGCGGTGCATGTGTATGCAGCCACTTCTGCAGCCACCGCTGCTGCGCCGTCTCAGGCGGCTCGTTCCGGGCCGGCGCCCAAGTCTTCTTCCTATGCTTCGGCATCTCCTTCCCGTGACAAGCGTCGTCGCAGTGCGTGGCGTTGGGCGCTGTTGTTTGTGGTGTTCTGCGCGGGTGGCGCGTGGATGGGCTACGACCCGGGTGCAGGCAAGTCGTTTGTGCCGTCCGAGCCTGCACCGGTTGCGCAGACGTGGGTCAAGCCCGCACCTGCGACGCCTGCCGCGCCGGTCGAGGAGCCTGTAGCTAGCCCGGCCAAATCGGTGGATGCGGCGGCGTCCGAGTGTGGTGTGCCGGCGCTTGATCCGATGGGCGCGCCGTGGCCGGACAAGGCGGGCTATGTGAAGGACATGCCGGTGCTCAAGGACAACGGTTGGTCGCAGATCACTGTGGATAACTCGGCGGGCGAGTCGGCGGTGTATGCCAAGGTCACGGATGCGGTGGGGCGCAGGGCGTTTCGGCATGCGTTTGTGCCGGCCGGGGCGGTGTTTACGTTCGCCAAGATGGACCCGGGGCTGTACCTGCTCAAGTACAAGATGATGAGTACCGGCTGCGCCTTTGCCTCGGGGCGGATTTTGCTGGAGGAGACGCCGATGGGCAGTCAGATCAAGTCCAGTGCCTACAAGCTGACGTTGCGCAAGCTGCAGAACCGCAGTGTGCCGTTTGCGCGGTTGAAGGATGATCAGTTTTAGTAGTGAGTCATGACAGGAATGCGGCGCTGCGTATTCAGTCTTCGCGAACAAGTTCGCTCCTACGGCCTTCGGCCAGAACCAAAGCGTTGTACTGTGAACTCACCTTTTGCAACGCTTTCAGGCGCGTTTTTGCAGGCACCGTCTCTTTCTTTTGAAGGACATTTCCGAGAGAATCCCCGGCCGCTTGCGCCCCTCTGTCTGGGCTTCTACTCTGCGCCCGTCGCTGCCTATCAGCGATCGGGTTTAGTCGCCCGGATTTGAGTTAAGGCGTATCGCGTCGCTGTTTTGTTCAGGTCTTCTTCCTGCACTCTATGGCGGCTGTGCGTGAGGGCACCTTCGGGTGCGCCGGTCTTAGCTCCCGGTCGACTAACCTTCGCACAGCTGCCACCTCACTCGTTTAGTCGCGACCCAGTGGCAGTTCCATTGAGGAGAGAGCTAAGCATGGTCAAAGTAACCCCCGATCCGCCCAACAAACAGTCCAGCAGCGCACCGGTCTTTGACAAGGCTGTGGTCAAGCGCGCCATGGAGTGTTACCTGCCAATCTCCCGACCGGCCAAGGAACCCCACGACAGCAAGTTCGACTTCATCAGCCTGGAAGCCACCCTGGTGCACGCGCTGGATTTCCTGCGCTGCGCATCGGCCACCGCTCACGAACTCGGTGATGAACTGACCGGTTCGCAGCGCGATCTGGCGTTCGCCTCCATGCACATGCTGGAAATGGCCAAAGTCATGGTCGAGCGCTCGCTGGAGTGTGTCGAAGAGGTCTGAAATCTTTCCGTCGGACAGCTCGTGCACAAGCGCCTGCATGTGCACGATTGAGCCACGCAAAACGCTTGCGCCAGAGCCTTTACCAAATCTTTATGCACAATTTGCTGATAAAGATTTGCGCAGCCGGGTAATTATGTGCAGTCGGGTGCCTTGAGCCGCAAGGCATTGTTTTTGCGGGTTACGGGAAGGATTGCGGAAAAAAATAAGGGGCTTCAGTAACTGGCGCGCCAAGCTTTAACGCACTCATCCACATTTTCATCAACAGACTTATCCACAGGTTGCTCAATCGATTTAGGTCACGATTTTCGAGCCAGAATCAGCAGGTTGCGCGGTGTAATCCGGCTGTCACAGAAAGTGCCAACGCTCACGCTGTAACCTTGCTCACGCACATACATCGCCCTGTCCAGCACCAGCCACATCTCCAGCGGACGCCGAAACAGATCGCGGACCAGTTCCAGATTGCGCACTTCGGCGAGTCTCTTCCAGCCAGCGGTTTCCAGGGCGGCCCAGTCCTGTTGACCCGGTGCAGGCAGATGCTTGAGTTTTGCCAGGTGATTGCAGTAGTCCGCGTAGGACGCATCCAGCCAGGATGTCGGCAGTGAGGGTGTGGGCAAGTAGTCATTGATGCCGCGCAGGCGGCGCTGCAGCAGGTCGAAGCCCAGGCGGCGGGCCATCGAGATGTCGCGTTGACGGCGTACGCGTGCGCCAGCCGTCACGGTTTCACTGAGCGGCAGACCCAGCTCGTCTCGCGACAGCTTCAGGCCGGACGCCTTGCCATCGCTGGATAGCGCCTGATAAAGGTCGTGCCGGGTGCGGTTATAGCAGCACGGCGCAATCGCCATACGCCGACAGCCCGTCTGGCTGGCCAGCTCCATCAACTGAATGTGCAGGTCGCCGCAGGCATGCAGCGCCACAGGCGTGTGTTCGGGTTGCAGGTAGCGCCACGTGTCGTCGGCCATGACATCATGCTGCACATGTCTGGCGTCGATGCCTTGCCGCGTGCTCAGGGCCAGGCCTGCTTCGATCAGCGCCGGGTCGTGCTCCAGACAGGTCAGACGCTGGCCGGGCCCGGTCAGGCGGCGCCCCAGATGGCCTTTGCCTGCGCACCAGTCCAGCCAGTGAGTTGTGCTGTCACGCATGTCCAGATGGCTGGCGAAGGCTTCGATCTGCTGCCACTTGCGCCCTGGCACATCGACACTCATGCGCGCTTCAACCGGCTGCAGGGCATGCACGGGCAGTTCGGCGACGTGGCTCAGCGCGACGGCTTCGGCGGCCAGTTGCTTGAACGGGAAGGGCGCGTCGAGGTGTTCCGGGTGGTTGTGCGCGGCCTCGCCCTGTTCCAGCGTGCGTTGCCGCAGCCAGTGCGCGAGGTCCGGGTATTTGTCTTCCCACGGCAGGGCCAGGTGCGTGAACGGCTTGGGCCGCCACAAGGCCTGATGCGCGAACAGGAAGCTGTCCAGCGCACCGAAGTGGCTGTCGAGGTGTTCATCCTGCAAGGGAGGTTCAGAGGGCATGGTGGCGGCCTCGTGGGGCAAGGTGCTGGCTGGATCGACGCCAGCACCTTTCATATCAGCGACCCTGGCTGGCGTCTACACGCAATAGTTTTTCCAGCAGCCGGAAGCCCTGCACCAGCACGAAGGTCATGACCAGGTAGAACATGCCGGCGGCGAAGAAGATTTCCACCGGCAGGTAGGTGCGGGCGATGATCGTGCGCGCCATGCCGGTCAGTTCCAGCAGGGTGACGGTGCTGGCCAGCGCACTGGCCTTGAGCATCAGAATGACTTCGTTGCTGTAGGCCGGCAGACCGATGCGTGCCGCGCGTGGCAGGACGATGTAGAACAGCGCCTTCCATTTCGACATGCCCAGCGCCCGTGCCGCTTCGACCTCGCCTGGCGGCACCGCCTGCATGGCGCCACGCAGGATCTCGGCGATGTAGGCGGCGGTGTGCAGGGTCATGGTCACCACGGCACACCAGAACGGGTCACGCAGGTACGGCCACAACGCACTCTGGCGCACCGACTCGAACTGCGCCAGCCCGTAATAGACCAGAAACAGTTGCACCAGCAGCGGTGTGCCACGGAAGAAAAAGATGTAGGCGTAGGGCAGGGCGCGCACCGGCCAATGACGCGATGCGCGGGCGATGCCCATCGGGATGGCAAGGATCAGCCCGGCGATGACAGCAATCGCCACCAGCTCCAGGGTCAGGGTCGCGCCCTGTGCCAAGCGTGGCAGCCACTTGATGATGACTTCCCAGTTCATGACGCACTCCTCAGAAAGCCGCGACTGGCGCGTTTTTCAAGGAAGTACATGCCGGCCATGGCCAGCACGGTCAGGCCCAGGTACATGAAGGCCGCGACCATGTAGAAGGTGAACGCTTGCTTGGTGAAGCCCACGGCGATCTGCGCGTGGCGCATGATTTCTTCCAGGCCGATCACCGAGACCAGCGCGGTGTCTTTCATCAGAATCATGAACAGGTTGCCCAGGCCGGGCAGGGCGATGCGCCACATCTGCGGCAGGACCAGTTTGAAGAGGATGCGCGAGCGTGACATGCCCAGCGCCAGCCCGGCTTCGCGGTGGCCTTTGGGGATGGCCAGAATCGCGCCGCGAAACACTTCGGTCGCGTAGGCGCCAAAGCAAATGCCCAGGGCGATGACCCCGGCAGCGAAGGCGCTCAGGGCCAGGTCGGGAATGTCGAACAGTTTGCCCAAGGCGCGCATGCCGTTGACGGTGCCGAAGTAAATCAGCAGCACCCAAAGCAGTTCTGGAATGCCGCGCACCAGGGTCGAGTAGGTACTGCCCAGCCATTGCAGCGGCTTGTAGGGCGAGGTCTTGGCCAAGGCGCCGAGCAGTCCGAGTATCAGCCCCAGGCACAGGGCCGAGAGTGCAAGCTGGACCGTCATCAGCGCGCCAGCCGCAAGGGCCGGGCCGAATCCGTGGAGATCAATGTTCATGGGCAGGCTTTGTCAGGGCCGGTCGCCGCGCTTCGACAGGAAGCGGCGGCGACGCGGTCGGTGAATCAGAGGATGCTGAAAGGGAAATACTTGTCGTTGATCTTCTTGTAGGTGCCGTCAGCGATGATTTCTTTCAGGGCAACGTTCAGGCGTTCGCGCAAGGCATCGTCACCCTTGCGCACGGCGATGCCGATCTTGTCGTTTTCCACGACAGGCTCGCCCTTGAACTCGAAGTTCTGACCCGCTTCGCTTTTCAGCCACTCGAAGCTGACGTATTTGTCGGCCAGCATGGCGTCGACGCGACCGGAGGACAGGTCGAGGAAGGCGTTTTCCTGAGTGTCATAGAGTTTGGGGTCCATGATCTCGAGCTTGTCTTCCAGCCAGGTGGCGGCCAGTGTCGAGCGTTGTGCACCCACCGACTTGCCGGCAAGGCTCTCTTTGGCCTTTTCAATGCTCGATACGTCAATCGAGGAGGTTTTCGGCGCGATGAATTGCAGCTTGTTCGAGTAATACGGGTTGGTGAAATCGACCACCTGCTGGCGCTCTTCGGTGATCGACAGCGACGAGATCAGGAAGTCGAACTTGCTGGCCATCAACGCCGGGATGATGCCGTCCCAGTCGGACGTCACCGCTTCGCACTCGACCTTCATCTTGGCGCACAGGGCCTGGCCGATTTCATAGTCGAAGCCCACCACCTGGCCACTCGCGTCCTTGTTGTTGAACGGCGGGTAAGCACCTTCGATGCCCATTTTCATTTTTTCAGCAAAGGCACTGCCGCTGAAGGCAAGGGTGGCCGCTGCGATCAGCAAGATCTTTTTGTACGACTGCATGGGTGTTGCTCCGTTAGCGGTGACTCGACATGAATTGTTTGCACCTTGCCGACAGCGGGTTTTCGAATACTTGCTGCGGTGTGCCCTGTTCTTCGACCATTCCCTGATGCAAAAACACCACTTCACTTGATACCTGACGTGCAAAATTCATTTCGTGGGTCACCAGCAGCATGGTCCGACCTTCTTCAGCCAGTGCGCGGATGACGCCGAGTACTTCCTGAACCATCTCCGGGTCGAGGGCCGAGGTCGGCTCGTCGAACAGGATAACCTTTGGCTGCATGGCCAGCGTACGCGCAATGGCGGCGCGTTGCTGCTGTCCGCCGGAAAGTTGTGCGGGGTAGGCATGGCGCTTGTCGGCGATACCTACCTTGGCCAGCAGCTCTTCAGCCACCGCGATGGCTTCGGCCTTGCTCTGACCGAGGACGCGACGCGGGGCTTCTATGATGTTATCGAGCACGCTCATGTGCGGCCACAGGTTGAAATTCTGGAACACGAAGCCGATCTGGCTGCGCAGGCGATTGATCTGCCGGTTATCGGCGGCAATCAGGTCGCCGTTGCGCGCAGCCTTGAGCTTCAACTCTTCGCCGGCCACCAGGATCTGGCCCTGATGCGGGTTCTCCAGCAGGTTGATGCAGCGCAGCAGAGTGGACTTGCCGGAACCGGAGGAGCCGAGGATCGATATGACGTCGCCGTCACGAGCCGTCAGCGAGATGCCTTTGAGCACCTCCAGCTGATCGTAGCGCTTGTGCAGGTTGCGGATTTCCAGGGCGGGCGTGGCCTCGGCCATGTGGGGTCCTCATTGAAGTGTGCGCGCTGGCTGCCAGCGAACGCCAAGCTAGCACAGCGTTTAAAGGACAACCATCGACGTATTGTGTCCAGCGTGGAGGCGCTCGACGGGTTGTCTCATCCGGGCAGCGGACGGTCGCAAGAAGGCAAGCACGGTGCCCTGTAAAACGGGGACGTGCGCGAAAAAGGCGCGATGTTGCCAGCTTTGGCCGGGTGTTGGAAGTAGCATTTGCTGAGCGGCGGTCTGATTTCTGCACCATGTTCGCGCTTAGAAGAAGGTTTGGGGCATTTTTGGTGCGTGCATAGAGACGAATCTGAGGCGTTTGGTAACAAATCCTACAGACTGCGTATAAAAGCCATCGTCTTGCATGCTTCACGGGTCAAGCCACAGGCCTCGTATTCTCTAAGCGACGTCGTTTTCGAAATATTTTGGCGCAATTCTTGCGTCAAATATAAAGAACGGCACCGTAGGTTTCTTTTTACGTAACGCTCCGGTGTGCCTCGCTCGTCTTGCACAGGTGGTTTTATGAGCAGTACCGCTAACTCTTCCGAGCTCGAACAAGGGCTGAAACCTCGACACATTACGATGCTGTCGATTGCTGGCGTGATTGGCGCCGGGTTGTTCGTCGGCTCCGGCCACGCGATTGCCGAAGCCGGGCCTGCCGTGCTGCTGGCGTATGCCGCTGCGGGTACGCTGGTGGTGCTGGTGATGCGTATGCTGGCCGAAATGGCCGTTGCCTCGCCGGACACCGGTTCGTTTTCAACCTATGCCGACCGCGCTATCGGTCACTGGGCCGGGTTCACCATCGGCTGGCTGTACTGGTGGTTCTGGGTGCTGGTCATCCCGCTGGAGGCCAACGCTGCTGCAACTATCCTTCACGCCTGGTTCCCCAACATCGCGATCTGGATGTTCACGCTGGTCATCACTTTGCTGCTGACGGCGACCAACCTGTTCAGCGTAAAGAACTACGGTGAATTCGAGTTCTGGTTCGCGCTGATCAAGGTCGTGGCGATTATCGCCTTCGTGGTGCTGGGTGTTGCGGCGATCTTCGGTCTGCTGCCCACCAGCAACGTCAGCGGTGTCAGCCATCTGTTCGACTCCGGCGGCTTCCTGCCAAACGGTATGGGTGCGGTGCTGGCAGCAATGCTGACCACCATGTTCTCGTTCATGGGCACCGAGATCGTAACCATCGCAGCGGCCGAGTCCAAGAACCCTGGCAAGCAGATCACCAAGGCCACCAACTCGGTGATCTGGCGGATCTTCCTGTTCTATCTGGTTTCGATCTTCATCGTTGTGTCGCTGGTGCCGTGGAACGACCCGCGCCTGGCCGAAGTGGGCTCGTATCAGACTGTGCTCGATGCAATGGGCATTCCGAACGCCAAGCTGATTGTCGACCTGGTGGTCCTGGTCGCTGTGACCAGTTGCCTGAACTCGGCCCTGTACACCGCTTCGCGCATGTTGTTCTCGCTGGGCAAGCGCGGCGATGCTCCGGCGCTGTCCAAACGCACCAGCAAGGGCGGTACGCCTCACTGGGCGGTGATCATGTCGACTGCGGCGGCGTTCCTGACCGTGTTCGCCAACTACATTGCGCCTGCGGCCGTGTTTGACTTCCTGCTCGCCAGCTCCGGTGCCATCGCACTGCTGGTGTACTTGGTAATCGCAGTGTCGCAACTGCGTATGCGCCAGAAGCGCATTGCTGCGCGCGAGGCCATCGACTTCAAGATGTGGTTGTTCCCATGGCTGACCTGGGCCGTGATCGCGTTCATCGTCGCGGTGCTGACCATCATGCTGCTGCAGGAAGAGCATCGCCTCGAAATCATCGCCACCGGCGTGCTCAGCCTGTTGGTGATCAGCGCTGGCCTGATCGTATCGCGTCGCCGCAAGGCCGGTCGCGTAGGCGCTGCTGCGCTGGGTTGATCGCGCCCTTGATCGGGTGACGTTCGTGCCAATGCCACGCATTGGCACGAGCTTCCATCAGCGTGCGGCTCTGGTGTCTCTCTTCGTCAGCAGGTCGGACGCCAGGGTGTAATCCTTCTGGAAGGCAGGGCTTTCGATCCACTCGATTGCGCTGTCTTCGTCTTCATCGTGGTACATGGCGCGGTACACGATGAGCAGGCCCATCATGAAGTCCGTGGCCGGGTCTTCGTCCTCTTCGGAAATCACCAGTGCCAGCACCGGGTACTGCAGGAAGACGACGCACAGCGCGAGCTGGCTGATGGCCTCCGCTTGCTTCATGGTAGTGAAAAGGTCGTCGTAGTCGGCCGGGTCAAAACCGTTCTCGACAATGTCGCTGAAGTCGAAGGTATTGAGATCGAGTTCGACGTCGTCGAACGGCTGGTTGACCAGCGCCGAGGCAAACACCGGATGAACCAGGCTGGTTGCAGCCTTGCCCGAGCGATTCTGCTTGGCCTTGATCTTTGCGCGCTTGGCACGTTTTTGCTGCTTGTCTGGCGAGGCCATGAGCGGTCCTTTGGCTGGCGTGGGGTGCAATGGCCGCTATTGAAGCGCAGACGGGCCTGATAACCAAGGTTTGTGCAGTAATCAGCGGTCGATAAAAAACCCGCAACGTGCGGGTTTTTGATTTGCGGGGTATTACCGGCGCGTCACCGCTTACCCGGCTTTGCGAACGCTTCGGCTTCATCCATGCGGTTGGCGAACATGCTAACGGCTTCGACCGCATCGCTTGCGCCATCGCGGATCTGCACAATGACCTGCCCAGCCTGATCTGCCAGTGTCACACCGCGAATGGCTCCTTCCTGCGTGGCGTCCATGCTCGCCACGGCTTCGCGTGTTTCGGCGAGGATCTTGCCAATCATTTCGGCAATTTCGGTGGTCGAGCCACTGGTACGTCCCGCCAGTTGCCTGACTTCGTCGGCCACCACGGCAAATCCGCGGCCCTGATCGCCCGCCCGTGCCGCTTCGATGGCTGCGTTGAGCGCCAGCAGGTTGGTCTGATCGGCAATGCCACGAATGGTGTTGACGATGGCGGTGATCTGCTCGGAGCGATCGCCCAGCTGACTCACCAGCTTCGCCGATGCACCGATGTTTTCGGAGATCTGACGCATCTCCCGCGCCGTGTCCTGAATGACCAGGGTTCCCTGTTCGGCCACTTTCTCGGTTTCTGCCGAGATATGGTAAGCGCGCGACGCACCGTGCGCGTCCGCTTCCTGTTTTTCGACGCGCTGGGTAATGTCGCTGGCGAACTTGACGATTTTGTAGAGTTTGCCGTCGACATCAAAAACCGGGTTATAGGTTGCTTCCAGCCAGACGACCCGGCCATGTTTGCCGATACGTTTGAACTGGTCACCGATGAACTCGCCGTGGTTCAGTTTGCGCCAGAACTCGGCGTATTCCGGGCTGTTGACCAGTGTCGGCTCACAGAACGATCGATGGTGCTTACCCTTGATCTCGGTCAGCGCATAACCCATGACGTTCAGGAAGTTGTTGTTGGCGGTGATCACATTGCCGTTGGGTTCGAATTCGCAGATAGCCATCGCCCGGTCGACAGCGGCGAGCTTGCTGTTGGTCTCGTTCTCCAGCATCACGCGTGCGGTGACGTCAAGGGCGTACTTGACCACCTTGACTACGTTGCCCTGCGCATCGATTACCGGGTTGTAGCTGGCTTCGAGCCAGACGCTGTGGCCATTCTTGCCGACGCGCTTGAAGGTGCCCGAGATGAATTTCCCGGCCTTCAAGGACGCCCAGAGATCAGCGTACTCGCGGCTGCGGAGCATTTCCGGTTCGCAGAAGTCGCGATGCGTCTTGGTTGTCAGTTCTTCGGCCCGATAGCCCATCGCCGCGAGGAAGTTATCGTTGGCCCGCAGGATCTTGCCATCGAGGCTCAGTTCGACCACCGCCATCGATTTTTCCAGCGCGCTTGTCAGTCCGTTGAGTCCATCTACCTGGGCCTTCATGGCCGTCAGCTCAGCTTTGTTCTTATTTCCGAACATAACGTGCCCCTTGGTGTATTTGCGGACTTACTGTGATGAGGCTATCGACTCGAAAGGCTGCAGCATGAATGTGCGTTGCTACAATCGAAAAAATAAATCAAGTATTTTTTTTGACGCCAGAAGACGCGCAGGTCTGATTTGCCAGGAAAAGCATTCGGCAATGAGTTCGGGGCTAATGCGGAGGTGGTTTGCCCGCCAAATTCCGGACAAAGAAAAGCCCGCGATGGGGGAGCGGGCTTAAGGATTCACACTTGGGAGCAGCTCTACAATGACGCGGCCGCTGTGAAAACTTTGTGAAGAGTTTTCACTGTTTTACTTTTTTTCAGGCTGAATGGTGTTGGTCACTTCGGACGTCGGCACGAAGGTCTTCGACTCTTCAGCAGCCGCTTCCTTGGACTCGGCTTTATCCTTGGCCGCTTCGGTGTTCTCTTTGGCCGCTTCGTTCACTTTGTCCTGAGCAGACTCCATCTTCTCCTGGGATTTCTCCTGATGCGCCTGAGCGTCCTGTGCCTTCTGTTCGGATTTGCTGTCGCAGGCAGCCAGACCCAGAGTGGCGGCGAGGATGAGGGCGGAGGCGGTTAACTTGAGCACGGAATTTTCCTTGTGGAAGCAAATGTAAGGCTTCGAGGGTGGGCAGGGAAAATTAGTTCAATGGGATGGGGGTGGCAGGGCTCTGGATGGCTGGTCTTGAGAGGCTCGGAGCATCGTTTCGCACCTGTGGCCGAGCGCTATCTGGAAGCGATTCGGATTGATACCTTTCTTCGCAGATTGACTGTATATGACCTCGGCAGGTCGATATCCAAGGATCGGATCAGGGAGGGAGAAATGAAAAGCCCAGCTGCAGGCTGGGCCAGTATTTACCAAGGAAGTTTGGAAATTGTGTATCTCGGCCTGCCATTTCCCACTGTTCTCGCGCTTACGCCAATAGTGAATGTCTGATTTAGCCGGGTGTTAATTATTGCCGGGTTCTCGATTGCGGCAGCAATCCGTCCATGGATAATTGTGCCTTCCTGGGTTTTGAACTCGAAACGACGTTCGGCAGGAAAGGCGCCAAGAAATTCGCCACTGAACTCGATATCGGTTTCAGTGATGTTTTCCACGCTCAGGCGCGATCTGCTAATGCGAACCTGATCAACGCTGGTGAAGGAAAATACGTGGTTTCTGGTTGTTACGGAGCAGTAGGCTTCGTACGCTATCAGCTTGTCCAGATACTCTGAGACCGTGGCAATAGCCCTTGTACCAAGCCGCGACGCTGGCTCCGACAACTCCTCATCACCCTTGGTGGATGCCTCAAGAAGTTCTGCAACCAGCTCGAAAGCTTGCGAGACGGGCGTAGTTCCTTCCAGCGTGAGTTGCGCGTCGACACTTGGCGCTTCCTCAAATTCAAAGCCAAATGAGCCCAGTGCTGTCCCTGTGATCAGTATCTGGTTTTGAGCTTTGTTTGGGATTGGCCCAAAGTCATTCAGAACGCCGCTTATAGAGGCTGCGATAGCCGATATGGCATCGGAAAATTTTGCGGTTACTGCGGCCCCGAACTCAGCACCCATCCCGTGTACTCCTCTGACTGGAGTTCCACGGTAAGTAACCACCGCTTTAGCGGGTGAAAATGCGCCGCGACCAGGCTCTCGAAGACTCGCGCCTACCTGATTCTTCCTGGCTTGCAGCGAAAGGCGTGAAAGGTTGCTCAGACCTGGCTTCTGAGCGATGCGGTCCAGGAAACCGATTTCTGCCTGTGCGTGAGTGAATTCAGTTCTATTCATTCTGGAGCTCCCGCTTTCGAATCCCCAAAAGGTCGGCCGCAGCTTGGTCATGCAATGGATCGAGTTTCACGCTCAGAAATCCTTTCCATTGCTGAGATCTTCTGTGCGACCACATACTGTACCAGTACGCCGCAAGCTCAATGAGTGTTTCGGGTGGGTCAGAGAGCAGATTTATATAAAAATCGACTCTATACGATGTCTTGATCCATTCTGTGTCTGTCAGCTTTTGAACATCATCAGCGGTCAATGATTGCTGAATGGCGGCTGACACATCGGCGAATGTTACAACATCCATATCATTGGGCGGACGGCCCTCCAGCATCTCCACGTTCTCCATGAAGCTGCCGTTAAGCCACTGAATGCCCGAAACGATACCCATGCGATGGATTTCAGATCGATGAGACAGGAAGCCCTCAAGCACCTCGCATCTTTCTAAGGTAGTCGAGAAGCGATCAATCAACCGCTTTACGTCTGTCGGATAGGGCGCTCGCTCAAAAGATGTTGGATTCCGCTCGTTGATCGGCGGAATTACCCCCTGATGATCCCATAGTGGTATCAACTTCACCTCCGTGTGCCATGGTCCAGCCGAGCAAGCCAGCTGCGTTGTCTATTGCAGTTCACCCCCGCCGTTTCGTTGGTTTGCCGATACCCTCAGCGCGCTAGATGACTTGGCGTCCCCTTCGGGAGTGCATGTGGGCACTCTGTCATGCAGTGCAAAATGCGAGCAAGCGAAAACGTTGTACGCAAAGTTTCGAGCGATCGCGAGTCAGCAGACTTTCAGGGCTGGATAGAAGATACCTGCTTCAGCGAGCATAGCCCCCAACGACCATAGGTATCAGCCGGTGCTAAGCAATTTAGCTACGTGCTGAATGATTGGCATCCGTCGTTGGTCGAGCTTGTCACTGGACGGGTTGTGTGCCGAACTTTGGGGATACGATGAGGGTTAAGCCAAGACAGCAAAAAGCCCGCACGAGGCGGGCTTTTTGTGTGCTTTCAGGTGTGCTTGGCATCACCTGAAAACGGAAGGTGGTGCCCAGAGACGGAATCGAACCGCCGACACGGGGATTTTCAATCCCCTGCTCTACCGACTGAGCTATCTGGGCAACGGGGCGCATTAGACGTGTTTTTCAGGAGGTCGTCAAGCGTGTTTTTTAAAAAATTTGAATTATTACCGACGCTTACGACCTTCACTGCGTGAAACGCTTTATTTTTCGGGGGGAACGTAGCCTTCGGCCTGGGCGTATTCCTCGCCCGAGAGAAACTTGTCCATCTCGGTCTGGAGGAATTTGCGGTCTTCGGCGTTCATCATGTTCAGGCGACGCTCGTTGATCAGCAGGGTCTGGTGTTTCTGCCAGTCGGCCCAGGCTTTCTGCGAGACGTGGTTGAAGATGTCTTCGCCCTTGGCACCCGGATACGGGGCGCGTTCCAGGCCGGGCAGTTCTTCTTTGTATTTGCGGCACATTACGGTGCGGGTCATGACGACTCTCCTGCGTTCAATACGTCGGCTGCGCGTTTGAGCAGCTTTTTCACCGGGGCAGCAAGGCCCAGGCGTGGCGGGGTGGCGAGGTTATACCAGAGCCAGTCGGCCTCGGCCACGTGATCGGCGGACTCGCGGACCTTGACCAGCCAGGGTTCGATGCTCAACTGGAAGTGGCTGAAGGTGTGGATAAGTCCCGGCAGTTCATGGTGCTCGCCCAGTTGCAGCGCGTGTTGCGTGGCCAGGTGCTGAAGGTCATCGAAGTCATCCAGTTCCGGCAGGCTCCACAGGCCGCCCCACAAGCCGCTGGAAGGGCGACGATAAAGCAGGATCGCGCCGTCTTCGTTGGCGAGCATCGGCATGAGCGTGCGTTTCTGCGGCACGGTCTTGCGCGGCTTGGGGATCGGGTAGCGCGTTTCCAGGCCCAGCATGTGCGCCTCACAACTGCGCTCCAGCGGGCAGAGCAGGCAGCTGGGTTTGCTGCGGGTGCAGAGTGTGGCTCCCAGGTCCATCATCGCCTGGGTGTAGTTGTTGACCCGGCTGTGCGGCGTGAAGCGTTCAGCGGTGGCCCACAGCTGTTTGGCCACCTTCGGTTCGCCAGGGTAGCCCTCTTGCGCGGTGAAGCGTGCCAGCACGCGTTTGACGTTGCCATCGAGGATCGGCGCGCGAATGCCCATGCTCAGGCTGGCAATCGCGCCTGCGGTGGACAGGCCGATGCCGGGCAGCAGGATGAGTTTTTCGACATCGCGGGGAAACTCGCCGCCATGATCGGCGACGACGATTTTTGCCGTCTTCTGCAGGTTGCGAGCGCGGGTGTAGTAACCCAGCCCGGTCCATAGGTGCAGCACTTCGTCCTCGGGCGCTTCCGCCAGCGCCTGCACGCTCGGCAGGGCCTCCATGAAGCGGTCGAAATAGCTCAGAACGGTGCTGACCTGGGTCTGCTGCAGCATGATTTCCGATACCCAGACCCGGTACGGCGTGATGTCTTGTTGCCAGGGCAGGTCATGTCGGCCATGACGGTCGTACCAGTCCAGCACGGCGCTGGAGAATTGTTCGGGTTGCATGACCTGGAGGGCTCTCGTCGAGATGTGAGTCGGGATATGAAAGGTTGCGTCAGTGGAGCGCCGCGAGGGCGCTCCTGAGCAGTTCACGTTGCCCTAGCGTTTGAACAGTCCCTTGAGGGCGTCCTTGAACTCGGGGCTGACCTTGTCACCGAGTTTGTCGTTCAGCTTGTCCTCAAGCTTCTCGCTGATCCGGTCGCCCGCCAGTTTCGCAGCGATCTGGCCGACGCCTTCCTTGTCCAGACGGCAGGCCTTGGCGCCCAGTTCCAGCGGGCCACGGCACTGCACCGGCCACTCGATGCCGACAAAGCGCGGGTTGATCTCGCAGGCCGGGTCGGGCATGTCGCTCTTGTCGCCTTCGACGATGATGCCAACGCGGTAGTTCATGCCCAGGACGCGCAGGTCGACATCGCCGTTACCGTTGACGGCCATGCCCGGCGTACGGACCTTGAGGTCCGGGTTGCTGGCGACGCCATTGCGTATCACCAGATTGCCGTTGAGCTGCTGGAAAGGAGTGTCCTTGGCACGCGGTTCGCCGCTGAGTGTCTTGCGGTTGAGGATCGAAATCCCCTTGCACAGCTGCTGCTCCAGGTTGGCATTGACCAGTACGCCGTTATTGAGCGCAAAGCTGGCGGTGCCGTTCAGGCTGTCGATCAGGGCTTTTTCGCTGTTGCCTGTGCCGGTCAGGTTGCTGTCGAGGTTCAGCAGGCCGCGCACCGGAGGTGTCTGGCCCTGGCGTTCCAGAATGCGTTCGACCGGTACTTTGGCAATGCGCGTCTGCACCGTGGCCACAGGCGTGTCCGGACGCGCGTCCAGATTGCCCTTGACCTCGAAGTTGCCGTTGTACAGATCGCCACTCAGCGTATCGACCTTGATAAGGCCACCGTTGGCCTGGGTCTTGAGCGCTGCGTTGTCGATAGGCAGTTTGTTCAGGGTCAATTTGCCGAAGCTCAGATCAGCCTCGACATCCAGCGTGCGCAAGCGCTCCAGCGGCAGCAGCCTGGCAGTGCTCCAGGCGGCCTTGGTGGGTTGTTCGGGCAGCGGCGAGTCGCCTGCAGCAGCGGCGGCCTCACCGGACTGCACCTCGGATTTGCGCGCGGCCTTGGCACCTTTGCTTTCTTCGCTTTCAGCCGGACGGTAGCGGTCGGCGTCGAAGGTATCGCCCTTGAGCTGGACACGCAGCGCCTGTTTGGCGAAGTCGTCCACCGCGATGCGACCCGTGAAGGTGCTGTCGTCGACTTTCAGGTTGAGGTTTTCCAGCGCAAGGCTGGTAGGCGTGCCTGCCAGACGCGTGACCATTTCAACCTTGCTCAGCGCGCCCTCTGACATGGCCGGCAACGGCTGGCCGATGTTCTCGAAGAACGCGCGCAGATCAAGCTGGGCAATGGACAGGCCGCCGCTGATCTGTGGCGTTTTGTCCAGATCGCGGGCACGCAGTTCGCCGAGTGCACGCAACTGGTTGGCCGAGACTTTGAGGCTGTTCCATTCAGCGATGTTGGCGGCCAGGTCGACCAGCAACTGGCCCTGCGCCGAGAAGGTCACGGTCTTGCCTTGCAACGGCTCGCCGGCGACTTCACCGGACAGGCGCATGTCTTCGAATTGATAACGCTTGAGCACGCGATCCATGCGCAATGCGCCGACCAGCTCGGTCTTGGCGCGCACGACGGGCTGGTTGGTGCTCAGGAACGCCGTCAGTTTGATCGGGATATCGGACGCCTCACGAATAGGCCCGGTACTCAGTTGAATGCTCTCGGCCATGAAGGTCCGGCCTTTTCGCGCATCGCTATAATCCACGCGGGCATTGTTGACGGTCAGGCTGTCGATATCCAGGCGAATTGGCTGGGAAGGGCGATCCGCTTTGGGCGCGTCCGGAGCCGGGGCTGGCGTTGTCTCGCCAGGTGCTTCAGTGCTTGCCACGGCAGGCTTGCCGATGTCTTCCCAGTTGCCATGACCGTTTTCATCGCGGTGCAGGGTCAGGTTCAGGCCTTCGACGCGAATGTCGCTCATCTGTACCTGGCGACGAAGCAGTGGCAGGACGCGAACGGACAGGCCAAGCATCTGCACATCGGCGAACGGCTGATCGGGAGCGGTCAGGGTGGCGACATGGGCGTCGTGCAATTCCAGGCCGAGCCAGGGGAACAGGCTCCAGCCGATATCGCCGTTGAGCGTCAGCTCGACGTTGGCCTTGTCGCGTGCCAGCTGGCGAATCTCGTCTTTGTAGTCGTTGGGATCAAACAGGTGGGTCAGGGCAAAGCCGAGAGCCACGATGATCAGCAACAACCCGAGAATAAACAGCCCCAGGATTTTGCCGAACGCTTTCATGGGCGAGTCCTTGTGTCGATGTTCAAAAATAGCCCACGAGTATACCGCTCTGACGAGCCGACCGGGCTGCGGATACCGTTATTGCTGTCTAGCCTCCGGTTCGAGACGCTGGCACCGTGCGCCACTACGTTTGGGAGCCGATGAAAAGTGCGAGTGGTCTTGTCGCGATATATCTTCCGAATCTTCGCAAGCCGGCCGAACACCACGCAGGTTCCGGTCCAACTAAGCTCAAGACAGGTTTTCGTGAGTGCTTAATTGGTTGTATCTATGGCTCGATAGAGCACGTGGATTAACTTGCGAAAATAGACAATAAAAAGCATATGACGAGATGCTTATTTGCCATCAGAGAGTGATAGTCTCCGTTTTTGCTGGGTCGGGTGCGTCTTTTTGTCACGTATCTGAATAACCTGCCGATAAAACAGACATGGCCGCTCGGCACTGAGTCTGTGGCGGACCAGCGGACCATCTGCGAGCTTCACACATTGGGGTAATTATAATGAGCACAAGCACAGCCTTGGGCGGCGAAGCCGTTCAGCCTGCGTTCTTGTCCAAAGAGCGCATTATCGCCAAGCCAGGTTTCAACCGTTGGCTTGTTCCACCTGCAGCATTGGCCATCCATCTTTGTATCGGTATGGCTTACGGCTTCTCGGTATTCTGGTTGCCGCTGTCGAAGGCTATCGGTGTTACGGCACCTGTCGCTTGCACACCGGACATGGGTTTTTTCGCGCAGATGTTCGCGTCGACCTGTGACTGGCAGATCTCCATGCTGGGCTGGATCTACACACTGTTTTTCATCTTCCTGGGTTGCTCGGCTGCCATTTGGGGTGGCTGGCTGGAGCACGCAGGTCCACGCAAGGCGGGTGTGGTTTCGGCCCTCTGCTGGTGTGGTGGCTTGCTGATTTCCGCACTGGGCATTTATACGCACCAGATCTGGCTTATGTGGCTGGGCTCGGGCGTAATCGGCGGTATTGGTCTGGGGTTGGGCTATATCTCTCCGGTATCGACCCTGATCAAGTGGTTCCCGGACAAGCGCGGCATGGCGACCGGCATGGCGATCATGGGCTTTGGCGGCGGCGCGATGGTGGGTGCACCGCTGGCTACGGCTCTGATGGGGCACTTCGCTTCGGCTGAAAGCGTTGGCGTATGGCAGAGCTTCGTGGTGATGGCGGTGATCTACTTCATCTTCATGATCGGCGGTGCACTGGGCTACCGTGTTCCGCCAACCGGCTGGAAACCTGAAGGCTGGACCGCTCCGGCTGCCAAGGCCAAGAACTCGATGATCACCAACCGTCACGTGCACGTCAGCGTGGCCTG
The DNA here is from genome assembly GCF_000507185.2 of Pseudomonas syringae KCTC 12500. Taxonomy (NCBI): domain Bacteria; kingdom Pseudomonadati; phylum Pseudomonadota; class Gammaproteobacteria; order Pseudomonadales; family Pseudomonadaceae; genus Pseudomonas; species Pseudomonas syringae. Next base: position 2,771,544 of record NZ_AYTM02000002.1, read on the forward strand.
GAAAACACCGCAGTTCCGTCTGGTCTGGCTGGTGCTGTGCCTGAACGTATCGGCCGGTATCGGTATCCTGGGCATGGCTTCGCCGCTGCTGCAGGAAGTCTTCGCCGGCAAACTGCTGGGCCTCGACCTGACCTTCAGCCAGCTCAATGCCGACCAGCTGAAAGCCATTGCTGCGATTGCAGCCGGCTTCACGGGTCTGTTGAGTCTGTTCAACATCGGCGGTCGTTTCTTCTGGGCTTCGTGCTCGGACTTCATCGGTCGCAAGGCAACTTACTTCGTATTCTTCGCACTGGGCTTCCTGCTTTATGCGTCGGTTCCGACCCTGAGCCATATGGGTAGCATCGCGCTGTTCGTGGCCGCGTTCTGTATCGTGCTGTCGATGTACGGTGGCGGTTTTGCGACGGTTCCGGCTTATCTGGCTGACCTGTTCGGTACGCAGATGGTCGGCGCGATCCACGGTCGTCTGCTGACTGCCTGGGCTGCGGCCGGTGTGTTGGGTCCGGTACTGGTCAACTACCTGCGTGAGTACCAACTCGCACACGGTGTTGCACGTGCCGACGCCTACGACATCACCCTGTACATCCTGTCGGGTCTGCTGGTGCTGGGCTTTATCTGCAACCTGCTGATTCGTCCGGTTGCCGACAAGTACTTCATGACCGACGCCGAACTGGCGGCTGAACAAGCCATCGGTCACGACAAGGGTGCCAACGCCACGACTTCGCTGGAGTGGAAAGCATCCGCAGGCAGCAAGCCATTGGTCATCGCCGCCTGGCTGGCCGTAGGCATCCCGCTGGCATGGGGCGTCTGGATTACCCTGCAAAAAACCGCAGTGCTGTTCCACTAAAAGCCTGCCGGTAACAGAAAAGCGCTTGCACCTCGGTGCAGGCGCTTTTTTTTGCCTGGGTTTTGGTGCGCTGCGCTTTGATCATCGCGTCCGGATTTTATTCGTCGCGATAGCGATATTCAGTTGACCCTATGTATTCGATGCACTGCCCGTTCCGGTGCATACGCTGCTACATTAGTCAGCCCTGATTTTATTGCCCGAAGGAGTTGTTTGCATGCTAGCCCACGTGGAGTCATACGCCGGTGATCCGATCCTTTCGCTGATGGAGACCTTTGGCAAGGACTCGCGTGCGGACAAGGTCAATCTGAGCATCGGCCTGTATTACGACGCACAGGGCCGCATCCCGCAGTTGGCATGCGTAGCAACGGCGCAACAGCAACTGGCCGAAGGCGAACAGGCAGCGTCTGTGTACTTGCCGATGGAAGGCCTGGCAGCGTATAGGCAGGCGGTGCAAACCCTGTTGTTCGGTGCCGATCACCCGCTGGTTCAGGCAGGCCGCGTCGCCACCATTCAAACCGTGGGTGGCTCGGGCGCGCTGAAGATAGGTGCCGATTTCCTCAAGTATGCGTTTCCGGACTCACAGGTCTGGGTCAGTGATCCGACCTGGGAAAACCACAACGCGCTATTCGGCGGGGCGGGCTTCAAGGTCAACGCGTACCCGTACTTCGATGCCCAGACCGGCGGCGTCAGGTTCGAGGCCATGCTCGACACGGTACAGGGGCTGCCTGCGCAGAGCATTCTCCTGCTGCACCCGTGCTGCCATAACCCGACCGGTGCCGATCTGACGGTGGCGCAATGGGACCGCCTGATCGACGTGATCAAGGATCGTCAGCTCATCGCCTTCCTGGATATCGCCTATCAGGGCTTCGGCAAAGGCATCGACGAAGACGTCTATGCAATCCGGGCGATGGCCAACGCAGGTATCACAACGCTGGTCAGCAACTCATTCTCGAAAATCTTCTCGCTGTATGGCGAGCGGGTAGGCGGGCTGTCGGTGGTCTGTGAAGACGCGGCGTCCGCGGCCAACGTGTTCGGCCAGCTCAAGGCGACCGTGCGCCGCAACTACTCCAGCCCGCCTGCGCATGGTGCCTTCCTGGTGTCGAAAGTGCTCAACACGCCGCACTTGCGCGAGCAGTGGCTGGGTGAAGTCGAGGCCATGCGCCTGCGTATCATCGACATGCGCACGCGGCTGGTCGAGGTGCTGGCGCAGAAGGTCTCCGGCCACGATTTCAGCTTTATCCTCAGACAGAACGGGATGTTCAGCTACACCGGTCTGACCCCGCAGCAGGTCGACGAACTGAAAGATGTTCACGGCATTTACATGCTGCGCAGTGGCCGAGTGTGTATGGCAGGTTTGAATGAAGGGAATATCGACAAGGTATGTGACGCAATCGCGAGCCTCTTCGCCCGTTAAATACCCTGCTGGTCGTCTGTTTGCTTCATGGCGGGCGCTTCTGGGCCTATAATGCTCGCCTTTTTTTCGCCCAATGATTTTGCGGAGCTGGTGATGGCCGAACGTAAGGCGTACGTCGAGCGCAATACTCTGGAAACCCAGATCAAAGCCTCGATCAACCTGGATGGTACCGGAAAGGCCCGATTCGATATCGGCGTGCCTTTCCTTGAGCACATGCTCGACCAGATCACCCGGCACGGGCTGATCGATCTGGACATCGAATGCAAGGGCGACCTGGCAATCGACGATCACCACACGGTGGAAGACGTCGGTATCACCGTGGGCCAGGCGTTCAGCCAGGCGATCGGCGACAAGAAGGGCATTCGTCGTTACGGCCACGCCTACGTGCCGCTCGACGAAGCGCTGTCGCGCGTGGTCATCGACTTCTCCGGGCGTCCGGGCCTGCAGATGCATGTGCCGTATACCCGCGCCACTGTAGGCGGCTTCGATGTGGACCTGTTTCAGGAGTTCTTCCAGGGCTTCGTCAACCACGCGAACGTGACGCTGCACATCGATAACCTGCGTGGCACCAACACTCACCACCAGATCGAGACCGTTTTCAAGGCTTTCGGTCGTGCGCTGCGCATGGCGGTCGAGCTGGATGAGCGTATGGCCGGGCAGATGCCATCCACCAAGGGTGTGCTCTGATGCAGACAGTTGCGGTCATCGATTACGGCATGGGCAACCTGCACTCTGTCGCCAAGGCGCTGGAGCATGTGGGCGCAGGCCGTGTGCTGATTACCAGTGACGCCAAGGTGATTCGCGAGGCCGACCGCATCGTTTTTCCGGGTGTGGGCGCGATTCGCGACTGCATGGCTGAGATTCGCCGTCTGGGCTTTGATTCGCTGGTCAGGGAAGTGAGCCAGGATCGCCCGTTTCTGGGGATCTGCGTCGGCATGCAGGCGTTGCTCGACAGCAGCGAAGAGAACGGCGGCGTGGACTGCATCGGCATGTTTCCCGGCCAGGTAAAGTTCTTCGGCAAGGACCTGCATGAGGAAGGCGAGCACCTGAAAGTGCCGCACATGGGCTGGAACCAGGTCGCTCAGGCGGTGGATCACCCGCTGTGGCATGACATTCCGGACCAGGCGCGTTTCTACTTCGTGCACAGTTTCTATATCGATGCTGCCAATCAGCGTCAGGTGGTCGGGCGTGGCCATTACGGCCTCGATTTCGCCGCCGCGCTGGCCGACGGTTCGCGTTTTGCCGTGCAATTTCACCCTGAAAAGAGCCACACCCACGGCCTGCAGTTGCTGCAGAACTTCGCCGCCTGGGATGGTCGCTGGTAAGCACATGAGCAAAGCCAAGGGCAAGCCGCCGATCCTGACCCTCTCGCCCGAGCATGAGCAACAGGCGATCGACAAGCTCAAGCGCCTGTTCGCAGAGCGCTTCGAGCTGGATCTGGGCTCGTTCGAAGTGGCTGAAGTCCTCGAGCTGTTCACGCGCGAGATTGCCCCGCATTACTACAATCGCGCCATTTTCGATGTTCAGCAGCAGCTCAAGGAGCGCTTCGAGAGCATCGAAAGTGACTTGTGGGCACTCGAAAAGAATTAGATAAAGCAGCTTCAAGCGTTGAGCTTCAAGCCGCAAGAATCAGTGAGTACGCATACTTGCAGCTAACCGCTTGCAGCTTGCCGCTCTTTCAGACCAAGGAATAAGCATGCTGATTATCCCCGCTATCGATCTCAAGGACGGTGCTTGCGTCCGTCTGCGTCAGGGCCGGATGGAAGATTCCACGGTGTTCTCCGATGATCCGGTGGCCATGGCCGCCAAGTGGGTCGAGGGTGGTTGCCGTCGTCTGCATCTGGTCGATCTGAACGGTGCGTTCGAAGGTCAGCCGGTCAACGGTGATGTGGTCACGGCCATCGCCCGACGCTACCCGAACCTGCCGATCCAGATCGGCGGCGGCATCCGTTCGCTGGAAACCATCGAGCATTACGTCAAGGCGGGCGTGAGCTACGTCATCATCGGCACCAAGGCCGTCAAGGAGCCCGAGTTCGTGGCCGAAGCCTGCCGTGCGTTCCCCGGCAAGGTGATTGTCGGTCTGGATGCCAAGGACGGTTTTGTCGCCACCGACGGCTGGGCTGAAGTCAGCTCGGTGCAGGTCATTGATCTGGCCAAGCGTTTCGAGGCCGATGGCGTGTCGGCCATTGTCTACACCGACATCGCCAAAGACGGCATGATGCAGGGCTGCAACATCCCGTTCACCGCGGCATTGGCGGCTGCCGCGCGGATCCCGGTGATCGCTTCGGGTGGCATCCATAACCTGGGCGACATCCAGGCGCTGCTGAATGCGAAGGCTCCGGGCATCATCGGCGCAATCACCGGCCGTGCGATTTACGAAGGCACACTGGATGTGGCCGAAGCTCAGGCGCTTTGCGACCGCGAACAACGCTGAATAGCTGGAGATTGACCCTGTGGCCCTAGCCAAACGCATTATCCCTTGCCTGGACGTCGACAACGGTCGAGTGGTAAAGGGCGTCAAGTTCGAAAACATCCGCGACGCAGGCGATCCGGTGGAAATCGCTCGTCGTTACGATGAGCAGGGTGCCGACGAAATTACATTCCTCGACATCACCGCCAGTGTCGATGGCCGTGACACCACGCTGCATACCGTCGAGCGCATGGCCAGTCAGGTGTTCATCCCGCTGACCGTTGGCGGCGGCGTGCGTACCGTGCAGGACATCCGCAACCTGCTCAATGCCGGTGCCGACAAAGTCTCGATCAACACGGCCGCGGTGTTCAACCCCGAGTTCGTCGGTGAAGCCGCCGCGCGCTTTGGGTCGCAGTGCATCGTGGTCGCCATCGACGCCAAGAAGGTCTCCGGTCCGGGCGAAACCCCGCGCTGGGAAATCTTCACCCACGGCGGGCGTAAACCCACCGGGCTGGACGCGGTGGTCTGGGCGAAAAAGATGGAAGACCTGGGCGCTGGCGAGATCCTGCTGACCAGCATGGACCAGGACGGCATGAAGAACGGCTTCGACCTGGGCGTCACGCGCGCCATCAGCGATGCGCTGGGTATTCCGGTGATTGCTTCGGGTGGCGTCGGTAACCTCGAGCACCTGGCTGCCGGCGTCATCGAGGGCCACGCCAGCGCTGTGCTGGCGGCGAGTATTTTCCACTTTGGCGAATACACGGTCCCCGAGGCCAAGGCTTACATGGCCAGCCGTGGGATTGTCGTGCGCTAAGTCACTGCGCATAAAGGCGGGCGCCGCTTGTTTCAGGCCAAGGGTTTGAAACAGCCGGCGCTCGCTTTGTTTCAGCCCTGTGGCATTTGACTATTGCCTGTAAGCGACATCGCCGGACAGCGTGCTAGACAGTGCGCCGGGTTCACGGCACTCTGCATGCGTCGTTCACGATCGAGTGCCGGAACATGTTCAAACGCCTATTGCTTGCACTGATCGGGGTCGGTGTCTTGTCGAGTGAGGGTGTCCGGGCCAGCGAGGCGACGCCTTATTCCATGGTGTTGCTGACCGAGAACTTCCCGCCGTTCAACATGGCGGTCGACGGCAAGAATTTCGCCCAGGAAAACAACATCGACGGTATCGCCGCCGAGGTGGTGCGCGAGATGTTCAAGCGCGCGAATATCGGCTACAGCATGACGCTGCGCTTTCCGTGGGACCGGGTCTACAAACTGGCCCTGGAAAAGCCCGGTTACGGCGTGTTTTCCACGACCCGCCTGCCCGAACGTGAAAACCTCTTCAAATGGGTCGGCCCGATAGGTTCCTACGACTGGATCATGTTGGCGCGCGGCGACAGCCCGATCACCTTGACGTCGCTGGGACAGGCCAGGGATTACCGGATCGGCGCCTACAAGGGCGATGCCATTGGCGAGCGTCTGAAAGCCATGGGCTTGAACCCGATTCTGATGTTGCGTGACCGCGATAACGTGAAAAAACTCGCCAACGGCCAGATCGACCTGTGGGCAGTAGGCGATCCAGTGGGCCGCTATCTGGCGAAACTGGAAGGCGTAACGGGCCTCAAGACGGCGCTGCGGTTCAACAGCGCCGAACTTTACCTGGCAGTCAACAAGAGCACGCCTGACGAGATCGTCAGACGCCTGCAAAAAGCCCTCGATCAGATGCGCGCCGAAGGCTGGGTCGATGCCGCCAAGGCGCACTATCAGTAGCCGCTCAACCTGCTGTGGGCGACGGGATGATGTCTTCGCGCAAGGCGGATGGCTGGCCGTTGATGTCGTGGGCGTAGGTGCAGATCTTCAACGGCAACGACTGCGCGCGTAATACCAGATTGCGAAACTGCGGCTTGAAACCGTCAGGTGCGGAGCAGTCGGTGGTGTCCGGTTTGCCCATTTTGACCGTGTAGTAGTCGATCAGCCGGTGCTCGTGCGACCAGACGACCGATGTCGCGCCAGATCGGTTTTTGCCGATCTCCATTTGCGGTGCCGGAGTGGGGCCTGCCGGTTGCAGCTCTATGCCAAGCGTCAGTGCATTGCGCATCAGACCGATGCTGGAGCGTTGTTCGGCCGAAGACACACCGACCATGCACAGCCAGTTGACGCCGATCTGTTTGTCCACAGGGTCATCGATGGCCGCGTCCTGCGAGCTGATGGTATGGCTGTAACCCACCGGATCTTCGCACTGCATGGCCGAATCGACCTTCTTGTAGCGATACAAGGGCGTGTCGACCATGAAGCGCAAGTCCCAGGATGGATAGACATTCCTGCCCTCGGCATCCAGTTGTACTCTGGCATGCTGTGCGGGCTGCCGGCCCAGCGTTTCGAAATCGACCGAGAAGACTGGAAACAGATCGCAGACTGCCGGGTCCGTACTCAGCGTGCCGCTGACAAAACACTTCTTCAACAGCGTGACCGGGTTGCCATAGTTGCTGTCGGCGACCATGGGCGGAAAGCCGGGTATTTCATCACTGAGGTCTTCGGTCGGGTTATCCGACGAAGCCTGGTTGGTGAGGTTCATGACCGCATAGAGCTCGCCGTTGTCACGGGTCAGCAGCGGACTGCCGGACGCGCCCGTACCGACATCTCGGCACTGATTGCGTACGGTGTGACGCCAGACCCAAGGCTGCTCCATGATCACCTCCGACGTCTGGTGAACACAGGCCGCCATGCGCAGATGCCCGGTATCCTTGTCGAGCGGTGCGCCCACCCACAAAATGTCGCGACCCTGTTCGGGCATCTCCCTGGCGAGCCTGATCGGCTGAATACCGTCGTTGACGAGCGTTTCAAGCGTGGGCTGCAGCTCGACGATCGCCAGGTCTACGCCCTGCATGCTGCTCCAGCTGACGCGCCTCAATGGATAGCTGCGCGCTTTGCTGTCGGTAAAGAAATTGAACTGCACGCTGCCTTCGACTTCTCCATCGGTGATGATCACGCCATTCTGACGATTGATACAGTGGCCGCTGGTGAGTACATAGGCGGGCGCGTCAGACGGGCTGTCGACGCTTCGGCTATCGATCAGCGTCGCCGTACAGTTTGACCCTGACCTGCTGTCGATACGGCCGATGCCGTTCCAGTGGTCGCGTGAGCCGTCAGCGTTGAGCAGGGCTGTCGAAGGTGCGAGAGCCATCAGCCCTTCGCCCAGGTCTTCAGGTGTGGCGTGGATGGAAAAAGGCAGCAGTGCGGCGATGCAGCACGCACCCGTCATCATGGTCGGTTTCATCATCAATCCCTGATAAATGTGTCTGGGCCCCCGTCATTGGGGGCACCTTCCTTTAAGCTGGAATTGACACGTCTATCAAGGCAGAAACGGTGGTGGACACAAAAAGTAGATTTGTCGGACTTAGCGTATGGAAAGTGCTGATACAGACTTGGGGGGGATTAGCCCTAAACCCTTGTGTCTGGCCGTTGATCTGTCGCTGTGTGAGATGGTCAGGCTAAACTCACATCAGTTCTGATGTCAGTCAGGAATGGAGTAATCAAGCCGCCTGCCGTATACACGTTTATCGCGACATACCTTGGTTCTGGCTGTTTCCTGCAGATAAAAAAAGCCCCGCCGAAGCGGGGCTTTCTCCCTTCAGCCTTTACAGGCCGTCGAATGCGTCGCAAATCCATTCCCAGGTCCTGTAGGCACTGAAAATATTCATCGCTAGGCGCAGCAGGCGTTTTATAGGTCGCATACTGTTGTCCTCGTGAAAGGACTGCCTCTCTTGGCGTCTCCCAGCCGAACTTCCAAGTCGGTCTCACGCGAATGATCCCTTGAGGCTGGTCCAGCTTAGGGCCTTTCGATAAAGCCGAGACGGGTTCCTAGGCCCGCGTCGAAAGGTCCTGCAACAGACGTCACCGGCTGTTGAGCCGGCTCGCATCTTATCAGCCTTTTGAGAGCCTTTTAGTATCCGCTTTTTTACCATTGTCAAAAAAATAGCCTGATCCTGAAAATTTTCCATGAGGCGATTTTTCGTGTTCCGTTTCGGTATCTTCGAGGCCCTCAACAGGTTTTTCCAAGGGGCTTAATGGGCCCTGATTTGTGGTGCCATTCGCACAAAGGGTGTACTATCAGCCTCACACGCGAATGATCCCTTGGGATTGCGGAAATGGTTCCTAAGCCATTTCCATCAAAAAAGCCGCTTCCTAGAGCGGCTTTTTTGTGACCTTTTTTTGGGAATGCTTCCCCAATCAACTGCAATCAGGTGAGCTGGCAGTACGAGTAGAGAGCAACCTTGAGCTCTGGCTGATAGCGACACGCCGGATCAGCGATATACCCCATTCTTGCCATGCGCCGCACTCGCCTGATTGCCGCGTTCGCTGATCATGCTGCGCAGGTCGATCCATTCGACGCCTTGCGCTTTGAGGTTGGGCAGTTCGCGTTCCAGGACGTCCAGCGTGACAGGGTAGGGGTGGCCGATAACCACGGCCGAGCCATATTTGCGGGCGATTTTTATCGCGGTCTGCAATTGGCGGGTGATGGCTTCTGCAGTGCGTTCGTCGTCCAGGAACACGTCACGCGAGACGCTGGCCAGCCCGATACGCTGCGCCTCGGCGGCTGCCACGGTTTTCGCACTGGTGCGGCTGTCGACGAAAAACAGGTGACGGCGCTGTAGCTCGGCCATCAGCCAGGTCATGGCGACCGGCTCGGCGGTCATCCGGCTGCCCATGTGGTTGTTGATACCGGCTGCATACGGCACTTTCAGCAGGGCAGCATTGAGACGGCTTTCCAGCTCGGGCAGTGGCAGTTCGGGGTGCCAGGCGTAAGGACCGGTCGCTGGGTCCATGGGCATGTGCAGCATGACCGTTTTGCCTGCGCGATGAGCTTGGCGGGCAAACTCGGTGGCATGCGGGGTGTCGGGCATGATCGCCAGGGTGACCGGGCCGGGAAGCGCCAGTGTGCGGCTGTCGCGATCCTGGTTCTGGCCCAGGTCGTCGATGATCAGGCTCAGGTAAGCCTTGGGCGGTTTGCCGCTGTTCTCGGCTGGCGCTGCATGAGCAACGCCAGTGATCGAGAGGGTCAGCAGTAGCAGAGCCAGAAAGCGCATCCGTCAGTTGCCGCGGGTGATGCTCAGCCCTTTGAGCAGGCTGAGTGCCTGGCTGAGCTGGAAGTCATCATCCTGCGGACGCGCTTTGGCGGCTGCGCCACTCTTCACGGTCGGTTTGTCTGCGCCGCCGTTGCCATTGCCCAGGTGACCCATCAGGTCGGCTTCCTTGTAGTTCTCGCCGTCCGCTTCGTTGGTGACCTTGGCCCGGCGTACCACGATGTCCGGGTTGATGCCTTGGGCCTGGATCGAGCGGCCGTTCGGCGTGTAATACAACGCGGTGGTGATCTTCAGGGCGCGATCGTTGTTCAGCGGCAGGACGGTCTGCACCGAGCCTTTGCCGAAGGTGTCAGTGCCCATCAGGATGCCGCGCTTCTGGTCTTGCAGGGCGCCGGCAACGATTTCCGATGCCGAGGCGCTGCCGCCGTTGATCAGCACTACCAGTGGCACGCCTTCGCTAGCGTCCGCCGGGTCTGCCGAGAAACGCAGTTCGGAGTTGGCGATGCGGCCTTTGGTGTAGACGATCAGACCCTTGGTGAGGAAGTGATCCGCCACCTGCACCGCCGATTGCAGCACGCCGCCCGGGTTGTTGCGCAGGTCGAGAATCAGGCCACTCATCTTCTTGCCGTTGTCCTTGCGGAATTTGGCCAGCGCCTTGCCGACTTCGTCACCGGTCTTGACCTGGAACTGGGTGATGCGGATATAGCCGTAGCCATTTTCCAGCATCTGCGCCTTGACGCTCTTGACCTGAATGGTTGCCCGCGCCAGGGTCACGTCAAACGGCGTGCCGCCATCGCGAACCAGCGTCAGGGTGATCTTTTCGCCGATCTTGCCGCGCATCTTGTCGACCGCTTCCTGCATGTTCTGGCCCTGGGTCGGCGTGCCGTTGATCTTTACGATCAGGTCGCCTGCCTCGATGCCAGCCTTGGACGCCGGTGTGTCGTCGATGGGCGAGACCACCTTGACCAAACCGTCCTCGACGCCGACTTCGATGCCCAGCCCACCGAACTCGCCGCTGGTGCTTTCCTGCAGCTCCTGGAAATCTTCCGGGCCGAGGTAGGCAGAGTGCGGATCAAGGTTGCTGAGCATGCCTTTGATGGCGTTCTCCAGCAGGGTCTTGTCGTCGACCGGCTCCACGTAGGCTGCCTTGACCCGGTCCATGACCTCGGCAAAGGTGCGCAACTCGTCGAGCGGCAGCGGTGGCTTTGCGGTGGCATTGGTTTTGGCGGGCGAGACTGCTGCAGGCGTGGCTGGCGCGGTCTTTTCGGCAGCTTGCGCCAGAGGCGCGCCGATAACGATGGCAATTGCCAGGGCCAGCGAGGTGAGGCGGGACAAATGCAGCATGTCTAACGAACTCCTACAAATATTGACGCCGACTTATCCTTGAGTGCGGCACCATTGGGCCGGATCGCTGGGGCGACCCTGCTGACGAATAGCAAAGTACAACGCTGCCGTGTCCTGACCGCCACTATTGCCGACCGTGGAAATCGCTTCACCGGCTTTTACAATGTCACCTGCCGACTTGAGCAGGCTCTGGTTATGCCCGTAAAGGGTCAGATAACCGTTGCCATGGTCGAGAATGACCAGAAGCCCGGCACCGCGCAACCAGTCGGCGAACACCACTCGTCCGCCATGCACGGCACGTACCTGGCTTCCGGCTGCGGCGCTGATCATGACGCCGTCCCATTTGGTACGTTCGTCATCACCGCGGGCTTCACCGAAACGCGCAAGCAGTCGACCATCGATAGGCCATGGAAGTTTTCCCTTGGCCTGTGCAAAAGGTCCGCCGTAGGAAACTCCGGCACTGGAAACGACTGCGCCGGGGGCTTTGACCGGGCGACGCGGTGCCGGTTCATCATCGCTTTTGCTACTGCTGTTGCTGCTGTTATTGCGGGCGACGGCTTCAGCTTCGCGCTGACGCTTCTCTTCCGCCTCGCGGGCGGCAACCAGCGCCTTCTGGCGAGCTTCTTCGGCTTCCCGTGCCTGGCGGGCCAGGGTTTCTTCGATGGTCTTGAGGACCTTGGCCAGATCGGCCTGATCCTGCTGACGGGCCTGCATTTTCTGATCGCGGGCCTTGTAGTCCTGATTCAGCTTGGCCAGCGCCTGCTGACGTTCCTGGCGAACCTTGGCCAGCTCTTCGCTCTGGCTGTCGAGACTGCTTTTCTGCACCAGCAGTTGGGCCTGTTGCAGGTCGATGTCTTTTTCGACATTGGCCAGCTGGCGCAGGGTTTCATTGAAGTTGCGTAGCTGCTCCAAGCGCGCCTGGCTCAGGTAATCGTAATACGTGAGGGTTCGGGCGAACTTCTCGGGGTGTTGCTGGTTGAGCAATAGCTTGAGGTACTCTTGGCGGCCACTCTGGTAAGCGGCGCGGGCCTGGATGGCGATCAGGCGTTGCTGTTCAACGCGGGCGCTGTTCAGTTTCTTTTTTTCACTGTCGAGCTTTTGCAGCTCGGTTTCGGTCTTTTTTAGTTCCTTTTGCAGGACCTCGACCTGCTTTTCCAACTTGCCCATTTCGGTTTCAGTGGTGCGCAGGTCCTTCTGGACGCCTGCACGTTCTTCCTGAAGCTTGCCCAGGACTTTTTGCAGCTCTGCCACATCCTGACGCGCAGCATCTATCTGTTTTTGGGTTTGCACACGCTCGTCTTCGGCAAACGCCGGATTGAGCAGGCAGATCAGAGCAAGGGCAATCAAGGCGCGAAGCATGTGGGTGGGCGATACCGAGGAATTGTGAGAAAAAATGTCAGGCCTAGTATGCCCGCCATGCGCTGCAAAAAAAACGCCTCGCAGCCACTGCTTTGAGGCCTGAAACATAAAAAACCGGCCTTGCCTGATGGCTAAAGGCCGGTTTTGACCGGGTTACTCGGTCACGAGGATCGAGTGGCCGGTCATTTCCTGCGGTTTCTCCATGCCCAGCAGATGCAGCATGGTCGGCGCGACATCGGCCAGAACGCCGCCTTGGCGAACTTTCAGCTGACGTTTGCCAACATAAACGAACGGCACCGGCTCGGAGGTGTGCGCAGTATGCGCCTGTCCGGTGGCGTCGTCGGTCATCTGTTCGACGTTGCCGTGATCCGCTGTAATCAGCGCCTCACCACCAACTTTCTCCAGCGCCTCGGTGATGCGCCCCACACACACGTCCAGGCATTCCACAGCCTTGATCGCGGCTTCCATGATGCCGCTGTGGCCAACCATGTCACCGTTGGCGTAGTTGACGACGATCACGTCATAACGCTGATGTTCGATGGCATCGACAATCTTGTCGGTCACTTCCGGTGCGCTCATTTCCGGCTGCAGGTCGTAGGTGGCGACTTTCGGCGACGGGATCAGAATGCGCTCTTCACCCGGGAACGGTTCTTCACGCCCGCCGGAGAAGAAGAAGGTGACGTGGGCGTATTTCTCGGTTTCGGCGATGCGCAGCTGGGTCTTGCCGTTGTCCGCCAGGTACTCGCCCAGCACGTTTTTCAGGCTGCCCGCAGCAAAAGCGGACGGCGCAGGGATGCTGGCCGCGTACTGGGTCAGCATCACGTAGTTGACCTTCGGCTGACGGGCGCGCTCGAAGTCCTTGAAATCGTCTTCGACGAACACACGGGTCAGTTCACGGGCGCGGTCGGCGCGGAAGTTCATGAACACCACCGCGTCGCCATCTTCCACGCGGGCGGCTTCGCCGATGCGGGTGGCTTTGACGAACTCGTCGTTCTCGTCGCGTGCGTAGGCGGCTTCGAGCCCGGCAACGGCGCTGTCTGCGTGGAAATCGGCGGTGCTGTCGACGATCAGGTTATAGGCAGACGAAACCCGGTCCCAGCGGTTGTCACGGTCCATGGCGAAGTAGCGGCCGACGATCGTGGCGGTGCGGCCCTTGCCCAGGCGGGCGAAGGTTGCGTCCATCAGCTCAAGGGATTTCTTCGCGCTGCGCGGTGGCGTGTCGCGGCCATCAAGGAAGGCGTGCAGGTAGATTTTTTCTGCACCGCGTTTGACCGCCAGTTCCGCCATCGCCACCAGATGGTCCTGGTGGCTGTGCACGCCGCCATCGGAGAGCAGGCCCATGATGTGCACGGCCTTGCCGGCGCTGACAGCTTTATCCACAGCGGCGCAGATGGTCGGGTTCTCGAAGAACTCGCCATCGCGAATCGCTTTGGTCACCCGAGTGAAGTCCTGATACACCACGCGGCCGGCACCCAGGTTCATGTGCCCGACCTCGGAGTTGCCCATCTGCCCGTCCGGCAGACCGACATCCATGCCCGACCCGGAAATCAGGCCATTGGGCATGGTTTGGTAGAGGCGATCCATGACCGGCATCTTCGCGGCCAGAATGGCATTGCCCTTGTGGCTTTCGCTGTGTCCGAAGCCATCCAGGATGATAAGAACCAGAGGTTTTGGCGTGGCAGTCATAGAACCCACTCGATGCTGATTGGATAAAGAGATGAACAAAGTACAAGGGAACGGCATTTTAAGGACAAGTTCAAACGGCGTCACCGCCGTACGGACTTTGGCCGACCTTGGCTGCTGTGTATACTGGCCGACATTTTAACGCCCTGGAACCTACTGATGGTTGCTCACCTGCTTGAATTCGCCACTAACCACTATTTGATCACCGGTGCCTTCGTCATTTTGCTGGGATTGCTGATTGCTTACGAAATGAGCAAGGGCGGCGCTAGCCTGAGCACTCGCGAGCTGACCGCGCTGGTCAACAGCGATCAGGGTGTGGTCATCGACGTGCGCTCGAAAAAGGATTACACCGCAGGGCACATCGTCGGCTCTCTGAATTTCCCGCAGGACAAGGTACTGACCCGTACCGCTGAACTGGAGAAATACAAGGACAAGACGTTGATCATAGTCGATGCAATGGGGCAGCATGCTGGCACCACCGCCCGCGAGCTGCTCAAGTCCGGCTTCAAGGCGGCCAAGCTGTCCGGCGGCATTTCCAGCTGGCGCGGCGATAACCTTCCTCTGGTGAAGTGAACATGGCTCAAGTCATCGTCTATTCCAGCGACTACTGCCCGTATTGCATACGTGCCAAACAGCTTCTGCAGAGCAAAAGCGTGGCCTTCGAGGAAATCCGGGTCGACGGCAAGCCGCAGCTGCGTGCCGAAATGACCAAGAAGGCCGGTCGTACTTCCGTACCGCAAATCTGGATCGGCTCGACCCACGTGGGCGGCTGCGATGACCTGTTTGCTCTGGAGCGTGCCGGCAAGCTCGATGCGCTGCTGGCCTGATACCCCTTAATCTTTCAGCCTAATCTGACAAGGATCCGAGATGACCGATCAACCGAACAACGACGCCGTTGCCAACGAAGAAAACGGCCCACAATTCTCCCTGCAGCGTATCTACGTTCGCGACCTGTCGTTCGAAGCGCCAAAAAGCCCGGCGATCTTCCGCCAAGAGTGGACGCCGACCGTTAGCCTGGACCTCAACACCCGTCAGAAGCAGCTGGAAGGCGATTTCTACGAAGTCGTACTGACCCTGTCCGTGACCGTCAACAATGGCGACGAAGTTGCCTTCATCGTTGAAGTGCAACAGGCCGGTATCTTCCTGATCAAGGGCCTGGACGACGGCGCAATGAGCCACACCCTCGGTGCGTTCTGCCCGAACATCCTGTTCCCTTACGCTCGTGAAGCCATCGACAACCTGGTCGTACGTGGCTCGTTCCCTGCGCTGATGCTGGCTCCGGTGAACTTCGACGCCCTGTACGCGCAAGAGCTGCAGCGCATGCAGGAAGCTGGCGAAACGCCGACTGTTCAGTAAGCGTTACCGCTGCAAACAAAAAGCGCCTTTCGGGGCGCTTTTTTGTGCTTGGCCGCTCGGTCTAGGCAAACCCGTGCTGACGCCATGCTTCATAGACAGCCACGGCCACCGTGTTGGACAGGTTCAAGCTGCGGCAGCCTTCACGCATGGGCAGCCGCAGACGATGCTCGCTGCTCAGCGAGTCGAGAATATCGGCGGGCAGGCCACGGCTCTCCGGACCGAACAGAAAGGCATCGCCTGGCTCAAAGCTCGCATCATGAAAAGGCCGAGAGCCTTTGGTGGTGAAGGCAAACACCCTCGGGTTGCCTATCTTCTCCAGACAGCTTGCCAGGTCAGCATGTGTCTGCAGCGTGGCATACTCGTGATAATCGAGCCCGGCACGGCGCAAGCGCTTGTCGTCCAGCTCGAAACCCAAGGGTTCGATCAAATGCAGGGTGCAGCCACTGTTGGCGCATAGCCTGATGACATTGCCGGTATTCGGCGGAATTTCTGGTTGAAAAAGGATGACGTGAAACATGCACGGCTCCGAACGAAAGGACGGGATGCATTCTACCCTTGAAGAGGACCCGAGACCGAAGCTATGGCCGCGTGTTCTTGGTTCCATGGCGATTGTCGGGTTTACCGTGGGCACCATTATCGGCCGCCTGCAGCAGCCTGACCCGGTCGAGCTGGAGCAAATCGAAGAATTGCCTGCCGGTCTGGCGCTCTGGTTCAACGAAGAACCGAAGTATCGCGGTGCGACAGTCGATGGTGCAGTGGTAGTCAACGTCGATGCGTCAGGACAGCCGTGGACGGGCCAACTGAGGTTCGACAATCGGGTTGCGCGCTGGAAGGTGGAACGAGGAGAGAAGGGGTTGGTGCTGACGCTCCTGGCAGCCCGTCCACTTCATGGCGACTGGCGCACTGAGAAGGTGGACGGGCGCTGGAGACTGGAGGTCAGTCTCCGGGAGGAATAAAAGAGGGGAATCCCCGGCCTGCCTGTACCAAGGTCCCCAAAACTGGCGATGTAATACTTGTTGCAGGGGGCGTGCCAGTTTTCAAATCGTTTCAGAAAAAACGTGTTCGCGTGAGAAGCGGATCCTCCCTGCGTGAGGCCATGCTTTATTCCTGAAACTCATAACTCTTTGAATTATAAATATTTATACATGTTGCTCGTGTGCCGGAAGTGATTTGGCTATAGAGCGGAGTCGTAGTGCCGCGTCGTTCATCCTTGATAACGCAGTACACGTTCCAGCCTTCCGGTTTTCCAGAAGCGCACTCAATTTGCGCACCACTAGCGTGCAGAAACCCATACTGATGCACTCGTCCATCCGAACTCGATGATGGATCGGTGCCCCTCACGTGCACAAATGAGCCGTTTGCGCATTGGCCAATCGGCTGGCTGTTACGGCGCCGGACACCAGAATTGCCTTTTTGTTCACGTGGGCTACAGTGAAGGACGGCTCTGAAGGCCGAAAATCGCTTGAAAATGGCCCAAAAAAGCAAAGTGAAAAAAAATTTTTGTGCTTGAACACGGTGCGCCGTCAAAGTGATGACAACTGTCACATTAACTGACTAATCTCCCCGAAGTTCCCGTAATACAAGGCTTTCGCCAGTTTTGCATCAGCACTCTGCTGGCGGGGATCGAGGCCGGTTAAGGTGCATTTTTCCGGTCGGGGCACGAAAACGATAGATCTGACGAACGGTACCAAAATAAGTTTTGGGAAATGGGTAGTCAGGTCGATACACTCCGTGACGTCTTTGCTGACACGAGTTGTGACAAATGACTGGATGTTCTCAAGATTCCAGCAATGGTTTCTTCAGCGCATAAAAAGCATTGCACCGACGTGTTGCCATCGACAAAAGCGGTCTAGTCAAAAGTCAGGGCGAACAGAATCCATTGATCTCGGATCGGGACTGTCGCCTATCGCTAATCCGTGGGTCAGGGCCAAGCCCGGCACCATGGATATAAAAAATTAGATTCACGAGGAGCGTAGTAATGAAGAAGTCCACCCTGGCTTTGGCCGTCACCGTTGGTGTATTGGCTCAGCAGGCCAGCGCAGCTGGTTTCCTGGAAGACAGTAAAGCGTCCGTCAGTTCTCGTACTCTGTATTTCAACAACGACCTGCGTGAAGGCGTTCGTGCTTCCGACCAGCGCGAAACCGCGACCGGTCTGAAATTTGACTACCTCTCTGGTTTCACTCAGGGCACCGTCGGTTTTGGTCTTGATGCGCAAGCTCTGGTAGGGGTGCACTTGGGTGGCGGCATTGATCACCACAATGCCAACACAGCCAACACCGTTGTTCCAACTGACACTGATGGTTCTTCGGTCAGCGACTGGTCCCGTATCGGTGCCAACGCGAAGGTCCGCTTCTCCAAGACCGAATTGAAACTCGGTAACGCTTTGGCTCCGAACCTGCCGATTCTGGTCAGCAACGACGGTCGTTTGCTGCCTCAGGCGTTTGCTGGCGGTATCGTGACGTCGAAAGAACTGGACAGCGTTACCTTCACTGCTGGTCAATTGAACAAGTCGATTGGCCGTGCATCTTCGGACTGGGGTGATCTCTCCGTCAACGGCGCAACCGAAGGCAGCGACCAGTTCCGTTTTGGTGGCGCTGACTGGAAGGTCACCAAAGACCTGACCCTGCAGTACTACTACGCGAATCTGGAAGACTTCTACAAGCAACACTTCCTCGGTTTGGTGCACGTTTACCAAATCGACGCCAACCAGTCTTTCAAGACTGACCTGCGTTACTTCAATAGCAGCTCTGACGGCAAGAACAGCAGCGGCGCTTCAGGTTATGCCTTCAACAACAACAGCGGTTACGCCAAGACCCCTGGTGAAGTTGACAACCAAACCTGGTCTGCCATGTTCACCTACTCGCTGGGCGGCCATGCATTCATGGTCGGTCACCAGCAAGTTGGCGATGACGGCGGTTTCGTGAACCTGAACCAAGGCTCCCTGCGTAACGGTAACAACCGTCCGGAAGGTAACGGCGGCGCCAGCTTCTACCTGTTCACTGACTCGATGATCAACAGCTTCAACCGTGCCGGTGAGAACACCACGTTCGGTCAGTATTCGTATGACTTCGCGAAAGTCGGTATTCCAGGCCTGAAAACAGCCATTGCTTATCTGCATGCTGACGACATCAAAGGCGCACGTGGGACTACCTCGTTCGGTAAAGAGTACTCCGAGTGGGAACGCGACATGCGCGTTGACTACGTGATTCAGAGCGGTGCTTTGAAAGGGTTTGGCACCAGTGTTCGTTACGGTACCTACCGTGCCGATGACGGCCTGAACAACTCCTCGAATGCGGATCAGGCTCGCGTACTCTTCAACTACACCTACAACTTCATGTAAGTGTATTGAGGCTTAAAGGAACCCCGCCCCGTGCGGGGTTTCTTTTGCCTGTTTTTTGATATTCCTGACAGGTCTATTGGGCGCATTATTTATTCTTTTTAACTTCTCTCGACAGGGCGCACAGTAGTGCTATACCAAGGCCTACCCGATACAGACAAGGAGCAACACCATGACACTGCGACTTGGCGACATCGCCCCTGATTTCGAACAGGAATCCAGTGAGGGGCGTATACGTTTTCATGAGTGGCTCGGCGACAGCTGGGGTGTGCTGTTCTCTCATCCGGCTGACTTCACGCCGGTGTGCACCACAGAGCTGGGCTTCACTGCCAAACTGAAAGACGAGTTCGCCAAGCGCGGCGTGAAAGCCATTGCGCTGTCGGTGGACCCTGTCGATTCGCACATCAAGTGGATCGACGACATCGACACCACGCAAAACACCCTGGTCAACTTCCCGATTCTTGCCGACGCTGATCGCAAAGTTTCCGACCTGTACGACCTGATTCATCCTAATGCCAACGACACGCTGACTGTGCGCTCGCTGTTCGTGATCGATCCGAACAAGAAGGTGCGTCTGACGATTACCTATCCGGCCAGCACCGGGCGTAACTTCCACGAGATTCTGCGCGTCATCGACTCCCTGCAATTGACCGACAACTACAAGGTCGCCACGCCCGCCAACTGGGTGGACGGCGATGACGTAGTGATCGTGCCGTCGATCAAGGATGAAGCCGAGATAAAACAACGCTTTCCCAAGGGCTATAAAGCGGTCACGCCTTATCTGCGCCTGACACCACAGCCAAACCGCTGATTTCCGATCTACCAAGCGTGGGGTTATTCGGGCCGATTTATCGGCCCTTTTTTATTCCTTCCTCATAGCCGCCTGCTGCGTCGCTTCATCAATCGCGGACGCGGAGCATGGGCACGATAGTCGAGATTATCGTTCCTCACGCTCCAGCGTAGGAGTGCATGTCCTGACGCTCTGCGTCACAGGTCCAAGGGGTGCAGGCAACGGCATTTTCTTTATATTCATTTATGGAATAACTAAATGAATAAATAAGATTTATAGATATAAAAAAGGGCTGTTAATGTCGTGCCTATTCCCACCTTGCTCGTTCCTCAGCGGTCGAGCAGGGGACCACCCCAAATAGGTAAAGGAGCGCATATGCGCACTGTCATTTTGCGTCGAAGCCTTGTCGCGCTGTTTGCTGCTGCGGTCGCTCTTGGTGCGGTCACTCAGGCTCAGGCGGAAGATCTGCGCATCGGTTACCAGAAGTACGGCACGCTGGTGCTGCTCAAGGCCAAGGGCTCGCTGGAAAAGCGTCTGGCCGAGCAGGGTGTGAAAGTCCAGTGGACGGAGTTCCCTGGCGGCCCGCAGCTGCTTGAAGGCCTGAACGTCGGTTCTATCGACTTCGGCGTAACAGGCGAAACGCCGCCGGTCTTCGCTCAGGCCGCGGGCGCGGACCTGCTGTATGTGGCCTACGAGCCGCCAGCACCGACCAGTGAAGCCATCCTGGTCCCCAAAGACTCCCCGATTACTTCGGTCAAAGACCTGAAGGGCAAGAAAGTCGTCCTCAATAAGGGCTCGAACGTCCATTACCTGCTGGTCAAGGCGCTGGAAGATGCGGGTCTGAAATACACCGATATCCAGACCGTCTTCCTGCCTCCGGCCGATGCGCGTGCCGCTTTCGAGCGCGGCAGCGTGGATGCCTGGGTCATCTGGGACCCGTACCAGGCCGCTGCTGAAAAGCAATTGCAGGCGCGAACCCTGAAAGACGGCACCGGCATTGTCGACAACCATCAGTTCTATCTCGCCACCAAGCCGTACGCGCAGAAAAAACCCAAGGTGATTCAGGCGCTGGTCGAAGAGGTCCGAGCGGTGGGCGAGTGGTCCAAGGCCAACCCCGATGAAGTGACCCAACAGGTCGCGCCGTTGCTGGGGCTGCCGGCCGATATCACCCTGACTTCAGTGAAGCGGCAGGGCTACGGCGCGCAGTTCCTTACCCCGCCGGTGGTGGCGGCACAGCAGAAAATCGCTGACACCTTCTACCAGCTCAAGCTGATTCCAAAGCCGCTCAGCATTGCTGATGTGGTCTGGACACCTCCTGCTGCTGTTGCTCAAGCACAGTGATCGTCAGGCCCTTCGAGGAGACAACTCCATGAGCCTCAGTGCTTCGCAACGCATCATTCACCGACTGGCGCCCTGGGCACTTCCAGTCCTGTTGTTGGCAGTCTGGCAGCTGTCAGTCAGCGCCGGCTGGTTATCCACACGCATTCTGCCCGCACCCAGCGCGGTCATCGAAGCGGGCATAAACCTGGTCGCCAGCGGCGAAATCTGGACGCATCTTGCGATCAGCGGCTGGCGTGCCGGGATCGGGTTTGCCATTGGCGGCGGCATCGGTCTGGCGCTGGGCTTCATCACCGGCCTGAGCAAATGGGGTGAGCGTCTGCTGGACAGCTCGGTGCAGATGATTCGCAACGTGCCGCACCTGGCGCTGATTCCGCTGGTCATCCTGTGGTTCGGCATCGACGAGACCGCCAAGATATTCCTAGTCGCACTGGGCACTCTGTTCCCGATTTACCTGAATACCTACCACGGCATCCGCAACATCGATCCGGCGCTGGTAGAAATGTCCCGTAGCTACGGCCTGTCAGGTTTCAGCCTGTTCCGTCATGTGATCCTGCCGGGCGCCATGCCTTCGATTCTGGTCGGCGTGCGCTTTGCGCTGGGCTTCATGTGGCTGACGCTGATCGTCGCGGAAACCATTTCCGCCAGCTCCGGCATCGGCTACCTGGCGATGAATGCACGGGAATTTCTGCAAACCGACGTCGTGGTGCTGGCCATTGTGTTGTACGCCGTACTCGGCAAGCTGGCCGATCTGGCGGCGCGGGGCCTGGAACGTGTCTGCCTGCGCTGGCACCCGGCCTATCAAGTGAGCAAAGGCGGTGCCGCATGACCAGTCTGAAACAGCAACCTCCACACTTGCTGCGTGGCATCCCGCTGGCGGTACGCAAGCTGAAAAAAGCGTTCGGCGCCCGCGAAGTGCTCAAGGACATCGACCTGCACATCCCTGCGGGTCAGTTCGTCGCCATCGTCGGCCGCAGCGGTTGCGGCAAAAGCACCCTGTTGCGCCTGCTCGCCGGCCTCGACAAACCGACGCAGGGACAGCTACTTGCAGGCTCTGCGCCATTGGACGATGCCCGCGAAGACACGCGATTGATGTTTCAGGAAGCGCGCTTGCTGCCCTGGAAAAAGATCATCGACAACGTCGGCCTTGGCCTGAGCGGCGACTGGCGGGCGCAGGCTCTTGAAGCGCTTGAGGCCGTCGGCCTTGCCGAGCGCGCCAATGAATGGCCTGCCGCATTGTCCGGTGGCCAGAAGCAACGCGTTGCCCTGGCCCGTGCGCTGATTCACAAGCCGCGCCTGCTGTTGCTCGACGAGCCGTTGGGCGCGCTGGATGCCCTGACCCGGATCGAAATGCAGCAACTGATCGAAAAACTGTGGGGCCAGTATGGTTTCACGGTGTTGCTGGTAACCCACGACGTCAGCGAGGCCGTGGCCATTGCCGACCGGGTGATCCTGATCGAAGAAGGGCAGATCGGGCTCGATCTGCTGGTCGACCTGCCACGCCCGCGTGTTCGTGGTTCGCATCGCCTCGCAGCGCTGGAGGCCGAAGTGCTCAACCGCGTGCTGGCCCTGCCGGGTTCGCCACCTGACCCGGAACCGTTTTCGCCACTGCCTACGCAATTGCGCTGGGCAAATTAACCCTGATCCCCAAAGGAAGACATGCCATGACTATCAAAGCCATTAACGTTCGCAACCAGTTCAAAGGCACCATCAAGGAAATCGTCCACGGCGACGTACTGTCGGAAATCGACGTACAGACCGCATCGGGCGTCGTGACCTCGGTCATCACCACCCGCTCGGTCAAGGAGCTGGAGCTGGTCGTCGGCAGCGAAGTCATCGCCTTCGTGAAGTCCACTGAAGTCTCCATCGCCAAGCTGTAAACGATGGGCAAAAAACACCCCGGACGGTCCTGACCCTCCGGGTTTTTTTGCTTTTTACCTAGCAGTTATGCGAGGTAGGCGACGTATCGGTTTTGCTGGATGCTGACGGCTGGTTCTATTTGAAAAAACTGCCATGACCTCCCCCGACCAGACAGTGCTGTGCACGTATCGCTACGACCCGCTGGACCGTCTGGCTTCCAGCTCGCCGTTGGGGCAGACGGATGTGCAGCGCTTCTATCAAAAAAACCGTCTGGCAACCGAGATTGAGGGCGTGCTGCAGCGTACGGTCTTTCAGCATGAAGACCTGTTATTGGCTCAGCAGCGGCATGTTGATGGTGTGGTGAACACGACGCTGCTTGCGACCGATCCGCAGCGCTCTGTCCTGCGGCTTGTGGATAAGTCTGGAATTGAGCCTGTGGCGTACAGCGTCTATGGTCATCACCCGGCTGAAAGCGGACTGACCAGTTTGCTGGGATTCAATGGCGAGCGGCGTGATCCGGTGACCGGGCATTATCTGCTGGGGAATGGGTATCGGGCTTACAACCCGGTGTTGATGCGGTTCAACAGCCCGGACAGTTTGAGTCCGTTTGATGAGGGCGGGTTGAATGCGTATGGGTATTGTGGGGGGGATCCGGTGGGAGTTGTGGATCCGTCGGGGCATATGCCATTTTCAATTCTCATACAGGCGGCAGACTTGATTGAGAAGTTCGGTCCGCAAGCAGCTACTCTTATTGCAAAGAGGGCTCTGCAAGGCGTCAGCCCCGTTGCGCGTGTTTTAGGGGGCAAACATACACCTGCGTCTGTAAAATCCTTGGTATCTGAAAATGTAAGTAGGCTACCGTCCGCCTCTACGTCTACCTCGTCGGCTAAATCTGTTTCAGGTCGTAAGGCTAGTGAGGGATATATAAGGTTGCAAAAATTAAGAAAAAGTGTAAGTCATGTAGGTGAGACTAACGTGCCTTCGAATGATCAAGCCGCCTTGGCAAGGTATAACAGGCTTGAGGGGCGCATACGCGCCGTTGATGATCTGATAGACCACTACAGGAAAAATACTAAGAAAGTTAAGCACAGTGCACGTACCGCTCAAGAATCGCTAGAGGGTTACATGAAAAAGCGTCCTGAAGTGGTCGCCCAGTTTGAGGCATACCGTGATAAATTTAATAAAAGGATGCGTTCTAGAATTCGGGATCCGGACCAGGTTAATTAATATCGCTATCTCAGGCTCTCTTCACCCCAGCGCCGGTAAATACAACCCAAATAAGCATCAAACACCCGCATCCCTTCCTCGGCCATGCGTGGTGTGATCTCGTCATGTAACTGAACCGACCGCGCATACACCCGATCCTCCCGGTCCCATCGCCGCCTGCATCATTTTGCAATGCAGGCAGCTTGAGGCGGCGATCAAAGACCTCAAGCATGATGCTTTCAGAATCGAAGTCGAACGTTTACCTAGCAGTTATGCGAGGTAGGCGACGTATCGGTTTTGCCGGATGCTGACGGCTGGTTCTATGTGAAACAACTGCCATGGCCTCTCCCGACCCGATAATGCTATGCACGTATCGCTACGACCCGCTGGACCGTCTGGCTTCCAGCTTGCCGGTGGGGCTGGCTGATATTCGGCGTTTCTATCAAAAGAACCGCCTGGCGACCGAGATACAGGGCGCGCTGCAGCGTACGGTCTTTCAGCATGAAGACCTGTTATTGGCTCAGCAGCTGCATGTTGATGGTGTGGTGGACACGACACTGCTTGCGACCGATCAGCAGCGTTCTGTCCTGCGGCTTGTGGATAAGTCTGGAATTGAGCCTGTGGCGTACAGCGCCTATGGTCATCACCCGGCTGAAAGCGGGTTGACCAGCCTGCTGGGTTTTAATGGCGAGCGGCGTGACCCGGTGACCGGGCATTATCTGCTGGGGAATGGGTATCGGGCGTATAATCCGGTGTTGATGAGGTTCAACAGTCCCGACAGTTTGAGTCCGTTTGATGAGGGCGGGTTGAATGCGTATGGGTATTGTGGGGGTGATCCGATTGGGTTTGTGGATCCGTCAGGGCATGCGCCGTATAACAGGCTACTTAGACTGGCACTAGAAAACGCACGCTTGAAATCACTTAGCCGGAAAGATCGAATATCTACCCGTTTGTTGTGGGTGCTTGGCAAACGCTCAGAAGCGCCTCCTTCACGGAAAGGCAAGCCTTTACCCATATCACCCCTGGCATCAACGAGCGCTGCTTCATCTCCTCCGCTATCTATGGCCTCAGCTCTGCAAGTTTCTGATAAAGGTAAGCTGTCGGTCGCCTTTCCGGACATGAGTTGGGAGTATAGGGTGAGAAAGACTAAGGAGTTTCATACTCCAATTGACACGGCGGCACCCTCGGATTTTAAGACGGCCCAAACCCTTTTGGATTTGCACAATAAAAGACGGGTAGACGTCGAAAAGTTCATCTGTTTTCACAATGCCAGACGGGCTGTTAGCACTGAGAATGCTATAGCGGCTGGTCCATCACAGTTTTATAAAGCTATCAGGGAGAGAGATATTAATAATTTTAAATTATACGCGGCTGATATGTATAGGATACACCGTAAGGCTATACGTAAACAGCATAAATAACAGTATTGCACTCAGTCTCTACAGCCTCGGTCACAGCAGTGGTGATATTTTTCTCTTCACCAAAAACACCGGCAAATACAACCCCAAATAAGCATCAAATACCCGCATCCCTTCCTCAGCCATGCGCGGTGTAATCTCGTCATGCAACTGCACCGACCGCGCATACACCCGATCCCCCAGCTCCATGGCCAGCGCAAACACGTCGACATCGTCCGGCAGTGCGGGCAACTGGAAGTGGCGATCAAATACCTCAAGCATCAGCTGCCCCAGCTCAATGTCGTGCTGGCGGTCGGCCTGGTTGATTTCAGTTAGGCCGTGCTGGGCGAGGATCAATTGGCGAGCGGCGGCGTCGGCGTTGTAGATGGCCAGCATGCGCAGCTCTACGATGCGTGACAGGTCGCGCCAGGTGGTGAGCTGGTCGTGATCGATGCGGGCCTGCAGCGACGCGCGAAAGGCGGCGTGGATGTCGGCGGTCAGTGCTTCAAGCAGCGCGGGGACGCTGGCGAAGAAGTGGTACACCGACGAGGGCGGAATGCCGGCTCGCTCGGCAACGCTGTAGATCGACAGACTGGCCACGCCTTGTTCGGCAAGCAGCGTGCGCGCGGCGTCGAGAATCGAATCGATTCTGGCCTGGCTGCGTGCTTGAGGTTTGCGAGGCGTGGCGGCGCGGGTCATGGGCGTGGCTCTTGGTTGGGCTGCGGGCATTGTAAGGGATTACAACGGGATGAATCGCTGTCGTTGCCAAACGCTTATCGCTCCCACGCTGGAGCGTGAGGAACGATAAGCGTCGGGATACGCACCAAACAAAAACGCCGCAAGGCTCAAAGCCCGCGGCGTCTTGTACTACTCGGCCTCAATCAGACCGTATGCAGGTACCAGTTGTACTCGAGGTCGGAGATGGAGTGTTCGAACTCTTCCAGCTCGCTCTCTTTACACGCCACAAAGATGTCGATGTATTTCGGGTCGATATACTTGGCCATCACCGGGTTGTCGTCCAGCTCGCGCAATGCATCGCGCAGGTTGTTCGGCAGGCTTTGTTCGTGCTGTTCGTACGAGTTGCCTTCTACCGGGGCGCCAGGCTCGACCTTGTTGACCAGGCCGTGGTGCACGCCCGCCAGGACCGAAGCCATCACCAGGTACGGGTTGGCATCGGCACCGGCGACGCGGTGTTCGATACGTACCGCATCGGCGGTGCCGGTCGGTACGCGAACGGCGACCGTGCGGTTATCCAGACCCCAGGTCGGCGAGTTGGGCACATAGAACTGCGCACCGAACCGGCGATACGAGTTGACGTTCGGGCACAAGAAAGCCATTTGTGCCGGCAGGGTCTCGAGCACACCGCCGATTGCGTGACGCAATGCGGCGTTCTGCTCGGGATCCTCGCTGGTGAAGATGTTCTTGCCGTCGCGATCCAGAATCGAAATGTGAACGTGCAGACCATTACCCGCCTGACCCGGATAGGGCTTGGCCATGAAGGTCGTGTCCATCTCGTGATCGTAGGCGATGTTCTTGATCAGGCGCTTGAGCAATACGGCGTAATCGCACGCCTTGATCGCGTCGGCGACGTGATGCAGGTTGACTTCGAACTGGGCCGGGGCGCTTTCCTTGACGATGGCGTCGGCAGGAATGCCTTGTTCCTTTGCACCTTCGAGGATGTCCTGAAGGCAATCGACGTATTCGTCGAGGTCGTCGATCAGGTAGACCTGTGTCGAATGCGGGCGTTTGCCGGAGATCGGCGAGCGCGGCGGTTGTGGGCGACCGTTCACGTTCTCCTGATCGATCAGGTAGAACTCCAGCTCGAACGCTGCGCAGATAGTCAGGCCCATTTCGTCGAATTTGGCGACGACCTGGCGCAATACTTCACGCGGGTCGGCGAAAAACGGATCGCCTTCGAGTTCGTGCATGGTCATCAGCAATTGCGCAGTAGGGCGCTTTTGCCATGGCTCGTTGCACAGGGTGTCGGGGATGGGATAACAGATTCGGTCAGCATCACCGATGTCCAGGCCCAGGCCGGTGCTTTCCACCGTGGAGCCATTGATATCCAGAGCAAATAAAGAGGCAGGCAGGTTGATGCCCTTCTCGTAAACCTTATGGAGGCTGGTGCGTTCGATGCGTTTGCCACGCACCACACCATTCATATCTGCAATCAGAAGGTCAACGTACAGAACCTCAGGATGTTCCTTAAGGAACGCGTTCGCTTCGTTAAGCTGAACGGCACGCGGGGGTACCGACATGATGCAACACCTTTGTTGTTAAAAATATCAATCATCAATGATTGCGGATCTCAGTCAATCCGAAAGCCATGATGAAGTCAATAGAGCCTTTTTTTGCCCTAAAACTGCGCCAAATGGCCTTTTTTGCTGCTATTTAGGGCGTTTAATTCCGTTTTTGACCGTTGCTAAATACGAGCTAGAGCGGCCTGTCTTCTATTCTTAACGGCTTGTTGTATAAAAAAATGAACGAGGCTAAGCTCGATCGCAACCCAGTAGAGCAACACTAGCGGGGGTCCCATGCTTCACCTTTCCCTGGTCGACACGCGACTATCAAGTCCGTACGGCGCCCATCATGCCTGTGATCTCGGTGCTCGTGGTGGGCTGCCACACTTTGCGACATCCCTGAACGGCTATCGAAGCCAGTCTGCTCTACGCTCAACGCTGGACATTACCACTATAACGGCATCGTCAGTGTGACCGCGGCCGTCTGGAAATCCGGCCCCGCAGCTGTCACCTTACCCCTATTCGGCGTCTGCCGAAACGAGTTGTACATCATGACGCCGATGCGTCTGGAACGCCTGATCACGATCAGGACAATAAAACCCTGAGGTATTTATGAGTACCAACCTCGACCAGCTCACCGATTGGTTGAAAGAACACAAGATTACCGAAGTCGAATGCATGATGTCCGACCTCACCGGGATCACGCGCGGCAAGATCTCGCCGACCAACAAGTTCATCGCTGAAAAAGGCATGCGTCTGCCTGAAAGCGTGCTGTTGCAGACGGTGACCGGTGACTACGTAGAGGACGATATCTACTACGAGCTGCTGGACCCGGCAGACATCGACATGATCTGCCGCCCCGACCAGAACGCGGTGTATCTGGTGCCCTGGGCGGTCGAGCCCACTGCACAGGTGATCCACGACACCTACGACAAGCAAGGCAACCCCATCGAGCTGTCGCCGCGCAACGTGCTGAAGAAGGTTCTCAAGCTCTATGCCGATCAGGGCTGGCAGCCCATCGTGGCGCCGGAGATGGAGTTTTATCTGACCAAGCGTAGCGACGACCCTGACTATCCGCTACAGCCTCCGATCGGGCGCTCCGGGCGTCCTGAAACGGGCCGTCAGTCGTTTTCGATCGAAGCGGCCAACGAGTTCGATCCGCTGTTCGAAGACGTCTATGACTGGTGCGAACTGCAGAACCTGGACCTGGACACGCTGATCCACGAAGACGGCACGGCGCAGATGGAAATCAACTTCCGGCACGGTGATGCCCTGTCGCTGGCCGATCAGATTCTGGTGTTCAAGCGCACCATGCGCGAAGCCGCCCTCAAGCACAATGTCGCGGCGACCTTCATGGCCAAGCCGATGACCGGCGAGCCGGGCAGTGCCATGCACTTGCACCAGAGCATCATCGACATCGAGACCGGCAAGAATATCTTCTCCAACGAAGACGGGACCATGAGCGAGCTGTTCCTGAACCACGTCGGTGGTCTGCAGAAGTTCATCCCCGAGCTGTTGCCGCTGTTCGCGCCCAACGTCAACTCGTTCCGGCGCTTTCTGCCTGACACCTCGGCGCCAGTGAACGTTGAGTGGGGCGAAGAAAATCGCACCGTCGGCTTGCGTGTGCCGGACGCCGTACCGCAGAACCGTCGCGTGGAAAATCGTCTGCCGGGTGCCGATGCCAACCCTTATCTGGCCATCGCCGCCAGTCTGCTGTGCGGGTTCATTGGCATGGTCGAAGGCATCAACCCGAGCGCACCGGTGGTCGGGCGCGGTTACGAACGGCGCAATCTGCGTCTGCCGTTGACCATCGAAGACGCGCTGGAGCGTATGGAAAACAGCAAGACCATCGAAAAATACCTGGGCAAGAAATTCATCATCGGTTACGTCGCGGTCAAGCGCGCCGAGCATGAAAACTTCAAGCGCGTGATCAGTTCGTGGGAGCGGGAATTCCTGCTTTTCGCCGTCTGATCACGCAGAGCGCCGCTGCGGTTGATGCGCGGCGCTCTGCCAACTGACCTGATCAAAGGAAGTGCTGCATGAGTGCCAACAACCCGCAAACCCTCGAATGGCAGGCCCTGAGCAGCGAGCATCACCTGGCACCGTTCAGCGACTACAAACAATTGAAAGAGAAAGGCCCGCGCATCATCACCCGTGCCGAGGGCGTTTATCTGTGGGACAGCGAGGGCAACAAGATCCTCGATGGCATGTCCGGGCTGTGGTGCGTGGCCATCGGTTATGGCCGCGAAGAACTGGCCGACGCAGCCAGCAAACAGATGCGCGAGCTGCCTTACTACAACCTGTTTTTCCAGACCGCCCACCCGCCGGTGCTGGAGTTGGCCAAGGCCATTTCCGAGATTGCACCGCAGGGCATGAACCATGTGTTCTTTACCGGTTCTGGCTCCGAAGGCAATGACACGATGCTGCGCATGGTTCGTCATTACTGGGCGCTGAAAGGCCAGCCGAACAAGAAAACCATCATCAGCCGCGTCAATGGCTACCACGGCTCCACCGTTGCCGGTGCCAGTCTGGGTGGTATGGCGTACATGCACGAGCAAGGCGATCTGCCGATTCCGGGGGTGGTGCACATTCCCCAGCCCTACTGGTTCGACGAGGGCGGCGATATGACGCCGGACGAGTTCGGCATCTGGGCTGCCGAGCAACTGGAAAAGAAAATTCTCGAGCTGGGCGTCGAGAACGTCGGTGCGTTCATTGCCGAGCCGATCCAGGGCGCAGGCGGTGTGATCGTCCCGCCTGATTCCTACTGGCCGAAGATCAAGGAAATCCTCTCCCGCTACGACATCCTGTTCGCCGCCGATGAGGTGATTTGTGGCTTCGGGCGTACCAGTGAGTGGTTCGGTAGCGATTTCTATGGCCTCAAGCCGGACATGATGACCATCGCCAAAGGACTGACCTCCGGTTACGTGCCGATGGGCGGCCTGATCGTGCGCGATGAAATCGTCGCGGTGCTCAATGAGGGCGGCGATTTCAATCATGGCTTTACCTACTCAGGGCACCCGGTGGCTGCCGCGGTCGCGCTGGAGAACATCCGTATCCTGCGCGAAGAGAAGATCGTCGAACGGGTCAGGTCGGAAACGGCACCGTATTTGCAAAAGCGTTTGCGTGAGTTGAGCGATCATCCACTGGTGGGCGAAGTCCGCGGTGTCGGGCTGCTCGGGGCCATCGAACTGGTGAAGGACAAGGCCACCCGCGAGCGCTATACCGACAAGGGCGCGGGAATGATCTGTCGAACCTTCTGCTTCGACAATGGCCTGATCATGCGGGCTGTGGGCGATACCATGATCATTGCGCCACCGCTGGTGATCAGTTTTGCGCAAATTGATGAGCTGGTAGAGAAGGCGCGCAAATGCCTGGATCTGACGCTGGCGGTGTTGCAGGGCTGAAAATGCCAAAAAAAGCGTCGATTCAAGCGCAATGTGCATTGTTTGAGGGGCTTCGGCTTGAAAGCCTGCCCAGGAAGTTGCCAGACTAATGGCTACACGCCGCTAACTGACGGTCAGTGATAAAAATACATTGGAGCTACGCATGAAAAAATTTGGCAAGACCCTTCTCGCGCTGTCACTGATGGGCGTTGTGGCCACTGCTGCGCAGGCCGATGACAAAGTGCTGCACGTCTATAACTGGTCCGATTACATCGCGCCGGACACCGTTGCCAAATTCGAGAAAGAATCGGGCATCAAGGTGGTCTACGACGTTTTCGACAGCAACGAGACGCTCGAAGCCAAATTGCTCGCGGGCAAATCCGGCTATGACATCGTCGTGCCGTCCAACAACTTCCTGGCCAAGCAGATCAAGGCAGGCGTTTACCAGGAGCTGGACAAGTCCAAGCTGCCGAACTGGAAGAACCTCAACGAGTCGCTGCTCAAGGCCGTGTCGGTCAGCGACCCGGACAACAAGCACGCATTCCCGTACATGTGGGGTTCGATCGGTATCGGCATCAACCCGGACAAGGTCAAGGCCGCTCTGGGTGCTGACGCGCCAGTCAATTCCTGGGACCTGCTGTTCAAGCCGGAGAACGCTGCCAAGCTGAAGTCGTGCGGCATCAGCTTCCTCGATTCTCCAACCGAAATGCTGCCGATCGCCCTGCATTACCTGGGCTACCCGACCGATTCTCAGGACAAGAAGCAGCTCGCCGAAGCTGAAGCGTTGTTCCTGAAGATTCGTCCGTCGATTGGCTATTTTCACTCGTCCAAGTACATCTCGGATCTGGCCAACGGCAACATCTGTGTAGCGGTCGGCTACTCGGGTGATATCTATCAGGCCAAGTCCCGCGCTGCCGAAGCCGGTGGCAAGGTCAAAGTTGCTTACAACATTCCGAAAGAAGGCGCCGGCAGCTTCTACGACATGGTCGCCATTCCCAAGGATGCCGAGAACGTCGAGGGTGCCTACAAGTTCATGACCTTCCTGATGAAGCCGGAAATCATGGCCGAGATCACCAACGCTGTACGTTTCCCGAACGGTAACGCCGCGGCTACGGCGCTGGTCGACAAGGAAATCACCAGTGACCCTGGCGTTTATCCACCTGCCGACATCCAGGCCAAACTGTATGCAATCGCTGATCTGCCTGCTGCCACGCAGCGGATCATGACCCGCAGCTGGACCAAGATAAAATCGGGTAAATAAGCCTGTCATCAAACCTGTGGATGCTGCGTAGCCTCGGCCGCGCAACATCCAGTAGACAGGAATATCGCCTAAACCTTTGCTGGTTGGACGCATAGACGGTAAGTTGCGCGCCGGTTTGGTTTTCGGGACGCCCTCCGGCGCTCAGGCCCCTCTGTTAAAAGGACTCATTCTTTGTCTATTTCTATTCTTTCCAAAGCCTTGCTGGCGGCTGCCGGGCTGACACTGTCGATCAGTGCCCAGGCTGAGTCCACCGTGCATATTTATAACTGGTCCGATTACATCGGCAAGACCACCCTGGCCGACTTCGAAGCCGCTACCGGCATCAAGCCGATGTACGACGTGTTCGACTCCAACGAAACCCTGGAAGCCAAGCTGCTGGCCGGACGCACAGGCTATGACGTGGTGGTGCCGTCCAATCACTTCCTCGGCAAGCAGATCAAGGCCGGTGCGTTCCAGAAACTCGACAAGTCGCTGCTGCCCAACTACAAGAATCTCGACCCGGCGCTGCTCAAGCGTCTGGAGAAGAACGATCCGGGTAACCAGTACGCCGTGCCGTACCTGTGGGGTACCAACGGCATCGGTTACAACGTCGAGAAGGTCAAGGCGGCACTGGGCGTCGACAAGATCGACTCCTGGGCCGTGCTGTTCGAGCCGGAGAACATCAAGAAGCTCTCCAGCTGCGGCGTAGCGTTTCTCGACTCTGCCGATGAAATGTTGCCAGCGGTGCTCAACTACATGGGGCTGGACCCCAACAGCACCAAGGAAGCCGATTACAAAAAGGCCGAAGCCAAGCTGCTGGCGATTCGTCCTTACGTGACCTATTTCCACTCGTCCAAATACATCACCGACCTGGCCAATGGCGACATTTGCGTTGCCGCAGGTTTCTCGGGCGATGTGTTCCAGGCCAAGGCCCGTGCAGAAGAAGCGGGCAAGGGCGTGAAGCTCGCGTACAGCATTCCGAAAGAGGGCGGTAACCTGTGGTTCGACATGCTGGCGATTCCGGCGGACTCGAAGAACATCAAGGCGGCCAGTGCCTTCATCAACTACATGCTCGACCCCAAGGTGATCGCCAAGGTCAGCGATGAAGTCGGTTACGCCAACCCCAATCCCGCCTCCGGCGAGTTCATGGACCAGAGCATCCGTACCGATGAAGCGGTCTATCCGCCTCAGGAAGTGCTGGACCGCCTGTTCGTGAACAGCGAGTTGCCACCCAAGGTGCAACGTCTGATGACCCGCAGCTGGACCAAGGTCAAGTCGGGCAAATAAAAATCCAGCACCCGGCCATATGGGCCGGGTTGCCTACCTGTTGGGAGTTTCACCCATGGCAGTTGCCTCCGGCGCCTACAAGAAAGCCATCGAAGGCGGTCAGCAACCCAAAGAGGTGCTGGTCAAGATTGATCGGGTCACGAAAAAGTTCGACGAGACGATCGCGGTGGATGATGTGTCCCTGCAGATCAACAAGGGCGAGATCTTCGCCCTGCTTGGCGGCTCTGGCTCCGGCAAATCGACACTGCTGCGCATGCTGGCCGGGTTCGAACGGCCGACCGAGGGGCGCATCTACCTCGACGGTGTCGACATCACCGACATGCCGCCGTACGAACGCCCGATCAACATGATGTTCCAGTCTTATGCGCTGTTCCCACACATGACCGTGGCGGACAACATCGCCTTCGGCCTCAAGCAGGACAAGCTGGGCAAGCCGGAAATCGAAGCCCGTGTGGCAGAAATGCTCAAGCTGGTACAGATGACCCAGTACGCCAAGCGCAAGCCGCATCAGCTCTCCGGCGGTCAGCGTCAACGCGTTGCTCTGGCCCGGTCACTGGCCAAAAAGCCCAAGCTGTTGCTGCTCGACGAGCCGATGGGCGCGCTGGACAAGAAACTGCGTTCGCAGATGCAGCTGGAGCTGGTGGAGATCATCGAGCGCGTTGGCGTGACCTGCGTGATGGTGACTCACGATCAGGAAGAGGCCATGACCATGGCCGAGCGCATCGCGATCATGCACCTGGGCTGGATCGCGCAGATCGGCAGCCCGATCGACATCTACGAGACCCCGACCAGCCGTCTGGTCTGCGAATTCATCGGCAGCGTCAACCTGTTCGAGGGTGACGTGATCGAAGACATGGAAGCCCATGCGCTGATCCGCAGCCCCGAGCTGGAGCACAATATCTATGTCGGCCACGGCGTCAGTACATCGGTGGAAGACAAGCACATTACCTATGCACTGCGTCCGGAGAAACTGCTGATCACCACCGAGCAGCCAGGCTTCGAATACAACTGGTCGCGCGGCAAGGTCCACGACATCGCCTATCTGGGTGGTCATTCGGTGTTCTACGTCGAGCTGCCGGGCGGCAAGCTGGTGCAGTCGTTCGTCGCCAATGCCGAGCGTCAAGGCGCGCGGCCTACCTGGGGCGATGAAGTCTACGTCTGGTGGGAAGACGACAGCGGCGTGGTACTGCGCTCATGAAAATGCGGAAGATCAAGCGCGCGTTCGAGCGCATAAAGCCCAACGGGCGGCAGATGGTCATCGGCGTGCCGTTCCTCTGGCTGTTCCTGTTCTTTGCTCTGCCGTTTCTGATCGTGCTCAAGATCAGCTTCGCCGAGGCCGACGTCGCGATCCCGCCGTACACCGAAATCTTCAGCTACGCCGACGAAAAGCTGCAGATGGTCCTCAACTTCGCCAACTACACTTTGCTCAGCGGCGATGATTTGTACGTTTCGGCCTATCTGGGCTCGCTGAAGATGGCCTTCATCAGCACCTTGCTGTGCCTGCTGATCGGCTATCCGATGGCCTACGCCATCGCCAGCGCGCGCAAGGACCTGCAAACCGTGCTGTTGCTGCTGATCATGATGCCGACCTGGACGGCGATTCTGATCCGTGTCTACGCCTGGATGGGTATCCTCAGCAACAACGGGTTGCTCAATGCATTCCTGATGTGGCTGGGGCTGATCGACGCGCCGCTGCAGATCCTCAATACCAACCTGGCGGTGTACATCGGCGTGGTCTATTCCTACCTGCCGTTCATGATCCTGCCGCTGTACGCCAACCTTGTGAAGCACGACACCAGCCTTTTGGAAGCAGCGTCCGACCTCGGTTCAAGCACCTTTAACAGCTTCTGGAAAATCACCGTACCGCTGTCCAAGAACGGCGTGATCGCCGGCTGCATGCTGGTATTCATTCCGGTGGTGGGCGAGTTCGTGATTCCCGAGCTGCTCGGCGGTCCGGAAACCCTGATGATCGGTCGCGTGCTGTGGCAGGAATTCTTCAACAACCGTGACTGGCCGGTGGCTTCGGCGCTGGCGGTCATCATGCTGCTGGTGCTGATCGTGCCCATTATCCTGTTCAACCGCAGTCAGGCCAAAGAACTGGAGGGCAAGGCATGAACCGCTTTCGATTCTCGAACCTGATGCTGGTGCTGGGTTTGCTGTTCATCTATGCGCCGATGGTGATTCTGGTCATCTACTCGTTCAACGCTTCGCAACTGGTGACGGTCTGGGGCGGCTGGTCGGTGAAGTGGTACGTCGGCCTGCTGGACAACTCGCAACTGATGGGCTCGGTGATGCGCTCGCTGGAAATCGCCTGCTACACCGCCGTTGCTGCGGTGGCGCTGGGGACCATGGCGGCGTTTGTGCTGACGCGCATCAGCCGCTTCAAAGGCCGCACGTTCTTTGGCGGGCTGGTCACGGCTCCTTTGGTAATGCCGGAAGTGATCACCGGTCTGTCGCTGTTGCTGCTGTTCGTGGCCATGGCGCAATTGATCGGCTGGCCGCAGGAACGCGGCATCATGACCATCTGGATCGCGCACACGACGTTCTGTGCGGCCTACGTGGCGGTGGTGGTGTCGGCGCGCCTGCGTGAGCTGGACCTGTCGATCGAAGAAGCCGCAATGGACCTGGGCGCCCGTCCGTGGAAGGTGTTCTTGCTGATCACCATCCCGATGATCGCGCCATCGCTGGCAGCCGGGGGCATGATGTCCTTCGCGCTGTCGCTGGACGACCTGGTACTCGCCAGCTTCGTCTCCGGGCCCGGCTCGACGACCTTGCCGATGGAAGTGTTCTCTGCCGTGCGCCTGGGTGTGAAGCCTGAAATCAACGCAGTGGCGAGCCTGATCCTGCTGGCCGTGTCACTGGCTACCTTCCTGGTCTGGTTCTTCACCCGCCGCGCCGAAAACAACCGCAAGCGTGCGATCCAGCAGGCTATCGAGGAAAGCGCGGCAGACGCTTGGAAACAGCCCGATCCGAGGCGTGCTCCGGCGGCGTGAAGACCTGATCGTGCGCGATACACAAGCCCGCTCTTGATCCTGCCCGTAGGGCGTAGGAGCGAGCTTGCTCGCGAACTGCCGGGGACCGGCAGCCAAACCAGCGACCTCGGTTGTGCCTGATGTACCGTACGTGACGGTTTCACTGTCGGTTCCCGACAGTTCGCGAACAAGTTCGCTCCCACGCCCTCCGGGCAGAAGCGCCATCTCCGGGCCCGCGCAGAGAGTGTCGCTACACCCCCGGCACCAGCCGTAAAACCCTTGGAAGCAGCCTGATCATGCGCGATACACAAGCCCGCTCTTGATTCTGCCCGCAGGGCGTAGGAGCGAACTTGTTCGCGAACTGCCGGGGACCGGCAGCCAAACCAGCGACCTCGGTTGTGCCAGATGTACCGCACGTGACGGTTTCACTGTCGGTTCCCAACAGTTCGCGAGCAAGCTCGCTCCCACGCCCTCCGGGCAGAAGCCCCATTTCCGGGCTCGGCGCAGAGAGTATCGCTACGCCCCCGGCGCCAACCGTAAAACCCCTTCCGTATGCTCGGCAATGTCCTTCTCGCTGAAGCGCTGTGGCAGGTATTCGCCGTTCACGAATGCCTTGGCCTGATCGGAGTAGTGCTTGTCGAAGGGCACGCCGCTTTGTCCTACCGGGTTTATCCCCAGGCTGTGCGCCGGGTCGGCGAAGTCGATCAGGCGGCGGGTCGAGGGGCCGTAGCCGACTGGCCACGGGGCGGGGCGTATGCTCGATGACAGGTTGTTCGGCACTTCATGCGTGCCCGGCGCTGCGTAAGGGCCGACGTTGAAAATCATGTCCAGCGGCTTTTGTGAACCCAGCGGATGGCCTTGAGTCAGGGTATGCGCCTTGCCCCACACCCATTCGTCCGGATTGGTGCCGTACAGCGACCGCAAATGCGAAACACTGGCGCGCCAGGCCACCTTGACGGTGTTGGCGCGGCTTTCTTCGTGGGGTGAATTGCGATTGTTCCACCACGGCGAATCGGCATCGGCGGCCAGGCGCGGCAGGGCGGCGTCCAGCACGCGGGTCGACAGCAGGGTTTCAAACATCGCGTCGCCCAATTCGTCGTGAAAGGTCTCTTCGGTCAGGTCGAACAGGAACTGATTGAACAGCGTGGCACCCACCGAATCGACGGGATAATCACCTTTCCAGCTGGCCAGTCGCTCCACGAGTGCCCGTTCGTCCGGGTCG
This sequence comes from Pseudomonas syringae KCTC 12500, assembly GCF_000507185.2. Taxonomy (NCBI): domain Bacteria; kingdom Pseudomonadati; phylum Pseudomonadota; class Gammaproteobacteria; order Pseudomonadales; family Pseudomonadaceae; genus Pseudomonas; species Pseudomonas syringae. Next base: position 2,809,295 of record NZ_AYTM02000002.1, read on the forward strand.
CTGACAACACTGCGCAGTACCGGAATCAATGGCCTTAGAATGCTCGGTGCATAGTCGGTCTGCGTGTCCAGTTGCAGCGCCTTGCTGGCGGCAAGGTCCCACTTGACGCTGGCGTCACTCAGTTGCCGGTTCAGCTCCTGGCCACGTTCGGCCGGGTTGTAGTAACCAGGAATCTGCATACCGGTCGGCGACAGCGGCTGGAAGTTGGCTGAGACGATGTAGCCACGCGCCGGGTTTTCTTCGTGCGGGTTGGCGCTGAACGGGTAAAAGCCGAGCTTATCGGCCTGTGCCGTGCTGCCGTCCAGAATGAAACTGGGGTTGACGCCCTGCGGACGGATCGGCAGTTGCGCCGCCGCCCACCAGCCGATATCGCCTTTGGCGTTGGCCCAGACGATATTGAGGCCCGGCGACTGAATCTTCTCGGCTGCGCTACGCATCTTGTCCAGTGTATCGGCGCGGTTGGCCTCGTAGAAACCGTCCAGCACCGGGTTGGCAGACGCCAGAAACGACCACCACATCGCGATAGGTGTCTGGCCGGCGTTCTTGCCCATCACGTTATTGACGATAGGGCCGTGCGGCGACTCCAGCAGCGTCAGTGTGACCGGGGCCTGGCCTTTGACGGCGATCTGCTGCTCGGAGCGTTTCATGTCCGTCCATTGCCCGTGGTACCAAACCTGATTCGGGTTCTGCGGATTGGTCTTCTCGGCAATCAGGTCCACGTCATCGTTCTGGAACATGGTCAGGCTCCAGCCGAAGTCCATGTTATGGCCCAGCAACGCGAACGGGTTGAGCGCCGGAAAGTGCCCGTACAACTCAAAGCCCGGCGCCGACAGCTGCGCTTCGTACCATATCGAAGGCACCGAGAAGCGAATGTGCGGGTCACCCGCCAGGATCGGCTTGCCGCTTTGCGTGCGGCTGCCGGAAATCACCCAGGCGTTGCTGCCTTCGAATTGCGGCAGGCCAGCGTCTTCAAGCGCCTTGTGACTCAACTGCGCCAGCTGATTCAGGCCCTTCCAGTCGGCGTCGGCCAGTGCCGGTTTCGAGTCGAGCATGCCGTCCGGGTGCCAGTCCAGATCGAAGACTTTCAAGTACTCCGGCCCAAGCTGATCGCGCACGTAGGTCAGCAGCGGCTCGGTTCTGAACGCCGCGGCAAAACTGTAAGCCAGATAGCCGGAGATGCTGACCGTGTCCTCTGTGGTGAAGCGTCGTCTGGGGATGCCCAGTGCGTCGAACTCCATCGGCCTTGCATGGGTGTCCTGATACTGGTTGATGCCGTCGATGTAGGCTTCCAGCGCTTTCCAGGTCGGGGTGTTCTTGTCCTGACGTGCGACATACGCGTCCGCGTGTTCACGAATGCGCAGGGTGCGAAACAGTTTGTCGGTCTCGACCAGATTCGGCCCCAGTACCTCTGCCAGCTCGCCACGTGCCAGGCGACGCAGCATTTCCATCTGGAACAGCCGGTCCTGAGCATGGGCATAGCCCAGCGCACGGTAAAGGTCGGCTTCGTTCTCGGCGCGGATGTGCGGCACGCCACGCTCGTCGTAGCTCAGGGTGACGGGGGCCTGAAGACGGCTCATTGCGATCTCGCCGTCGCGTACCGGCAACTTGCTATTTACGTACCAGCCCGCGACACCTGCAAGCAGGGCGATGATGATGGCTAGAATGAAGAGGCTGCGTTTCATCCGGTTTCTCTGTAAATGGCGTAGGCAGGAATGGAGACTATCGTTGTGACGCAGTTGACTCGATGAAACCCGACACAAGAGCCGTTTGAAGCGGCTTCAGGGCGAATTCGGGCGGGTGAGCTCGCAAGCATCGCCCAGTGTGCAGACAGTAATGTGCACGTTCAATGACAGATGTCTGCGATTACAGCGGCTTAGCTTGCCATGCCGGGGCAGACAGAAGAATATCGTTACACAACTTTACGAGCCATTTGTTGAAATCTGGAAACCACATGTCCGTCACGTTCGACCCCGATAACCTGCGTGCCAGCCTGCTGCCGCTGAGCGTTATTGATCCGCTTTCCATGGAGGGGCTGGCCTATCAGCGCTTCTACGGTCTTGCAGGGCTGTGTGGCGACAACGTCATACGCAGTTGGCTGGGGCGCCTCGATGTGGCGGGCTACGAGGTGGTCGGGCAGGTCTGGCTGCCTGACAGCCCGGTCGCCACGCTGTTTCTGTTTCACGGCTTCTATGACCACATGGGGTTGTACCGGCATGTGATCGAGTGGGCTCTGGAGCAGGGCTTTGCCGTGATCGCCTGCGACCTGCCGGGGCATGGTCTGTCGAGCGGCAGTCGTGCCTGTATCAATGACTTCGCCGAGTACCAGTTGGTGTTGCAACGCCTGCTGCTCGAAGCCGAAGGCCTTGGGCTGCCACATCCCTGGCACCTGTGCGGCCAAAGCATGGGCGGTGCCATCGTGACGGATCACCTGCTTCATCAGGGGGCAGACTCGCCCGCGCAGGGGGAGGTGATCCTGCTGGCGCCGCTGGTCCGGCCGCGTGCGTGGGGCTGGTCGCGTCTGAGTTATCACCTGCTCAAACCGTTCGTGAACGGCATTGCCCGCCGTTTTACCGAAAACTCCAATGCACCCGCGTTCCTGCCTTTTCTGATGGCCGATCCGTTACAGCCGCTGCGACTGCCCACGGCCTGGGTCGGCGCGCTGGCGCAATGGATCGTGCGTGTTGAAAGCGCGCCGTGCAGCCTGCGCAGCCCGCTGATCATTCAGGGTGAGGCGGACATGACGGTCGACTGGTCGCACAATCTGGCGATCCTGAAAGACAAGTTCAGCCAGCCGCAGATTCTGATGCTCGGGCACGCCCGGCATCATCTGGCCAACGAAACGCCAGAGCTGCGGGCTCGGTACTTTGATTTTCTGAAAGGGCGACTTCGTTAGACTTTTTCAGCCTTGCCGGCCTGCAGCGCCTTGACCTGTCGGCGCAGGCGATAGTTTTCAAGGGCCATTACGACGAGCATCAGTGCCCCAAACACGGCAAAGGCATCCTGCCCCAGAGAACTCCAGAACAACCAGGCGAAAAAGGCCATTACGATACCGGTGGCGAGCAAAGCCAATGAGTCTTTCATACGATGGTGTCCATTCCTTTGACCTCAGGCGCTTGAAGGCCTGAACGGTTTTTACTGTCCGGGATTAAGGCTTGACGCACTCTGCCCGACGGCCAGACCGGCACGAATCGCGGCCAGAGCGGCCTGGTAATAGGCTTTGCCTTCCGGCGACTCGGCGAAGGTCGAGAATTCTTCGAGCTCAGGGTCCGACAGGTCGCGATAGACGTACAGCAGCGTGTTGTTCAGATCAGCACTCATCTGCGCCATCAGGCGCTCGCGCTGGCCTTCGAGCATGCCCTGCGCCTGGCCTCCACCGAGCAGGCCGGGAATCATCTGGCTCAGGCTGTCTGCGGCAACGCCTGCGATGGCAAGGCTGACTTCCGCGCCGGCCTCTCTGGCAGGCAGCGCCTGGGCCAGATGGCCGATCAACAACTGACGCGTCGCGTCCGCTTCGATATGCGGCAGCCCATGGGCATGTTTGGCCAGCTGATCGGCGCGGGTGGCGGTCAGCTCGGCATTGACGATCTTGCGGCCCAGCGGTGACTGGAAAAACTGCAGCGACGGGGCAGGGTCCTTGAGGCTTTCACGCAGGCGCTTCGAGGCGCGCTGGTCCATGGCCTGGGGGGCGAAACGCTGATTGCTGTTGTTGACCAGCGCTTGATAAACCGCGGGCGGCAGGTTGTTGCTGTAACGCTGTTGGGCAGCCTTGAGGGCATCGTTGAAATGCGCGCGCTGTTCCGGCCAGCCTGCAGACTTGTACAACTGATCGTAGCTGTCTGCCCAGGCAGGTGAGGTGCAGAACATCAACAGCAAAACAAACAAACGACGCATTGGGGACTCCTGTCGGCAGGCCGCTATTCTCCCGGTGTTGGCGTGGATTTGTCGAGTTATGAGTGGCTTCGGTGAATGAAATCTCATGCGTGTGATGCCGCCTGTATAAGCCTCTGTCCGATTTCAGGGCTTATGGATACTATGCACGCCATGCGCATACCCTCTGACCACCCACTGCTGTTACGAATCGTCGACGATCTGGCCGCCAACGGCTGGTCGCAGCAGAATATTTTCCTGCCCGAAGCTCTGACTCTGGAACTTGAGCAAGAGTGCCGCAAACGTGCGGCCGAAGGCGAGCTCGAGCCGGCCGCGATTGGCAAGGGAACCGCGCTGGAAATACGCGAGGGGATTCGTGGCGACCGCATTCAGTGGCTTGAGCCGGGGCAGGTGCAGTGCTGCGACCGCTATCTCGAGCTGATGGACAGTTTGCGTCAGGCGCTCAATCGCGGCCTTTTCCTCGGGCTGGAAGATTACGAAAGCCACTTCGCGCTGTATCCGCCGGGTGCCCGCTACCTCAGGCATGTGGACCGATTCCGCGATGACGACAGGCGCATGGTGTCGGCGGTGCTCTACCTCAATAACGCCTGGCTGCCCGAGCACGGCGGTCAGTTGCGCATGTACCTCAAGGACGAGGTGGCTTACGACGTTCAGCCTACGGGCGGCTGCCTGGTGGTCTTTCTGTCCGGCGAAATTCCCCATGAAGTCATGCCCGCCAGTCGTGATCGCCTGTCACTGACGGGATGGTTCAGACGCCGGGGTAACGAGCTGTTCCAGTGACCTGCAGGCTGCGTTCATGAAAACAGTTTCATCAACGTAATGAGCCATTGAGCCGGACTGCGGTCTATCGTGAGCACTCCTGAACCGACGGATTCGTCGTGTGAGGGTCGACTTACGCCAACTGCAGCCGGAGCAATCATGAAATCCTTATTTTCTGGAACGATGGTCGCCGGCCTGTTGCTCAGCGCATCCATGCTGGCCAGCGCCGCCGATATACCACGCACCGCAGCCCCTGAAGGCGCCGAGGTGTACATCATCTCGCCCAAGGACGGTGAAACGGTCACCACACCGTTCAAGGTGCAATTCGGCCTCAAGGGCATGGGCGTCGCGCCTGCGGGTGTCGATGTTCCCGAGACCGGTCACCATCACCTGCTGATCGACGTGAAGGACCAGCCGTCGATGAATGCACCACTGCCTGTCAGCGACAACATCCGTCACTTCGGCAAGGGCCAGACCGAAACCGAAATCAACCTGCCGCCGGGCCAGCACACCCTGCAATTGCTGATGGGCGATAAAGGCCACATGCCGCTGAACCCATCGGTTGAGTCGAAAAAGATCACCATCAATGTGAAGTAGGTATTTGATTTCACGTGCCGGGGTTTGACGCGGAGCGTCACGAACGGCATTCCCACGCTGGAGCGCTCATCGTTATACACAAGTCCGCTTTTGATTCTGGCCGAAGGCCGTGGGAGCGACCGGGGCGGCGATCCGCATTGTTCGCGAAGGGGCCCATGTAGTCGAAGAAGATGCATCGTCTGACGCACCGTCTTCGCGAACAAGTTCGCTCCTACAAAAGCCTGAGAGCCACGTTTTACGAGCTCTTCAGGACTTGTGTGTGACGATGAGCTGCGCTCGGATCAGAACAACACGCGGCTGCGGATGGTGCCTTTGATCTGTTGCAGCTTGGCCTGGGCGAGGTCGGAGTATTCGGCGTCGACGTCGATGACCACGTAGCCGACTTTCTCGTTGGTCTGCAGGAACTGACCGGAGATGTTGATACCGTTCTCGGCGAAGACCTTGTTGATCTCGCTGAGCACGCCCGGAATGTTTTCGTGGATGTGCAGCAGGCGATGCTTGCCAGGGTGCGCAGGCAGCGCCACTTCCGGGAAGTTGACCGAGGACACCGACGTACCGTTGTCGCTGTACTTGACCAGTTTTTCCGCCACTTCCAGACCGATGTTGGCCTGCGCTTCGGCAGTCGAGCCACCGATGTGCGGCGTCAGGATCACGTTGTCCAGACCGCGCAGCGGGCTTTCGAAGATGTCGTCGTTCGAGCGCGGCTCGACCGGGAACACATCGATGGCGGCGCCGATCAGGTGCTTGTCCTTGATGGCGTCAGCCAGTGCGTCCAGTTCGACCACGGTGCCACGCGCGGCGTTGATCAGGATGCTGCCCTTTTTCATCGCGCGGATTTCTTTCTCGCCGATCATCCACTGGGTTTCCGAGGTTTCCGGAACGTGCAGGGTGACGATATCGGACATGCCCAGCAGCTCGTTCAGGCTCGACACCTGAGTGGCGTTGCCCAGCGGCAGTTTGGTCAGCGTGTCGTAGAAGTACACCTGCATGCCCAGACCTTCAGCCAGCACCGACAGCTGCGTACCGATCGAACCGTAACCGATGATGCCCAGCTTCTTGCCACGGATCTCGAAGGAGTTGGCGGCGCTCTTGATCCAGCCTCCACGGTGGCAGGAAGCGTTCTTCTCGGGGATACCGCGCAGCAGCAGGATGGCTTCGGCCAGCACCAGTTCGGCGACCGAACGGGTATTGGAGTAGGGCGCATTGAACACTGCGATACCGCGCTCGCGCGCCGCGTTCAGGTCAACCTGGTTGGTGCCGATGCAGAAGCAGCCGACCGCAACCAGTTTCTTGGCGCAATCGAACAGCTCTTCGGTCAGCTGAGTACGGGAGCGGATACCGATGAAATGGGCGTCGGCGATCTTTTCTTTCAGTTCGGCTTCCGGCAGAGACTTGGTGTGGTACTCGATGCTGGTGTAACCGGCTGCCTTGAGGACGTCGACAGCGGATTGGTGGACGCCTTCGAGAAGAAGGAACTTGATCTTGCTCTTGTCGAGGGAAGTCTTGCTCATCTGCGTAAACCTGTGTCCCGAAGAAAATTGGCAGGGGGTGGCCGGATCGGCTCTGGGCACGACTCGCGGGGGGCGTATGCTAGCATATGAGCCCCGCGAAACCTCATCCCGAACGTGAACCGTTCTCAGGATGCCCATGAATCGTTCGAGAGTTGATTCAATGACCGATCGCGTTTTGATTGATGAGCTGCAGACCTTGGTTGACCCTGGCAAGGTACTCACTGATGCCGGTTCTCTGGAGACTTACGGCAAGGACTGGACCAAGCAGTTCACCCCTGCGCCACTGGCCATCGTATTCCCCAAGACCACCGAACAGGTGCAGGCCATCGTACGCTGGGCCAATGAGCGGCTCGTGGCGCTGGTGCCCTCGGGTGGACGCACCGGGCTTTCGGCAGCTGCGGTGGCCGCCAACGGTGAAGTGGTCGTCTCGTTCGATTACATGAACCAGGTGCTGGATCTGAACCTCACCGACCGCACGGCGGTCTGTCAGCCTGGCGTGATCACCCGGCAATTGCAGGCGCTGGCTGAAGAAAACGGTCTTTATTACCCGGTCGACTTCGCTTCTTCGGGCTCCAGCCAGATCGGCGGCAATATCGGCACCAATGCAGGCGGCATCAAGGTCATTCGCTACGGCATGACGCGCAATTGGGTCGCGGGCCTCAAAGTGGTCACCGGCAAGGGAGACCTGCTTGAGCTGAACAAGGACCTGATCAAGAACGCCACCGGCTACGATTTGCGCCAGTTGTTCATCGGTGCCGAAGGTACGCTGGGCTTTGTCGTCGAAGCGACCATGCGCCTCGACCGTGCGCCGAAGAACCTCACCGCGATGGTGCTGGGCACTTCCGACTTCAACTCGATCATGCCGGTGCTGCATGCCTTTCACGGCAAGCTCGACCTGACCGCCTTCGAATTCTTCTCGGACAAATCCTTCGCCCGCGTAATGGCGCGCGGTGATGTGCCGTCGCCTTTCGACACGCCGTGCCCGTTCTACGTGTTGCTGGAATTCGAAGCGACCACCGAAGACCTCGCCGATCAGGCCCTGGCGACTTTCGAGCACTGCGTCGAGCAGGGTTGGGTGCTGGACGGCGTGATGAGCCAGAGCGAACAGCAATTACGCAACCTGTGGAAGCTGCGCGAGTACATCTCCGAAACCATCTCGCATTTCACGCCGTACAAAAACGATATCTCGGTCACTGTCTCGAAAGTGCCGGAGTTTCTGGCTGAAATCGATGCCATCGTTGCCGAGCATTACCCGGACTTCGAAGTGCTCTGGTACGGCCACATTGGCGACGGCAACCTGCACCTGAACATCCTCAAGCCCGAGGGCCTCGACAAGGACGAGTTCTTCGTCAAATGCGCCCGGGTCAACAAGTGGGTGTTCGAGACCGTTGAAAAGTACAACGGCTCGATTTCGGCCGAGCACGGCGTCGGGATGACCAAGCGTGACTATTTGACATACAGTCGCTCGCCGGTCGAAATCGAATACATGAAAGCGTTGAAAGCGGTGTTCGATCCCAACGGGATCATGAATCCCGGCAAAATCTTCGCCGTTTGATCCGTCGCAACCATTTGATCCGTCGCAACAATAAGCAGGCTACCTCTTACAGCCTCAGGAGACGTCATGAGCTACCAGCACAAATATGTCGATGGCACCAACATTCACTTCCCGCTGGGTAAAGTGGTCTGCATCGGGCGTAACTACGCCGAACACGCCAAGGAACTGGGCAACGCGGTGCCTACCGAGCCGCTGCTGTTCATGAAACCCGGCAGCGCGGTGGTTGCGCTGGAGGGTGGCTTCACCATCCCGGCAGACCGCGGTTCGGTGCATTACGAAGCCGAGATCGTGGTGTTGATCGGCAAGCCCCTGAGCAAGAACCCGTCGCGCGAAGAAGTACTCGACGCGATCAGCGGCTTTGCGCCTGGTCTGGACCTGACGCTGCGTGACGTCCAGTCTCGTCTGCGTGAGAAAGGCCTGCCGTGGGAGCTGGCCAAGTGTTTCGACGGCGCTGCGGTGATCCCGCCGTTCGTGCCCGCCGAGACCTTCCCGGATCTGGAGGACATCGGTATCCGCCTGACCCTCAATGGCAAGGTGGTTCAGGACGGCAACAGCAACATGATGCTCAACCCGATCGTGCCGATGATCCAGCACATGGCAGCCAACTTCTCGCTGCAGGCCGGCGACCTGATCATGACCGGCACGCCTGCCGGTGTCGGGCCGTTTGAAGCCGGCGACCAGATCGCGCTGGAACTGGTCGGGCAGACGCCGTTCGAGAGCGTCGTCAGGTAAGCCGACAGCATTTTCAATGCTGCACCCAAAGCCACGCGGGATCACTCCCGGGTGGCTTTTGTTTGTGGAGTGACTGATAGTTCAGCCGATTTTGCGTTTTTTTCACACCTGTTCTGGATAATCCGGCCGTCCCTGCAAGGGCCCCCCGTCGTCATGAAGTCTCATTTGCTCAGGAACACATGAATGGCCAGTACTGCCGCAAAGCCGCCTCGTACTAAAAAACGCTTCGCTTACCTGCGCAACATGCGCTGGTATTCGTGGTTGTTAGTGGTTGCCTTGCTGGGCTATGGGCTGGCGTTCATCATGCATTGGGATGACCGCGCGCTGCTCTGGTTTCAGGAGCGGTTCGAGAGCAAGGCAGGTCGCCACGCCAGCATCTGGCTGCCGGACTACCATGTGGACATCGACGCCAAGGTGCTGCCAGGCATGGAGAAGGACGAGGCGTCGGACTTGTCTTATAACCCGGTGACTAAAACGCTGTTTGCGGTCATGGGCAAAAATGCGTTTCTGGTGGAGCTGACGCTCACGGGCGATGTACTGCGCAAGATCCCGTTGGTGGGCTGGAGCAATCCGGAAGGCGTTGCCGTCATGAACGATGGCCTGATTGCGATCACTGACGAGCGCCAGCACAAGCTGACCATCGTTAAAGTGAATGCCGACACCACCACCCTGAACATCGCGGATTTTCCCCAGTACGAACTCGGCAAGTCCTCCAACCAGAACAAGGGCTTCGAAGGCATCGCCTGGGACCCACAGCGTCAGCAGTTGATACTGGGCGAGGAGCGACCTCCCGCGCTGTATACGTGGAAAAGTGATGGCAGTGACGTGCTGACAGGCGACAAGCAGCCGCTACCCAGTCGCTCGCTGGACATGCGCAATCTGTCCTCGCTGAGCATCGACCCGCGCACGGGCCACATGCTCGCGCTGTCTGCCGATTCGCACATGTTGCTGGAAGTCGACGAGCAAGGCGAGCAGGTGAGCTTCATGACATTGTTGGGCGGCATGAACGGTTTGAAGGATACAATTCCGCGCGCTGAAGGCGTGGCCCTCGATGAGGCCGGTACGCTGTACATGGTCAGCGAACCGAACCTGTTCTATTCGTTTCACAGGGCGCTTCACAAGCACTGAGCCAGGACGGCCGCTACACAGGTCGCCGATACACATTCGGCAAACATATAGCACCATGCCATTAAGCTTGCTTTCAGGATGGCATGGTATCAATCCCGTCCGCTCAATCTGTCCGAGTCACCCTTCATGCGTCGCTCTACTCGCTCTTTAGTTCTGCTTCTGGCCCTTGTACCTCTGATCGTCGTGTTCGTGATCGCCAATCAGCGATACCGCTATGTTGAAAGCGCCCTGTTCGACTGGCAGGTGTTCTGGCAGTCCGACTCGCTTCAGTCCATTGGTCTGGATCAGTACCGCGTCGTCACAGAAGCACAGGTGATCGACGGGCTGAAGGATGATGTCTCGGGCCTGAGCTACGACCCGGACCGCAAGAGCCTGTTTACGGTGACCAATCAGAACCCCGAACTGGTCGAGCTGAGCCTGGACGGTCGTGTGCTGCGGCGCATTCCGCTGGTGGGTTTCGGTGATGCAGAGGCCGTCGAATACATCAGCCCGGGCACTTACGTGATCAGCGATGAGCGTCGGCTCCGGCTGATTCAGATTCACGTCGATGACAACACCAAAAGTCTGGACGCCGCCCAGGCAGAACAATTGACGCTGGGCATCACCGCCAGCGGCAACAAGGGCTATGAAGGGCTGGCCTATGATTCGGTGGGTAAGCGCCTGTTTGTCGCCCGGGAGCGTGATCCGGTGCAGATCATCGAGGTGCGCGGCTTTCCCAAGACCAACTCCGAGGCTCCCGGCAATCTGCAGGTCATCTCCAACAGCAAGCGCGATGGCCGACTGTCGGTTCGTGACCTCTCCAGCCTGCAATTCGATGAGACCAGCGGCCATTTGCTGGCGTTGTCCGATGAGTCGAAGCGCATTCTCGAACTCGACACCAGTGGTCATCCGATTGGCAGCGGCTCGCTGGCAAAAGGGGCGATGGGGCTGAGCAAGGACGTGCCGCAGGCTGAAGGGATGGCCATGGATGCTGAAGGGGCGTTGTATCTGGTGAGCGAGCCGAACCTGTTTTACGTGTTCCGCAAGCCTTGAGCCTGTGAGGGTCATGCCCACCTTGCGTGGGCATGACCGGTTTTATCAGCGCGTCAGGGTTTTCACGCCTTCGGTGGTGCCCAGCAGCAACAGATCGGCCGGACGGGCGGCGAACAGGCCGTTGGTGACCACGCCGACGATGGCGTTGATCTGCGCTTCCAGCTCCACCGGGTTGGTAATGCTCATGTTGTGCACATCAATGATGATGTTGCCGTTGTCGGTCAGAACACCTTCGCGATAAACCGGGTCGCCGCCCAGTTTCACCAGTTGCCGCGCAACGTGGCTGCGGGCCATCGGAATGACTTCGACCGGCAGCGGGAACGCGCCCAGCACTGGTACCAGCTTGCTGCCGTCGGCGATGCAGATGAAGGTCTTGGCCACGGCCGCGACGATTTTCTCGCGAGTCAGTGCCGCGCCGCCGCCCTTGATCAGGTTCAGGTGCTCGTCGCTTTCGTCGGCTCCGTCGACATAGAACTCCAGATCGCTGACCGTGTTCAGCTCATAGACCGGAATGCCATGCGCCTTCAGGCGCGCCGCAGTGGCTTGCGAGCTGGCAACAGCGCCGTCAAACGCGGCCTTGTGCTTGGCCAGCGCGTCGATGAAGCAATTGGCCGTGGAGCCGGTGCCGACGCCCACAATGCTTTTGTCATCGAGCTTCGGAAGGATGAAGTCGACAGCTGCCTGAGCGACTGCCTGTTTGAGTTGATCCTGGGTCATGCGGGCTCCACGGTGCCTGATGTAGGTAGAAGAGGGGGATGCAAAAAGGCCCGCATTATAGCGGCGACTGCGCCGCAAAGCCCTGTCATTCGTATGGTCGTCTTTCGGTGCGCAGAGTAGACTTCCCGACCTTGCCCGCTTCGTCAGTGATGCCACCCCGATGCTTGAACAGTACGTCAAGAAAATCCTCACCTCGCGCGTCTACGACGTTGCCATCGAAACGCCGCTGCAAGGCGCTCGCCAGCTGTCCGAACGGCTGGGCAATCAGGTGCTGCTCAAGCGCGAAGATCTGCAGCCGGTGTTCTCGTTCAAGATTCGTGGCGCTTACAACAAGCTCGCGCAATTGCCCGCAGAGCAGACCGCACGGGGCGTGGTGACGGCCTCGGCGGGCAATCATGCTCAGGGCCTGGCGCTGGCGGCGCGTGAGTTGGGGATCAAAGCGACCATCGTCATGCCGCGCACCACGCCGGAGATCAAGGTCGAGGGTGTGCGCTCGCGGGGTGCCACCGTGGTGCTGCACGGCGATTCGTTCCCGGAAGCGCTGGCCTACTCGCTGAAGCTGGTCGACGAACAAGGCTTCGTCTACATCCATCCATATGACGACCCTGACACCATCGCCGGGCAAGGCACCGTGGCGATGGAGATCCTTCGTCAGCAGCCGGGCCAGCTGGATGCGATCTTTGTTCCGGTCGGGGGTGGCGGTCTGATTGCCGGTATCGCGGCCTACGTGAAGTACCTGCGCCCGGAGATCAAGATCATTGGCGTCGAGCCGGACGACTCCAACTGCCTGCAGGCGGCGATGGCCGCCGGGGAACGCGTGGTGCTGAGCCAGGTCGGGCTGTTTGCCGATGGCGTGGCGGTCGCGCAGATCGGCCACCACACCTTTGAAGTGTGCCGGCATTATGTCGATGAAGTGATTACCGTCAGCACCGACGAAATCTGCGCGGCGATCAAGGACATCTACGACGACACCCGCTCGATCACCGAGCCCTCCGGCGCGCTGGGCGTGGCCGGGATCAAGAAATATGTCGAGCAACGCGGCGTCAGCGGCCAGACGCTGGTGGCGATTGATTCGGGGGCCAACGTCAACTTCGACCGCTTGCGTCACGTGGCCGAGCGCGCCGAACTGGGTGAGGGTCGCGAGGCGATCATTGCCGTGACCATCCCCGAGCAACCGGGCAGCTTCAAGGCATTCTGCGAGGCTATCGGCAAGCGGCAGATCACCGAATTCAACTACCGCTACCACACCGACCGCGAGGCGCACATCTTCGTCGGCGTGCAGACTCATCCGGAGAATGACCCACGCAGTGCCCTGATCGCCAGCCTGACCGGGCAAGGCTTCCCGGTGCTGGACCTGACCGACAACGAACTGGCCAAACTGCACATTCGCCACATGGTTGGCGGGCATGCCGAGCGGGTCAATGATGAAGTGGTGCTGCGCTTCGAGTTCCCGGAACGACCGGGCGCGCTGTTCAACTTCCTAAACCGCCTGGGCGGTCGCTGGACCATCTCGATGTTCCACTACCGCAACCACGGCGCAGCCGATGGCCGGGTGGTTGCCGGGCTGGTCGTGCCGGAGGATGAGCGGCATCTGGTCGGCGCTGCGCTGGATGAGATTGGTTACCGGTATTGGGACGAAAGCGAGAACCCGGCGTACAGGCTGTTTCTGGGCTGAGGCCGTGGATATTTCTCGTTCCTCACGCTCCGCGTCACAAGAGGACGCAGAGCGTCCAGACCGGCGTACCCACCGGAGCATGGGCACGATAGCGCTTAGGGCGCGAACCTGGTGTTCACACTGCTAAACTCACCCAAGCCCGATTCCAGAGGAACACCGCGTCATGGAACCCATCACCACCCTCAATACCTTGCACATCGTCGCCACCGCGTTGTTGTTGATCAGCGCGCTGGTGTTGGCCAGCGGGGTGGTCAAGGTGCGTCTTGAAGGCGACACGACCGTGCAGAATCGCCTGCTCAAGCGGCCGTTGCTGTTTTTCTGGGTGTTGATGGCCGTGTGTCTGGCGACGCTGCCGTTCAGTGGCTGGTGGCTGGTGCATTTGAAAGGCCTGTCACTGGGACAGACCTGGGTGCTGGGCAGCAGCGTGCTTTACACCCTGGGGCTGTGCAGTTGGGTCTGGCTGGTGGCCAGGCTCAATCGGTTGCGTCTTGGTGCCAAAGGTGGCAAGCGCGGCTTTACCCTGGCGCTGACGGTGATCAGCGTCGTGTGTTTCGTGGCTATGGCCGGTCTGACGGGCTTCAAACCGGCCTGAGTATTGCCAGCAATCAGTGACGCAGGGTGATCACCGGCCAGCCGCGGCGCTCGGCTTCGGCACGTAATTTATCGTCCGGGTCTACTGCAACCGGATTGGCCACCTGCTCCAGAAGAGGCAGGTCGTTCATCGAGTCACTGTAGAAATAGCTGTCTTCGAGGCCGAACGCGTTGTCTTCCAGCCACTGATTGAGGCGTGTCACCTTGCCTTCACGGAAGCAGGGCACACCTGTGGTGCGGCCGGTATAGCGGCCGTCAGCCATCTCGCATTCGGTCGCCAGCAGGGTATCGATCCCCAGTTGCGCCACGATAGGTGCCGTCACAAAGCGGTTGGTGGCGGTGATCACCACCAGCTTGTCGCCGGCCTCGCGGTGTTTGGCGATCAATTCCAGCGCCTTGGGCAGCATCATCGGTTCGATGCAGTCACGCATGAACTCGCGATGCCACTGCTCGAGCTGCGCCATGTCAGTGTTACCCAGAATCTCCAGAGTAAAATTCAGGTAGTCGGTCATGTTCAGCGTGCCGGCCAGGTAATCCTGATAGAACTCGTCGTTGCGGGTTTTGTAGGTCGCGGCATCAAGGATCCCGCGCCGGCACAGGTAATCGCCCCAGGCGTGATCGCTGTCGCCGCCCAGAAGGGTGTTGTCGAGGTCGAATAAAGCCAGGCGCATAGGGTTACTCGCTGAAATAGTTGAAAAAAGAGCCCCAGAATACGAGGTTTTCACAAGTCTTCACATAAGGTGATAAGCCTCGTTGCTGGTTTGATCGCCTTTGTGGAACAATGCGGCGACATGCGTTTGCGAGGTTGTTGCCGTGATCGACCCCGATGGTTTCCGTCCTAATGTCGGGATTATTCTGACAAACGATGCTGGTCAGGTCCTATGGGCTCGGCGTATTAACCAGGATGCCTGGCAGTTTCCTCAAGGGGGTATCAACCCGCAGGAGACGCCGGAAGACGCGCTTTATCGCGAATTGAATGAAGAAGTCGGTCTGGAACGACATGATGTGCAAATACTTGCCTGCACTCGGGGCTGGTTGCGCTATCGTCTGCCGCAAAGACTGGTCCGTAGTCACAGCCAGCCGCTGTGTATCGGTCAGAAGCAAAAATGGTTTCTCCTGCGCCTGATCTCCAACGAGCAGCGGGTGCGGATGGATTTGACCGGTAAACCGGAGTTCGATGGCTGGCGCTGGGTCAGCTATTGGTATCCGTTAGGCCAGGTGGTGACATTCAAGCGCGAGGTGTATCGACGCGCACTCAAAGAGCTTGCCCCGCGCCTCTTATCGCGCGACTGACACGGAGTTCGACCCCGAGCCATGCTCAATACGCTGCGCAAGATCGTCCAGGAAGTTAACTCCGCCAAGGATCTCAAGGCGGCGTTGGGCATTATTGTGTTGCGCGTCAAGGAGGCCATGGGCAGCCAGGTCTGCTCGGTCTACCTGCTCGATGCCGAGGTCAACCGCTTTGTCCTGATGGCCTCCGAAGGCCTCAACAAACGCTCCATCGGCAAAGTCAGCATGGCGCCGAATGAAGGCCTGGTCGGTCTGGTCGGTACGCGCGAAGAACCACTGAATCTCGAAAACGCCGCAGATCACCCTCGTTATCGCTATTTCGCCGAAACCGGTGAAGAACGCTACGCCTCGTTCCTGGGCGCGCCGATCATCCACCACCGGCGCGTGGTCGGCGTATTGGTCATCCAGCAAAAGGAGCGCCGTCAGTTCGACGAGGGCGAAGAAGCCTTCCTGGTCACCATGAGCGCGCAACTGGCGGGCGTTATCGCGCATGCCGAAGCGACCGGCTCGATCCGCGGTCTGGGTCGTCAGGGCAAGGGCATTCAGGAAGCCAAGTTCGTCGGTGTCGCCGGTTCGCCGGGTGCTGCGGTCGGTGTCGCCGTGGTCATGCTGCCGCCTGCCGATCTGGAAGTGGTCCCCGACAAGACCGTCACTGACATCGCCGCCGAACTGGCGTTGTTCCAGAACGCGCTGGAAGGCGTACGCGGTGACATGCGCACCCTGTCAGCCAAGCTGGCCACCCAGTTGCGTCCCGAAGAGCGGGCGCTGTTCGATGTCTACCTGATGATGCTCGACGACGCCTCGCTGGGCAGCGAAGTGACCGACGTCATCAAGACCGGCCAATGGGCACAGGGCGCCTTGCGCTCGGTGGTCAGTGAGCACGTCAAACGTTTCGAACTGATGGACGATGCCTACCTGCGCGAGCGGGCGTCGGACGTCAAGGACCTGGGCCGCCGTCTGCTGGCCTATCTCCAGGAAGCGCGGCAACAGGCGCTGGTCTATCCCGACAACACGATTCTGGTGAGTGAAGAGCTGACCCCGGCCATGCTCGGCGAGGTGCCGGAAGGCAAACTGGTCGGCCTTGTATCGGTTCAGGGTTCCGGCAACTCCCACGTTGCAATTCTGGCGCGGGCCATGGGCATTCCCACGGTCATGGGCCTGGTGGACTTCCCATACTCCAAGGTCGATGGCATCAATCTGGTGGTCGACGGCTATCATGGCGAAGTCTTTACCAACCCTAGCGAAATCATGCGCAAGCAGTTCGGCAAGGTGGTGGAGGAGGAGCGTCAGCTCTCTCAGGGCCTGGATGCCCTGCGCGAATTGCCTTGCGTCACCCTCGACGGGCATCGCATGCCGCTGTGGGTCAACACCGGCCTGCTGGCCGACGTGGCGCGGGCGCAACAGCGTGGCGCCGAAGGGGTGGGCCTGTACCGCACCGAAGTGCCGTTCATGATCAACCAGCGCTTCCCGAGTGAAAAGGAACAGCTGGCGATCTACCGTGAGCAACTGGCCGCCTTCCACCCACTGCCGGTGACCATGCGCAGCCTGGACATCGGTGGCGACAAGTCGCTGTCCTACTTCCCGATCAAGGAAGACAACCCTTTCCTCGGCTGGCGCGGTATTCGCGTCACCCTCGACCACCCGGAAATCTTCCTGGTCCAGACCCGCGCGATGCTCAAGGCCAGCGAGGGCCTGAACAACCTGCGCATTCTGTTGCCGATGATCTCCAGCACCCACGAAGTGGAAGAAGCGCTGCACCTGATCCACCGCGCCTGGGGCGAGGTGCGCGACGAAGGCACTGACGTACCGATGCCGCCGGTGGGCGTCATGATCGAAGTGCCGGCGGCGGTCTACCAGACCCGCGACCTGGCGCGTCAGGTGGACTTCCTCTCGGTCGGCTCCAACGACCTGACCCAGTACCTGCTCGCGGTCGACCGCAACAACCCGCGTGTGGCCGATCTCTATGATTACCTGCACCCGGCAGTGCTTCAGGCGCTGCAAAGCGTTGTGCGTGACGCGCATGCCGAGGGCAAGCCGGTAAGCATCTGCGGCGAAATGGCGGGTGACCCGGCAGCAGCGGTGCTGTTGATGGCGATGGGCTTCGACAGCCTGTCGATGAACGCCACCAACCTGCCGAAAGTGAAGTGGATGCTGCGTCAGATCAACCTCAGCAAGGCCAAGGAACTGCTTGCGCAACTGATGACCAACGACAACCCGCAAGTCATCAGCAGCTCCCTGCAACTGGCACTGAAAAACCTCGGCCTGTCGCGGATGATCAACCCGAGCTCGGTCAAAGGGCACTAAGCGCTACTAATGCTTTCGTGAGCAAGCTCACTCCCACGGTGGTACACATTGCCCCTGTAGGAGCGAACTTGTTCGCGAAGAGGCCGGCATGATCGCCGAAAACGTACCGTCTGAAACACCGTCTTCGCGAACAAGCCAGGCGTCGCCCGTTGCGCTCCTACGTCCTCTCATTCCCACAGGGAGTACACATTGCCCCTGTAGGAGCGAACTTGTTCGCGAAGAGGCCGGCATGATCGCCGAAAACGTATCGTCTGAAACACCGTCTTCGCGAACAAGCCAGGCGTCGCCCGGTGCGCTCCTACGCCCTCTCATTCCCACAGGGAGTACACATTACCCTCGTAGGAGCGAACTTGTTCGCGAAGAGGCCGGCATGATCGCCGAAAACGTATCGTCTGAAACACCGTCTTCGCGAACAAGCCAGGCGTCGCCCGGTGCGCTCCTACGTCCTGCGGGCAGAAGCCTGAAAGGCACGTATTCAGTGCTCTCCAAGACCTGTATATAACGCTGCGCGTGGAAGCGATAACCATACGGCTAGACACACCAGGCACATCTTTTTTCACTTCGTTCAGGCGGCTTCCATCGGTCGCCGCTAGAGCATCCTGCCGGGCTCCGGTAACATGCGCGCCTGATTCAGTCGCTCGCAAGGGCGTTCCAATTGAGGAGTCGCAATGCTGCCTTACCCGCAGATTGACCCGGTAGCCGTCGCTATCGGCCCGCTGCAAATTCACTGGTACGGTTTGATGTACCTGGTCGGTATCGGCGGCGCCTGGCTGCTTGCGTCGCGTCGTCTGAACACGTTCGACCCGACCTGGACTAAGGAAAAACTCTCCGACCTGATTTTCTGGCTGGCCATGGGCGTGATTGTCGGTGGGCGGCTGGGCTACGTGCTGTTCTATGACCTGTCGGCCTACATCGCCAATCCGCTGCTGATCTTCGAGGTCTGGAAGGGTGGCATGGCGTTCCACGGCGGCTTTGTCGGCGTAATGATCGCGGCCTGGTGGTTTGGCAAGCGCAACGGAAAAAGCTTCTTCCAGCTGATGGACTTCGTCGCCCCGCTGGTGCCGATCGGCCTGGGTGCCGGGCGTATCGGCAACTTCATCAATGCCGAGTTGTGGGGCAAGCCGACCGATGTGCCGTGGGCCATGGTCTTCCCGCCGTTTAGCGACCCTGCACAACTGGCGCGTCATCCCTCGCAGCTGTATCAGTTCGCGCTGGAAGGCGTTGCGCTGTTCATCATCCTCAATCTCTACGCCCGCAAGCCGCGTCCGACCATGGCCGTTTCCGGCATGTTCGCGCTGTTCTACGGGATCTTCCGCTTTGTGGTCGAGTTCGTCCGCGTCCCTGACGCCCAGTTGGGTTACCTGGCGTGGGGCTGGGTGACCATGGGTCAGATCCTCAGCCTGCCGATGATCATCGCCGGCCTGTTCCTGATCTGGCTGGCCTACAAGCGCGACCCGTCCGCCAGCAAAGCAGCGGTTTAATACCGAAACGCCGGGTGAAGACGCCCGGCGCGTTCAACAATGCAGGTGATTTATGAAGCAATATCTGGAACTGGTCGCTCATGTGATCAAGCACGGGACCTTGCAAGCCAACCGTACCGGCGTGAACACCATCAGCTTTCCGGGTGCGATGCTGCGTTATGACTTGCAGGAAGGTTTTCCGGCGATCACTACACGGCGCATGGCCTTCAAATCGGCCATCGGCGAGATGGTCGGCTTTCTGCGTGGCGTAAACAACGCCGCCGAATTCCGCGAACTGGGCTGCAAGGTCTGGGATCAGAACGCCAACGAAAACGCTCAGTGGCTGAACAACCCGTTCCGCAAGGGCGAGGACGATCTGGGCGAAATCTATGGCGTGCAATGGCGCAAGTGGCCAGCCTACAAGCGTATCGATGCCGGCAATGTCGCGGCCATCGAACTGGCGCTGGGCCAGGGGTATCGTCAGATTGCCGAGTCCGAAGAAGACGGCCAGTCTTTCGTGGTCCTGTACAAGGCCATCGACCAGATTCGCCAGTGCATCGACACCATCATCAACGACCCAGGCAGCCGGCGGATCCTGTTCCACGGCTGGAACTGCGCACAGCTCGATGAAATGGCCCTGCCGCCGTGCCACCTGCTGTACCAGCTGCACCCGAACCCGCAAACCCGCGAAATCTCGCTGACGCTGTACATCCGCTCCAACGATCTGGGCCTCGGCACGCCGTTCAACCTGACCGAAGGCGCCGCGCTGCTGAGCCTCATCGGCCGCCTGACCGGCTACACGCCGCGCTGGTTCACCTACTTCATCGGCGACGCCCACGTGTACGAAAACCACCTGGACATGCTCAACGAACAGATGACCCGCGAGCCGTACCCGATGCCGAAACTGGTGATCTCCGACCGCGTGCCCGAGTTTGCCAAGACCGGTGTGTACCAGCCTGAATGGCTGGAGCTGATCGAGCCATCCGACTTCACCCTGGAAGGCTACCAGCATCACCCGGCAATGACGGCGCCGATGGCGGTTTGAGTCCGTACGAGAGCGAATTGAGCGTTGTGCTATAGTTTTGGCGTAAATCCCCTGACCCTGTTCAACGGAATCGACTATGTTTTTCAATCGGATTGGACATCGTAGTGATACGAAGAAGGCTGAAGACGCGGCCCTCATGCAGGCAATCAAGAGCATCGACACTCTTGTTGTAAGGGGTGGTCGCATGTCCATGGACGCCAAAGAAATCGAAGGTTTGGTTCGCTCCTCCCGCGATAAGGCTAAAAAACTGGTCACTCCGCAAGCCGAATCCTGATAAATGGCTTTTTTACTTCTGCTGCCACTACTCGTCAGCGGCTTTTTGGTGTGCCTGAAGGATCCCACCGTTTATTGCAGGCTGCATCGCTATGAAGGCCAGATGCTTTACTTGCTGGTGGGGCGGTATGGTATCTACTGTTTTTTAGCGGCCATGTTTGTTACCGCAGCCCTTGCAGGCCTGTTCTCGCATGATTGGGGTGTGTTTTGCCCAAAATGGGCCCAAACGACGGACGCGACCTCGCCAGTCTGTTTTGCCGTGAACACCGATTTCATGGGCGCTTTAGGTCAAATGGGGCAGGACTTCGACATCACTGGCAGGAATTTTAGCCAGGTGGGCGTGTTCCTTGCCCTGTCGGGTTTACTGACCTTGGCGATGCCAAGTCTCGGAGCTTTTCTTACTGTCAGGATTCTCAAGTGGCAACTGGGCGCGGGTAAAAAAGAAGAAATTGCGGTCTATCTGCTGGGTCAGTCTGTAGATCACAGCCCTATCTGCTCGACGCTTTTCGATGCATTTGTCGACAAGGAAGAAGTGATGATCACGATGGCGGATCGAAAGGTCTACGTCGGTTACATCATGGACGTCGGAGCCCCTACCGAAGTGACGGGTGTGAATCAGGAAATTTTGCTTATCCCGACCGTCAGTGGCTATCGGGACAAGGACACCCTGAAAGTGGTGTACACGACCGATTACCCAAGTGATACACCGCTCAGGCCTATTGGTTTTCGGCAGGAAAATATCGTCTCGATCAGCATCTTCAGCGAGGAGGTACGCGAAGCGTTCAAACGCGTTGATTCTGAGCGGGTGGGTGAAGAGACAGCGAAAGAGAAAGCTGCCAAGGATCAGCTCGTCAAGGCGATCACTGAGCTTGTGGCGGTGGTGCAGGCCGCGCAGCGCTGAACCAGAGGTCTCAAACCCGTCTCAATGCCCATGACTCCTCCCCACATGTGAAGGCTCGCCCTCTGGCGCTGCCACAGCCCCCGTCACTTCCAGCCTTTCCAGTATCGCGCAATGTTCTGTCGTGCCATCGCTGCAGCGGCGGCGCAGGTCGAGCAGTTGCTCCTGGAGCGCTTGCAGGGTGGTGATGCGGGCGTTGACGTGTTCGATGTGTTCGTCGATCAGGGCGTTGACGTTTTCGCACTGGTCCTGCGGACTGTCGCGCAGGTTGAGCAGGTTGCGGATTTCCTCGAGGGTCATGTCCAGGCTGCGGCAATTGCGGATGAACGACAGGCGCTCCATGTGCGCCTGGGTATACAGCCGGTAATTGCCGTCACTGCGGGCAGGGGCGGGCAGCAGGCCTTCGCGTTCGTAATAGCGGATGGTTTCGACCTGGGTGTCGGTCAGTTTTGCCAGTTCGCCGATTTTCATTTCGACTCATCTCGTTTGAGTGCTTGACCCTATAGTGGCTACAGGGTGTTCACTTGGCAACAAGCAGAATCCTGGAGCCACAACGAATGGGCACGACGATCAAGAATTCCCCCGCACATGACCACGATCATGACCATGATCACGACGAGCACGCGCACGAGCAAAAGCCCGTGGAGCATGCCCATTCGTGCTGCTCCAGCGATGCACAGCCCGCTGTAGTGACCTTTGGCGAAGCGTCTGCAGCGGGTGGTCGTCTGAGCAGCTTCCGTATCGAGGCGATGGATTGCCCCACCGAGCAGACGCTGATCCAGAACAAGCTGGGCAAGCTGGCCGGTGTGCAGAAGCTGGAATTCAACCTGATCAACCGCATGTTGGGCGTCTGGCATGACCTGCCGTCCACCGACCCGATTCGTGAGGCTATCAGCTCGTTGGGCATGCAGGCCGAGCCGGTCGAGGAAGGTGCAGCGTCTGCCGAACCGACGCCGGTGGTGAAGAAACACTGGTGGCCGCTGGCGTTGTCCGGCGTTGCGGCACTGGGTGCAGAGGTGGTCCATTTTGCTTCGCTCGGCCCGACCTGGGTGGTTGCCTTGTTGGCACTGGTGTCGATCTTCAGTTGCGGGCTGACGACCTACAAGAAGGGCTGGATCGCACTCAAGAACTTCAACCTGAACATCAATGCACTGATGAGCATCGCGGTCACCGGCGCGATTCTGATCGGTCAGTGGCCGGAAGCGGCGATGGTGATGTTTCTGTTTACCATTGCCGAGTTGATCGAAGCCAAGTCCCTGGATCGCGCGCGCAATGCGATCAGTGGCCTGATGCAACTGACGCCTGAGCTTGCCACCGTCAAGCAGGCGGATGGCAGCTGGCAGGAAGTCGAAGCCAAAAACGTCGAACTGGAGGCTATCGTCCGGATCAAGCCAGGCGAGCGTGTCGGGCTTGATGGTGAAGTGGTGTCCGGGAGCTCGACGATTGACCAGGCATCGATCACCGGTGAAAGCCTGCCGGTGGAGAAGACTGTTGGCGACAAGGTTTTCGCGGGCACCATCAACCAGGCCGGTTCGCTGGAGTACCGCGTCACCGCCGCCGCAAACAACTCGACGCTGGCGCGCATCATTCATGCGGTAGAAGCGGCGCAAGGTTCGCGTGCGCCGACCCAGCGCTTTGTCGACAGCTTTTCCCGTATCTATACGCCTGTGGTGTTCGTCGTTGCGTTGGCATTGGCGTTGGTCGCGCCGCTGTTCTTCGGTGGCGAATGGTATGACTGGATCTATCGGGCGCTGGTGCTGCTGGTGGTGGCCTGCCCATGTGCGCTGGTGATTTCCACGCCGGTAACCATCGTCAGCGGTCTGGCAGCGGCGGCGCGCAAGGGTATTTTGATCAAGGGTGGCGTTTATCTGGAAATGGGCGAAAAGCTCGATTACCTGGCGCTTGATAAAACCGGCACGCTGACTCACGGCAAGCCGGTGCAGACTGATTATGTGCCTTTGAACCCTGCTGTCTCCGATAGCGCGCCGGGGATTGCCGCGAGTCTCGCCGGTCGTTCGGATCACCCGGTTTCCCAGGCGATTGCCAAGGCCGCCGATGGCAGCCTGACGCTGCATGAAGTCAGCGCGTTCGAGGCGTTGGGTGGGCGCGGTGTGAAAGGCGAGATCAATGGCCAGATGTATCACCTGGGCAACCATCGCTTGGTGGAAGAACTGGGCCTGTGTTCGCCGGAGCTGGAAGCCAGGCTCGATGCGCTGGAGATGCAGGGCAAGACCGTGGTGCTGTTGCTCGATGCCTCGGGTCCGATTGCGCTGTTTGCCGTCGCCGATACGGTGAAGGAGACCAGCCGTGAAGCCATCGCCCAGTTGCACGAGCTGGGCATCAAGACGGTCATGCTGACCGGTGATAACCCGCACACGGCCAAGGCGATTGCCGATCAGGTCGGCATCGATGAAGCGCAGGGTAATCTGCTGCCTGCCGACAAGCTCAGTGCGATCGAGGCGCTTTACAGCCGCAATCACCGGGTAGGCATGGTGGGCGACGGTATCAATGATGCCCCTGCGCTGGCCCGTGCGGAGATTGGTTTCGCAATGGCCGCTGCAGGCACCGATACAGCTATCGAGACGGCAGATGTCGCCCTGATGGACGATGATCTGCGCAAGATACCAACGTTCATTGCGCTTTCACGCCGGACATCGGCGGTGCTGAAACAGAACATTGTGTTGGCCATTGTGACCAAGGTGCTGTTCATCGGCATCACCTTCGCTGGCCTGGCGACCATGTGGATGGCGGTGTTTGCCGACATGGGCGTGAGCTTGCTGGTGGTGTTCAACGGCTTGCGCTTGCTCAAGAAGTGATCATGCGGGAATCTTGAAAGGCGGACGCGGAGCGTCCGGAACGGCATTCCCATGCGGAGCATGGGAACGATAATCGTGGCCACCGGCTATCGCTCCACGCTCTGCGTCCGACGTTGTCAGCCGAAGCGCTCTTGTCCCCAGGCAATGAAGGTTTCCAGCAGTGGCTTGAGCACGGCGCGGGTCGGCTCGGCCAGGTCCGGGCGGTAGTGGAAGGGCACGAATTCGTCCATGTAGGTGCTTTGCGCCAGCTCCAGCTGTACCGCGTGGATGTTGTTGGCCGGGTTGCCATAGTGGCGGGTGATGTGGCCGCCCTTGAAGCGTCCGTTCAACACATGGCTGTAGTCCTTGGCCGCTGCGCAGACCTGCTCCATTCGGCTGGCCAGCTCCGGGTCACAGCTGGCGCCATTGAAGGTGCCCAGGTTGAAGTCCGGCAGGCAGCCATCGAACAGGTGCGGAATATGGCCGCGAATCGAGTGGGCGTCGAACAGCAGCGCATAACCGAACTCGTCACGCATGCGCTGCAGTTCCTGCTCCAGCATCTGGTGATACGGTGTCCATATCTGCTGTAGATAGCGCGCCCGCTCTTCGACGCTGGGTGTCTGGCCGTCCTTGAACAGTGGCACGCCGTCGAACAGGATCGACGGAAACAGGCCGGTGGTCGCACCTGCGTACATGGGCTTGTCGTCAGAGGGCCTATTGAGGTCGATGACAAACCGCGAGTATTCGGCAGCCAGGGTGCTGGCGCCCAATTCGGCGGCGAAGTCATACAGACGCGGAATGTGCCAGTCGGTGTCCGGCAGGCTCAAGGCTTCGTCCACCAGCGCGGCTTCGACCACCGGGGTCAGTTTCAGACCGGCATGCGGCATGCTGATCAGCAGCGGAATGCGGCCACGCTTGAATGTCAGAACGTTATCCACAGGGCTCTCCTTCAGATCGATGATTCGACGCCGTGGCGCACGATACGTTTGTCCAGATCGCCGCCCAGCCAGTAGGCCAGATCAGCCGGTCGTTCGATGTTCCAGGCGACGAAATCCGCGACCTTGCCAACCTCCAGCGAGCCATGCGTCGCGCTCATGCCCAACGCTTTGGCCGCATTGAACGTCACCCCCGCCAGTGCTTCTTCGGGCGTCATGCGAAACAGCGTGCAGGCCATGTTCAGCATCAGGCGCAATGACAGGCCCGGCGACGTGCCAGGGTTGAGGTCGGTGGCAATCGCAATCGGTACGCCGTGCTTGCGCAGCGCGTCCATCGGCGGCAGTTGTGTTTCCCGCAGGAAGTAAAACGCGCCCGGCAGCAGCACCGCGACGGTTCCGGCAGCGGCCATGGCGATGGCGTCGTCTTCGGTCATGAACTCCAGATGATCCGCCGACAGCGCCTTGTAGCGCGCGGCCAGGCTCGATCCGCCCAATGACGACAGCTGCTCGGCATGCAGTTTGACCGGCAGCGCCAACTGCCCCGCGGTAATGAACACCTGCTCGACCTGCGCAGGCGAAAACGCCAGGTATTCACAGAAAGCATCCACCGCATCGACCAGCCCTTCGGCTGCCAGCGCAGGGAGCATGTCGTTGCAGATGTGATTGATGTAATCGTCGGCGCGGTCGGCGTACTCCGGTGGCAGCGCATGGGCGGCCAAGCACGTGGCGCGAATGGTGACTGGCTGGGTGTTGCCCAGACGCCGGATCACTCGCAGGATATTGCGCTCGTTTTCCAGGTCCAGCCCGTAGCCCGACTTCATCTCGACGGTCGTGACGCCGTCTTTCAGCAGATGCCGCAGACGGCGCTCGGCACTGGCGTACAGCTCATCCTCACTGGCGGCGCGCGTCGCACGCACCGTGCTGGCAATACCACCACCCGCTGCGGCGATCTCGGCGTAGCTCACACCCTGTAAACGCTGTTCGAACTCGCCGCTGCGGTTGCCGCCGAACACCGTATGGGTGTGACAATCGATCAGGCCGGGCGTGACCCATGCACCGCCCAGATCGATGCAGTTGTCATGTTCCGGCTCGGCCAGCTCGGCCTGAGGCCCGATCCACTCGATGAGCGCTCCGGAGGTCACGATGGCGGCATGCTCGATGATCGAGTATTTGCCGTGCGCCATGCTTGCGATGTGACAGTTTTTCCAGAGCGTTTTCATTCCAGGCCTCGTTGATCAATGAGTGTTGTTGAGCGCCTTGGGCTTGACCCACACAGCGTAGGCGATGAGCAGCAGCACGATCCAGATTGCGCCGACGATCAAGGCTGCACGGTTGTCCGGGAAGTAGCCCAGCACGCCGAAGATGAACAGCATGAAGGCGATGGCGGCCGCAGGCCCGTAAGGCCAGAACGGCACGGCGAATTTCAGCTGTGCCGCTTCCTCGCGGTTCATCGAGCGGCGCATGGCGACCTGCGTCAGCAGAATCATCAGCCAGACCCACACGGTGGCGAAGGTGGCCAGCGAAGCGATCAGCAGAAACACATCCTTGGGGATCAGGTAGTTGAGCAGCACGCCGCCCAGCAACGCGATACCCATGACCAGCACGGTCATCCACGGCACGCCATGGCGCGACACGCGGGCAAAACTGGCGGGCGCCTGACCTTCACGGGCCAGGCCATACATCATGCGGCCTGCGCCGAAGATGTCGCTGTTGATCGCCGACACGGCCGCCGAGATCACCACGATGTTGAGGATGGTCGCTGCCGAAGCGATACCCAGGTTGTCGAAAATCTGCACGAACGGGCTGCCCTGCGTGCCGATCTGCGGCCACGGGTAGATGCACATCAGCACGAACAGTGTCAGCACGTAGAACAGCAGAATGCGCAGCGGCACGGCATTGATCGCCTGCGGCAGGCTGCGTTGCGGGTCCTTCGCTTCGCCTGCGGTAATGCCGATGATTTCGATGCCGCCGAAGGCAAACATCACCACCGCGAACGAGGCGATCAGACCGGTGACGCCGTTGGGCATGAAGCCGCCATGCGCCCACAGGTTGCTGATGCCGATTTCGCTGCCGCTGGCCGAGCTGCCGATACCGAAGATCATGATGCCGAAGCCTGCGACGATCATCGCCACGATGGCGCTGACCTTGAGGATCGACAGCCAGAACTCGGTTTCACCGAAGACTTTCACGTTGCACAGGTTGAGCGCGCCGATCAGAAAGACGATGCCCAGCACCCAGATCCAGCGGGGTACTTCCGGAAACCAGAAGCCCATGTAGATGCCGAATGCGGTCACGTCGGCCAGGCAGACGATGATCATCTCGAACGCGTAGGTCCAGCCGAGCACGAAGCCGGCCAGCGGGCCCATATAGCGGGTGGCGTAATGGCTGAACGAACCGGACACCGGGTCGTGGACCGCCATTTCGCCGAGCGCGCGCATCACCATGTACACCGCCGCGCCGCCGATCAGGTAAGCCAGCAGTACGGCAGGCCCGGCCTGTTGAATCGCCGAGGCCGAGCCGTAGAACAACCCTGTACCGATGGCAGAGCCCAGGGCCATGAAGCGGATGTGGCGGGCGGATAACCCGCGTTTCAAACCATCTTGTGACGTCATTTCAGGTCCATTTCATTACAGGTATGGCAATAGCTGCGAGAACGCCTGCATCCGGCATCCCGCAGCGATGACCAAAGCGAGCCCTGCCAGGCTCGCGGTGCATCACAGACTGGGTAGCAGACGTGCAGGAACCAACGGGTTCAGGCAAGTGGAGGACAACAGCTGACTGGCAGCTTCGATGTCCGGTGCAAAAAAGCGGTCCTTTTCATAGAACGGGACCTTGCTGCGCAACAGGCTGCGGGCTTGCTCTAGCTTCGGAGAGGTTTTCAGGCCCTCACGCAAGTCCAGACCCTGGCAGGCAGCCAACCATTCTACGGCAAGAATCCCGCGAACGTTTTCTGCCATTTCCCATAAACGCTTGCCGGCGGCCGGGGCCATCGACACATGGTCTTCCTGATTGGCCGAGGTCGGCAGGCTGTCGACACTGTGCGGGTGGGCCAATGCCTTGTTTTCACTGGCCAGTGCGGCGGCGGTCACCTGCGCGATCATGAACCCGGAATTGACGCCGCCGTTGGCCACCAGAAAAGGCGGCAACTGCGACATGTGCTTGTCCATCATCAGCGAAATGCGCCGTTCGCTGAGCGAGCCGATCTCGGCGATGGCCAGCGCGAGGTTGTCCGCCGCCATGGCGACCGGCTCGGCGTGAAAATTGCCACCGGATATGACGTCGTTCTCGGCGGCGAACACCAGCGGGTTGTCGGACACCGCGTTGGCTTCGATTTCCAGCACCTCGGCGGCCTGACGCAGTTGGGTCAGGCATGCGCCCATGACCTGTGGCTGGCAGCGCAACGAGTAAGGGTCCTGAACCTTGTCGCAGTTGCGGTGCGACTCGGATACGCCACTGCTTTCGCCCAGCAGGTCTCGGTAGCAGGCCGCCGCGTCGATCTGTCCGCGCTGTCCGCGTGCGGCATGAATGCGCGCGTCGAAGGGCGAGCGCGAACCCAGTACCGCTTCAACCGTCAGCGAGCCGCAGGTCAGGGCTGCCGCGAACAGGTCTTCGCCTTCGAACAGGCCGCGCAATGCGTAGGCGCTAGACACTTGCGTGCCGTTGAGCAGTGCCAGCCCTTCCTTGGCCGCCAGGGTCAGCGGTTGCAGCCCGGCAGCCGCCAGTGCATTGACGCCGTTGAGCCATTCGCCCTTGTAGCGCGCCTTGCCTTCGCCCAGCAGCACCAGGGACATGTGCGCCAGTGGTGCCAGGTCACCGGAAGCGCCGACCGAGCCCTTGAGCGGAATATGCGGGTAGACCTCGGCATTGATCAGCGCAATCAGGGCGTCGATGACCACGCGCCGAATGCCCGAGAAGCCGCGGCTCAGGCTGTTGACCTTGAGCACCATGATCAGACGCACCAGCTCATCGCTGATCGGCTGACCGACACCGGCCGCATGCGACAGCACCAGCGAACGCTGCAGGTTTTCCAGGTCTTCGCTGGCAATCCGCGTCGAGGCCAGCAGGCCGAAGCCGGTGTTGATGCCGTAGGCGGTGCGGTTCTCGGCCAGAATGCGCTCGACACAGGCGACGCTGTCGTCGATCTGCTGGTCTGCGCTGCTGTCCAGCGTCAGGCTGACCGGCTGCAGATAAATATCGCGCAGTTGCGCCAGGGTCAGTTGGCCGGGGATCAGGTTCAGCGTCTTGGCAGATAAGGTGGTCACGATGCTGCTACTCCTTGATGAATGTCAGCGACGGCTTGTGGCCATACGCTGTTTTTATAGGCCTGCCGCGTTGTTACGGCAGTGCTGGAAAACCCTTTCCAGCGACGCTTCGTCTTTGATCAGGGCCGCGCTGCTGGCGATGTCCGGAGCCAGCCAGCGGTCTTCGTCATAGGCCGGGATGCGCTCGCGCAGCAGTCGCCACGCGGCACCGGTGCCCACGCCAAAATGGTGTGACCCCCGAAGGTTGGATGCAACCTTTGGAGGCGTCATGGGTAAATATACAGAGCAGGCAAAACTCGCAGCCGTGAAAGAGTATTGTGCTGGCAAGGCAGGTTTGAGGGATGTTGCGCATCGCCACGATGTGGATTTTTCCTGCCTTAGGCAGTGGGTTGCGGCCTATCAGATTCATGGCGTAGCGGGCCTGCAAGAGAAAAAACGCCAGCGCTACAGTGACGAGTTCAAGCTGACTGTTTTGAAGCGCATGCATGATGAGCGTTTATCTCTGCGCCAGACAGCGGCCTTGTTCGATATCCGTCAGTTCGGCATCATCGGTCTATGGCAGCGCCATTATGAAGAAGGGGCCTTTGATGCCTCCTCCAAGCCACCCACAAAAGCCGGACGCCCAAGAAAGATGACGACTGCACTTCCGCCTGTGAACGCCCCCTCAATCGACGATGAATCGCGCTCGCGTGACGAGTTGCTTGCCGAGGTGAAGCAACTGCGGATGGAGGTCGACTATCTAAAAAAGCTCGATGCCTTGGCTCAGAAGAAGCAACGAATAGCGCAACAGAAAAAGCGCAAATCGTAACCGAACTGAGACTGGGGCATTCTCTGGGTGGCCTGCTGAAGCTTGCCGGTCTGGCGCGCAGCACTTTTTACTATCAACAAAAGGTACTGCAAGCGGGCGATAAGTACGCCGGGCTGAAAGACCTGATTCAGACAGTTTTCTACGATCATAAAGGCCGGTATGGCTATCGTCGTATCACGGCGGCGTTGCGGCGCGCAGGCCATCTTGTGAACCACAAGACGGTGCAGAAACTGATGGGGCAGCTTGGCCTGAAGAGCCTGGTGCGAGTGAAGAAATACCGCTCTTACAAGGGCGAAGTAGGCAAGGCTGCGCCCAACATTCTCAAGCGTGATTTCAAGGCCCAGCACCTTAATGAAAAATGGGCCACGGACGTCACCGAGTTCAAAGTGGGAGGCCAGAAGCTCTATCTGTCGCCCATCATGGATCTGTACAACGGCGAAATCATTTCCTATGCAATCGCCAGGCGCCCGCTGTACTCCATGGTGGACGAAATGCTTGAAGGAGCGTTCAAGAAGCTTGAGCCGCATGAAAAGCCTATTTTGCACTCAGACCAGGGCTGGCAATATCGGATGCCTGTTTACCAACGATTACTCAATGAGCATTCGATCACATGCAGCATGTCGCGCAAGGGCAACTGCTACGACAACGCGGCTATGGAAAGTTTTTTTGGCACGCTGAAGTCCGAGTTTTTCTATCTGAACAAATTTAACAATCTGGATGAGCTTCATGCGGGCATCGACGAGTACATTGAGTATTACAATCAGTCACGCATCAAACTGAAACTTAACGGCCTGAGCCCTGTGGAGTTCAGAATGCAGGCCGCTCAGGCAGCGTAGAAATAATCGTCCAACCTTCGGGGGTCATACCAAAGCATGGGCACGATGGTGTTCTTGCGGACACCTGCAAGACGGATCAGAGCATCAGTTTGATGACGTGTTCGGAAGGGTCGCGGGACTTGCCGGCTTTTTCGAGTTCCTGCAAGTAGTCTTCCCACAGCGACGCCTGGCGTGTGGCCAGTTCGTACAGGTATTCCCAGGTAAACAGGCCGCTGTCATGGCCGTCATCGAAGGTCAGTTTCAGCGCATATTGCCCGGCGGGCTCGACCTTGGTCAGGCCGACTCCCAGTTTGCCGAATTGCAGGATCGGCCGGCCGTGGCCCTGAACCTCGGCAGAAGGGGAATGCACCCGCAGAAATTCGGCGGGCAAATGGTATTCCTCATCCGGCGCGTATTTCAGCGTCAGGGTTTTGGAGGCTTTATGCAGTTGGATGGCGGTTGGGAGCATTGAGAACAGCCTCAAGTTTTAAGCTGCAAGCTTCAAGCAGAAGCAAAAAAGCTGCAAGCGTGGACAACCGCTTGCAGCTTGCAGCTTGCAGCTTGCAGCTAATAGCTTGCAGCTTCAGAGAATATAACGTGACAGGTCTTCGTTTTCTGCCAGATCACCGAGGTGGCTGTTGACGTATTCCGCGTCGATCTCGATCGGCGCTGCGTCAGGGCTGATGGCCAGGTCACCGGCGCTGAACGAGACTTCCTCAAGCAGGCGCTCAAGCAGCGTGTGCAGGCGGCGGGCACCGATGTTCTCGGTCTTCTCGTTGACCTGCCAGGCAATCTCGGCCAAGCGCTTGATGCCTTCAGGCTTGAACTCGATCTTCAGACCTTCGGTCTTGAGCAGCTCGCGGTACTGTTCGGTCAACGACGCATGCGGCTCGCTGAGGATGCGCTCGAAGTCCTGGGGCGACAGCGCCTTGAGTTCAACGCGGATCGGCAGACGGCCTTGCAGCTCGGGGACCAGATCGCTGGGTTTGCTCAAATGGAACGCACCCGAGGCGATAAACAGGATGTGGTCGGTCTTGACCATGCCCAGTTTGGTGTTCACGGTGCAACCTTCGATCAGCGGCAGCAGGTCGCGCTGCACGCCTTCACGGGACACGTCGACACCGCCCGAATTACCGCGTTTGGCAACTTTGTCGATCTCGTCGATGAACACGATGCCATGTTGCTCGACCGCTTCCAGGGCCTTGGCTTTCAGCTCTTCTTCATTGACCAGACGGCCCGCTTCTTCTTCGCGTACCAGCTTGAGCGCTTCCTTGACCTTGAGCTTGCGGCTCTTGGTCTTGCCCTTGCCCATGTTGGCAAACAGGCTCTGCAACTGATTGGTCATCTCTTCCATGCCAGGCGGCGCGGAGATATCGACACCAACCGCTTCGTTGATCTCGATCTCGATTTCCTTGTCATCCAGCTGGCCTTCGCGCAGGCGCTTGCGGAACAGCTGACGGGTATTGGAATCGCTGCTCTGCGCCGGATCTTCGTTGAAGCCGACCCGGGCCGGTGGCAACAGGGCATCGAGGATGCGCTCTTCGGCGGCATCTTCGGCACGATGACGCACCTTGACGATTTCCTGTTCACGCAGCAGCTTGATCGCGGCATCGGCCAGATCACGGATGATCGACTCTACATCGCGACCTACATAACCCACTTCGGTGAATTTGGTGGCTTCGACCTTGATGAACGGTGCGTTGGCGAGCTTGGCCAGACGACGGGCGATTTCGGTCTTGCCGACACCGGTCGGGCCGATCATCAGAATGTTCTTGGGGGTTACTTCGACACGCAGTTCTTCAGGCAACTGCATGCGGCGCCAGCGATTGCGCAGGGCAATGGCCACGGCGCGCTTGGCATCGTCCTGGCCGATGATATGGCGATTGAGTTCATGGACGATTTCGCGGGGAGTCATTGACATGGTTATTCACGGTCCTCTGTTGCGGGCAAGTCGATGGGGCCGCAGGGTGTGCGGCCCGGCAGCGGCTTAGCCAGCGAGGTCCTGCTCCTCAATGGTGATGTTGTGGTTGGTGAACACGCAGATGTCGCCGGCGATATGCAGGGAAGTCTCGGCAATTTCGCGGGCCGACAGGTCGGTCTTGAGTAGCAGGGCGCGTGCTGCGGCCTGAGCGAATGCGCCGCCGGAGCCCATGGCGATCAGGCCGTCCTCGGGCTCGACCACGTCACCGTTGCCGGTAATGATCAGCGAGGCGTCCTTGTTGGCGACGGCCAGCATGGCTTCGAGACGACTCAGCGAGCGATCGGTACGCCAGTCCTTGGCCAGTTCGACGGCTGCACGAACCAGATGCCCCTGGTGTTTTTCCAGTTGGGCCTCGAAGCGTTCGAACAGCGTGAATGCATCGGCGGTCGCGCCAGCGAATCCGGCGATCACTTCACCGTGATACAGGCGGCGTACCTTTTTGGCGTTGCCTTTCATGACGGTGTTGCCCAGAGAAACCTGGCCGTCGCCAGCCATGACGACTTTACCGTGGCGGCGCACTGAAACGATGGTGGTCAAGGGAGAGTCTCCACACTGCGGGGCGAAAATGCCCTGATGCAAACTCATATGGGGGTGTGGGTGAGTATTTCAACCTTGGGGATGAATCGGGGGGAATGACCGTATGATTCTTGTCCCAACTCTTTAAGCGGACCGGGCGACGCTTCGTTTGTCCGCGATCTCCCGGTTTTTGTAGCGGACAGAAGGCCGTTTTGATTCTGCCCAACGGGCGTAGGAGCGGACTTGTCCGCGATGGGCTGCGAAGCGGCCCCCAAACAGGCTGCCTCGGCTGGGTCTGATACACCGATGCGGCTGGTTTTGCTGCCGGTTCCCGGCAGATCGCGGACAAGTCCGCTCCTACGCCCTTCGGGCAGAAGCTCCGTTCTCCGTACTCATCGAAAACACGCGATGAGCACGGAAACAGCAGCGCTTTGGCTAGCGGCTCTGACGCTGTTGCAACAACAGGTTACTAAATCCGCCGCTTGCCAGTTGTTTCTGGGCGGTGGTCAGCTGTTCGCGGTTGCTGAACGGGCCGACCAGTACGCGGTACCAGGTTTCATCCTTGACGGTGCCCGACTCGACGGTAGAGGTCTGGCCCAGCAGGATGATTTGCGCGCGGACTTTCTCGGCGTCAGCCTGTTTGCGGAACGAGCCCGCCTGCAGGAAGAACGTCGTCACCGCTGCCGGCTTGGTCGTCGCAACTGCGGGCGCTGGCGGAGGCGTCAGGCCGCTGAGGGCTGCCTGAGCGCGTGCCGTGTCGATCTTGGCGGCCTGTTCCGGCGAGACCGGTGCTGTCGGTGCCACGGGCGGCGGGGTCTTCTCCGGCACGGCTTCGTTCGGCACGATCACTTCCGACTCCGGCAGCAATGTGTAGAAGTCGTACTTGGGTTTGACCGGCGCCGTAGGGCTTGGCGGTGTCTTGTTAGCTTCGGCGATCTTTGCAGCCTTGGCGTCTGCCCTGACCCGCTTGACGTCATCACCACCGGGTTCGAGCTTCATCAAAAAGACCACGAACGCGCCCACGGTCAAGCCAATCGCCAGCCACAACCATCCTGGAATAGGCTTCTTCGCGGGTGCCTGATAACGGCTGGCGCCCCGCTTGGGTGCCGGTTTCTTCTTCGCAACTGCCAACTTACATACGCTCCAGAGTTTCCAGACCCAACAGGTCCAGGCCTTGCTTGAGGGTGCGGCCGGTCAGTGCAGCCAGCCGCAGACGGCTCTGTTGCTGATCGGGGTTTTCCGCACCAAGGATCGGGCAGTTTTCGTAAAAGCTCGAAAACAGACCCGCAAGGTCATACAGGTAAGCACAAAGTACGTGCGGCGTGCCTTTTTCTGCGACGTTGTTCAGTGTTTCGGTGAACTGCGCCAGACGTGCGGCCAGTTCCTGTTCCTGCGGCGCTGCGAGGACAATCTGGCCCTTGCTGGCGTCAAACGCGCTGCCCAGCTTGCGGAACACGCCGGCCACACGGGTGTAGGCGTACAGCAGATAGGGCGCGGTGTTGCCTTCGAAACTGAGCATCTGATCGAAGTTGAAGCTGTAATCGCTGGCGCGGTGCTTGGACAGGTCGGCGTATTTCACCGCACTGATGCCCACGGCCTTGGCGATGCTGCGCAATTCCGCTTCGGCGACTTCCGGGTTCTTTTCCTTGACCAGCGTGTAGGCGCGCTCTTCGGCTTCATCGAGCAGGTCGATGAGCTTGACCGTGCCGCCATCGCGGGTCTTGAACGGGCGGCCATCGGCGCCGTTCATGGTGCCGAAGCCCATGTGTTCCAGTTGCATGCCGTCATGCACGAAACCTGCGCGGCGCGCCACTTCGAACACCTGCTGGAAGTGCAGGGCCTGACGCTGGTCGACGAAATACAGCACGCGGTCGGCCTTGAGCACCTTGCTGCGATAGCGGATCGCTGCCAGGTCTGTGGTGGCATACAGATAACCGCCACCGGCCTTCTGCACGATGACCGGCAACGGTGTGTCATCGGCGGTGCGGAATTCTTCGAGGAACACGCATTGTGCGCCATTGCTCTCGACCAGCAGGCCCGTGGCTTTCAGGTCGTTGACCACATTGGCCAGGTCATCGTTATAGGCGCTTTCGCCCATCACGTCGGCCGGGGTCAGCTTGACGTTGAGGCGCTCGTAGGTTTCCTGGCAGTGCGACAGCGAGATGTCCTTGAAGCGCGTCCACAGCGCCAGGCACTCGGCATCGCCGGCCTGCAGCTTGACCACCAGACCACGAGCACGCTCGGCGAACTCTTCGGACTCGTCAAAGCGCTGCTTGGCGGCGCGGTAGAAGTTTTCCAGGTCGGACAGCTCGTCGCTGGTCGCCGGCTTTTCCTGCAGATAGGCCAGCAGCATGCCGAACTGGGTGCCCCAGTCGCCGACGTGGTTCTGACGAATGACCGTGTCACCGAGAAACGTCAGGACGTTCGCCACGCCGTCGCCAATAATGGTCGAGCGCAAATGGCCAACGTGCATTTCCTTGGCCAGGTTCGGTGCCGACAGATCGACGACCACGCGCTGTGCAGCGCCCGCCTTGCGCACCGACAGGTGCGCGTCGGCCAGTGCAGCGTCGAGGCGTGCGGCCAGCGCGGCAGTGTTCTGGAAGAAGTTCAGGAAGCCCGGCCCGGCGATCTCGACCTTGCTGACCTGCTCGTCGGCCGGCAGCGCGGCGATCAGCTTTTCAGCCAGGTCGCGCGGTTTCATGCCGGCAGGCTTGGCGAGCATCATCGCGATATTGCTGGCGAAGTCGCCGTGCGTCTTGTCGCGGGCGTTTTCCACCTGAATCGCCGGCGTCAGCCCTTCTGGCAAGACGCCCTCGGTGACGAGACGGGTCAGGGCTTGTTGAATCAGCTGGCGAATCGTGTCTTTCATGGTGCTCTCTTCGACCGCAAGCGCGGTGGCGCTTCGATGCGCGGGTGGAAAAACTCCGCATTATCCGTTGCTCAAGCCTGCTTGCCAACGGCGTGACTTAATAAAGATCCACAGGATCCACATCCAGCGACCATCTGACCTGCCGACCGCTGGGCATTTGCTCCAGCGCGAGCAGCCAGGTGGCGAGCAATTTATGCAAGGGCGCGCGGGCGCTGGACTGCACCAGCAGTTGCGCGCGATAACGCCCGGCGCGGCGTTCCATCGGTGCCGGAACCGGGCCCAGCAGCTCGATGCCGCCCAGCGCCATCTGCGCGACTAGTTGCTCCGCATCGCTGCAGGCCTGATCGAGAAAGGCCTCGGCCTGTCCCGGCTTGTGCGCTTCAGCGCGCAGCAGTGCGAGGTGTGAAAACGGTGGCAGCCCCGCCGAACGGCGCTCGCTCAAGGCCTGTTCGGCAAAGGCGAAATAACCCTGCTCGGTCAGCTGGATCAGCAGTGGGTGGTCGGCCAGGTGGGTCTGGATGATCACCTTGCCAGGCTCTTCGGCGCGCCCGGCACGACCTGCCACCTGCACGATCAATTGCGCCATGCGCTCGCTGGCGCGGAAGTCGCCGGAAAACAGCCCGCCGTCGGCGTCCAGAATCGATACCAGCGTGACCCGGGGAAAGTGATGGCCCTTGGCGAGCATTTGCGTGCCGACCAGAATGCACGGCTGACCGCGCTGAATCGTCGTGAACAGCTGGTTCATGGCGTCCTTGCGCGACGTGCTGTCGCGGTCGACACGCAGTACGGGGTAGTCCGGAAACAGAATCGCCAGGCGCTCTTCGGCGCGCTCGGTGCCGGCGCCTACCGGGCGCAAATCCACCTTGCCGCACGATGGGCACTGACGCGGTACGCGTTCGACATACCCGCAGTGATGGCAGCGCAGCTCGCCCGAGCGCTGGTGCACGGTCATGCGTGCATCGCAGCGTTGGCAGCCGGACATCCAGCCGCAGTCGTGGCATAGCAAGGTTGGCGCAAAGCCGCGACGGTTGAGAAACACCAGGACCTGCTGGCCTGCCGCGAGCGTCTGGCCGATGGCTTGCTGCATGGGGCCGGAGATGCCGCTATCCAGAGGTCGGCTTTTGACGTCCAGGCGCATGAAGCGCGGCTGCTGTGCGCCGCCCGCGCGCTCATTCAGGCGCAGCAGACCGTAGCGGCCGGTGTAAGCGTTGTGCAGGCTTTCCAAGGACGGTGTGGCCGAGCCAAGGACAATCGGAATGTTTTCCTGACGCGCCCGCACCAAGGCCAGATCGCGGGCGTGATAGCGCAGACCTTCCTGCTGTTTATAGGAGCCGTCGTGTTCTTCGTCGATGATGATCAGGCCGGGGGTTTTCATCGGCGTGAACAGCGCCGAACGCGTGCCGATGATGATGTCCGCCTCGCCATCGCGAGCTGCCAGCCAGGCATCCAGCCGTTCGCGGTCGTTGACCGCCGAGTGGACCAGCGCAATGCGCGCATTGAAGCGTTGCTCGAAGCGCGCCAGGGTCTGCGGGCCGAGGTTGATTTCCGGGATCAGCACCAGCGCCTGCTTGCCGGCTTCGAGGGTTTCGCGGATCAGTTGCAGATAGACTTCAGTCTTGCCGCTGCCGGTGACGCCGGCCAGCAGAAACGCATGAAAGCTGTCGAACCCGGCGCGGATCGCTTCGTAAGCGGCGCGTTGTTCGGTGTTGAGCGGCAATTCAGGCTGGGCCAGCCAGTGTTCATGGCGTGCGCTGGGCGCATGGCTGCGGACCTCGACGTACACCAGCTCCTTGGCCAGCAACAGGTTGAGGCTGTCCTTGTTAAGCATCAGCTTGCTAAGCAGTTGATGCGCCACCCCGTGCGGGTGCTGGGCAAGAGTGGTCAGGGCTTCGCGCTGTTTGGGTGCGCGGGCGATGCGCGGATCGTCGACGCTGGCGCCCGGGGCCACATGCCAGAAGCGTTCCTGGCGACTTTCGGCCAGTTCGCCCTGACGCAACAGCACCGGCAAGGCCCAGCTCAGTGTGTCTCCGAGGCTGTGCTGGTAGTACTGCGAGGTCCACAGGCACAGCTTGAACAGCGCAGGTGGCAGCGGCGCTTCGCTGTCGAGCAGGGCGATCGCCGGCTTGAGCTTGTCGGCGGGCACTTCGCTGTGATCGACCACTTCCACCAGAATGCCGATCATTTCCCGGCGTCCGAACGGCACTCGCAGACGCATGCCCGGCTGCAAGGCGCTGCGCGACACGCCCGCTGGTGCGCGGTAGTCGAACAGGCGGCGAAGCGGCGAGGGCAGGGCAAGGCGCAGGATGGCGTCGGGCACGCGGTGTTTCCCTGTGGTGATAAGTGATGACGGAGGCGCGATCTTAGCAGACGACCGGTGTGAAGGTTCGCTTGCGTCGTTGCGATTGTCTGGTACTATCCGCAGCCTATTTCCGTGCGGTATTCAACAATAGTGTTGAGTGGCGGCGCGTTAGACCGAGGAAGTACCGATGAAAGCTGATATCCATCCAGTTTACGAAGCCATTGACGCTACCTGCAGCTGCGGCAATGTCATCAAGACCCGTTCCACCCTGGCCGCTCCTCTGAGCCTGGACGTGTGTAACGAGTGCCACCCGTTCTACACCGGCAAGCAGAAGACGCTTGACGTTGGCGGCCGTGTCGACAAGTTCAAATCCCGTTTCGGTGCGTTCGGCGCTACCAAAGCGAAGTAAGACTGGCTGCCCGATGGGCATCTCCAGGCTGCTTGAAAAGGCGCTCCTTGTGGGCGTCTTTTTTATGCCCGCGATTTGGGTGTCCGGCGCGCAGGCCTTCTGCCCGGCACCTGCCTCGTTGCCGGTCGCGCAGGTACAGCGTGTGGTCGACGGCGACACCTTGAAGCTGACCGATGGCCGCAATGTGCGGATGATCGGGCTCAATACGCCTGAAACCGGCAGGAAAGGCCGGTCTGCCGAACCGTTTGCCGAGTCGGCCAAAAAACGCTTGCAGACGCTGGTCAATGAAAGCGGCGGCAAGGTCAGGCTGCGTATCGGCCTGCAGGGCAAGGATCATTACGGCCGCACGCTGGCCAACGTCTATGACCGTAGAGGCGCCAACCTTGAGGCGCAGTTGCTCAGCGAAGGGCTGGGTTACTTGGTGGCCGTTGCGCCTAATGTGACTCTGGTCGATTGCCAGCAGGTCGCGGAGCGTCAGGCACGTGAGGCGCGGCTGGGTGTGTGGCGCAATTCGCCGGTGCAGTCCTCGGCCCGACTGAGCAAAAGCGGTTTCGCGATTGTGTCCGGTCAGGTCAGGCGTGTGCAGCGCAACCGCGGTGGTATGTGGATCGAATTGCAGGGCTCGCTGGTCCTGCGTATCGCGCCTGCCCACCTGAGAGCCTTCGATACGGCGATGCTCCAGCGCCTCGAAGGACGGCAGGTCGAAGCGCGTGGCTGGGTGGTCGATCGCTC
The DNA here is from genome assembly GCF_000507185.2 of Pseudomonas syringae KCTC 12500. Lineage (NCBI taxonomy): Bacteria > Pseudomonadati > Pseudomonadota > Gammaproteobacteria > Pseudomonadales > Pseudomonadaceae > Pseudomonas > Pseudomonas syringae. The sequence goes on from NZ_AYTM02000002.1 coordinate 2,849,171, forward strand.
CCGGCGTGGGGGCCTGAAAAAGGGGCAGTCCCGCTGGCAGCTGTCACTGACTCATCCCGCAATGCTGGACCTTTCACGCCGTTAGGCTCTGTACGAAAAGTGGCTGCGCTCGGTGATGCTTCGTTAAAAACAGGCTCGGATGCGAATCCAATCGGAATGCTCATTTACAACACGTAGAGTCGAACGCGACCCCGGCCGTTCCTCGCCTGTTTTTGCCTCGCCTGACCTTCGCTCGCCGACTTTTCGTACAGAGCCTAGAAGCGGCCTTCAAACCGGTGATCTGACGAGCGTGACCGAGTGTTCACGTTTCAGCCCTCTAAGCGTAAAGTCTAAGCCCGAGCCTATTGACAGCAGTGACTGGTCAGTCTTGTTAGGACTATGCATCTTGCGTATCCTCGGCGGTCCGTCTGTCCCACAGTAAAAAAAGCGGAATCCAATACATGTCAGATCTGAAAACTGCCGCGCTCGAATACCATGCCAATCCTCGTCCGGGGAAGCTGAGCGTCGAACTCACCAAGCCGACTGCAACCGCTCGTGACCTGGCTCTGGCCTACAGCCCTGGCGTTGCTGAACCCGTGCGTGAAATTGCCCGTGACCCCGAGCTGGCTTACAAGTACACCGGCAAAGGCAACCTGGTAGCAGTTATTTCCGATGGCACCGCGATTCTCGGCCTCGGCGATCTGGGTCCATTGGCTTCCAAGCCGGTCATGGAAGGTAAAGGGGTTCTGTTCAAGCGCTTCGCCGGTATCGACGTTTTCGATATCGAAGTCGATTCCGAAAGTCCACAGGCGTTCATCGACACCGTCAAGCGTATCTCCATCACCTTCGGTGGCATCAACCTGGAAGACATCAAGGCGCCTGAGTGCTTTGAAATCGAGAAGGCGCTGATCGAACAGTGCGACATCCCGGTGTTCCACGATGACCAGCACGGCACCGCTATCGTGACGGCGGCCGGCATGATCAACGCACTGGAAATCGTCGGCAAGACCCTCGATTCAGCGAAGATCGTCTGCCTGGGCGCTGGCGCTGCGGCCATCTCCTGCATGAAGCTGCTGGTGAGCATGGGCGCGAAGATCGAAAACATCTTCATGGTCGACCGTACCGGCGTTGTCCACTCCGGCCGTACCGACCTGAACCAGTACAAGGCTGCATTCGCTCACGCGACCGAGAAGCGCTCGCTGACTGACGCGCTGGATGGCGCTGACGTATTTGTAGGCCTGTCCGGTCCTAACCTGCTGAGCGCTGAAAACCTCAAGCTGATGGCCAAGGATCCGATCGTGTTCGCCTGCTCGAACCCTGATCCGGAAATCTCCCCGGAACTGGCTCACGCCACCCGCAGCGACGTGATCATGGCCACTGGTCGTTCGGACTACCCGAACCAGGTCAACAACGTGCTCGGCTTCCCGTTCATTTTCCGTGGTGCTCTGGACGTTCGCGCCAAGCGCATCAACGAAGAAATGAAAATCGCCGCGGCCAACGCCCTGCGCGAACTGGCCAAGCTGCCTGTGCCACAGGAAGTCAGCGACGCCTACGGCGGTATCAAACTGGAATTCGGTCGTGAGTACATCATTCCGAAGCCAATGGATACCCGCCTGCTGGGCCTGATCTCCGATGCAGTGGCCAAGGCCGCCATCGAGACCGGCGTTGCCACCCTGCCGTATCCGAAGCACTACCCGCTGACCAGCGTGGATGACGTGTTCAAGGGTTGATCCCTGACCCAATAAAAAAACCCCTGCAGCGATGCAGGGGTTTTTTTATGCCTTGGATACCCTGCACTTGTGGGGCATTTTCAGGGATTGAACTGGCCTCTTCGCGAGCAAGCTCGCTCCCACATAGCCCCGGATTATCCTGAAAGTCCCCGAGTCCGTGGGAGTGAGCTTGCTCACGAAGAGGCCTGTGCAGCCTCTGAAAATCTACTGATCCATCAAGTCTGTGCTATCAGAACAAATCGATCGGCGCTGACTCATCTGCCGGCAACGGGCTGCCCGGTGCGCTGCTGCCGCCCAGTTCGTTGACGCTTGGCGGTGTGTCTTCGCTTTTGAACAACTCGAAGAATGCGTTCGGCGTGCTTGGCGTGGCGGCGCGGCCACTCAATGGGTCGACGCGCAGGCTGAGAATGCCTGGCGGTTCGGCCTGCTGATGCGGTGGCTTGTCCTTGAGCGCGGCGCTCATGTAGTCCATCCAGATCGGCAGCGAGACCGTCCCCCCGAATTCGTGACGGCCAAGGCTTTCAGGCTGATCGAAACCACTCCACACCGTCGTCACGTAGTCCGCGTTATACCCGGAGAACCAGGCATCCTTGGAATCGTTGGTGGTACCGGTCTTGCCCGCGATGTCCGGTCTGTTCATGGACAGCGCGCGGCGTCCGGTGCCGCGCTTGATCACGTCCTGCAGCATGCTGTTCAGGATGTACGTGGTGCGGCCATCGACAATGCGCTCGGCAACGGCAGGCGCCTGAGGCTGAGCGGGTGCTCCTGGCGCACCGGTGGTCACGCTCGGGCTGTCATGGACCGCAAAGGTCGACGTGTTGGGCGCGGTGTTGACGTCGTTGGCCGGAACGCTTGGCGGGTTGGCGACAAACAGGGTCTGGCCGTCACGGTTCTCGATGGTCTGGATCAGATAAGGGCTGACCTTGTAACCACCGTTGGCGAAGGTCGCCCAGCCGGTGGCGATTTCCATCGGGGTCAACGTCGCCGTACCCAGTGCCAGCGACAGGTTGCGCGGCAAGTCCTGCTTGGAGAAGCCGAAGCGGGTAATGTAGTCGATGGTGCTGTCGATGCCGAGGGCCTGGAGCAGGCGGATCGATACCAGGTTGCGAGACTTGTACAGCGCTTCGCGCAGGCGGATCGGCCCAAGGAAGGTGTTGGTGTCATTTTTCGGACGCCATACCTTGTCCAGATATTCGTCGACGAACACGATAGGCGCGTCGTTCACCAGGCTGGAAGCGGTGTAACCATTATCGAGTGCGGCACTATAGATGAACGGCTTGAAGCTCGAGCCCGGTTGGCGTTTGGCCTGCATGGCGCGGTTGTAGTTGCTCTGCTCGAACGCGAAGCCGCCGACCAGCGAGCGAATGGCACCGTTCTGCGGATCAAGCGATACCAGCGCGCTTTGCGCGACGGGAATTTGACTAAATTTCAGCGAGCCATCGTCCTGGCGCAGCAGACGGACGAGGTCGCCAACCTTTGCAACATCACCCGGCTGCTTCGGATTGGCGCCCAGGCTGTTGGTATTCAGGTAAGGCCGTGCCCACTTCATAGTGGCCCAGTCGACGGTTTCTTCCTTCTCGCCGTTGTGGGTCAGAACACGCAGACCGGTCTTGTCGACCTGCGTCACGATGCCGGGCTCAAGGCCGTTGATCGTGCGCTGTTTGGTCAGTTCCTGTACCCAGTTGACTCGGGTCATGCCCGGGAAGCGGCTTTCCGGACCACGGTAACCGTGGCGCTGGTCGTAATCGATCAAGCCCTGCTGGATGGACTTGTTGGCGTGTTCCTGAAGGTCACTAGGTACCGTCGTGGTGACGCGGAAGCCTTCTGTATAGGCCTCGCTGCCATAACGGCCGACCATTTCTGCCCGCGCCATCTCAGCGATGTACGGTGCATTCACTTCCGGCGTGGGCACGTGATAGCTGGCGTTGAGCGGCTCACTCAAAGCGGCCTGGTAAGCGGTCTGGTCGATCTTGCCCAAGCGATACATGCGGCCGAGGATCCAGTCGCGACGTTCCTTGGCGCGGGTCGGGTTGGCCAACGGGTTGAAACGTGACGGGGCCTTGGGCAGACCGGCAATCATGGCCATTTGCGCAAGGCTTACATCGCGAATCGATTTGCCATAGTAGACTTGCGCCGCCGCCTCGATCCCGTAGGCGCGGTTACCCAGATAAATCTTGTTGACGTACAGCTCGAGAATCTCGTCCTTGGTAAGTTGGCGCTCGATTTGCAAGGCCAACAGAATCTCAGTGGTTTTGCGCGAAAAGCTGCGCTCGCTGGTCAGGAAGAAGTTTTTCGCGACCTGCATGGTGATGGTACTGCCGCCTGACTGAATATGGCCGCTCTTGACCAACTGAGTGGCGGCGCGCATCAGGCTGCCCGGGTCGACGCCATAGTGGTTGGCGAAGTTGTCGTCTTCGGCCGACAGCAGTGCGTTGATGAAATTGGGCGGGATTTCCGCGAAGCGAATCGGCGTGCGGCGCATTTCACCGAACTCGGCAATCAGCTTGCCGTCGCTGGTGAACACGCGCAGGGGGATTTGCAGTTGAATGCTTCGCAGCGCATCAACGGATGGCAGGGTCGGGCTCAGGTAAAGAAACGCGCCGCTCAGGCCAAGCAACAGCGAGCAGAATACCGCGACGAGGGACCACCAGAAAAACTTCAGCAGGCGTATCAAGGCTTTTGGATTTCCAGAAAAAATAATGGGTTAAGCGCAGGCATTTACAAATGAACATGCCTTGAAGCTTTGTTAAATGAAAAAAACGCTGGGCATTATAAGCATTTTTCGTCCCCAAGCGTGATTTGCGCTACTGTCAAGGCTGTCGACAGTGACGTTGGCCCGAAATAACTCCGTAAGTGACGGAAACTCATAGGAATCAGGTTGTGTTCGAACTCTTCAGTAAGAAGGCCAACACCCTTCTAGGGATCGATATTAGCTCCACCTCGGTAAAACTCCTGGAATTGAGTCGTTCCGGCACCCGTTACAAGGTCGAGTCTTACGCAGTAGAGCCATTGCCGGCCAACGCGGTCGTCGAAAAGAACATTGCCGAACTCGAAGGGGTCGGGCAGGCGTTGTCACGCGTGCTCGTCAAGGCCAAGACCAGCGTCAAGATCGTGGCGGTTGCCGTGGCCGGTTCGGCGGTGATCACCAAGACCATCGAGATGGACGCCGGGCTTTCCGACGATGACATGGAAAACCAGCTCAAGCTTGAAGCTGACCAGTACATCCCCTATCCGCTGGAAGAAGTCGCCATCGATTTCGAAGTGCAGGGCTATTCGGTGCGCAACCCCGAGCGCGTCGAGGTGTTACTGGCTGCCTGCCGCAAGGAAAACGTCGAAGTACGCGAGGCCGCGCTGGCACTGGCCGGGCTGACCGCACGCGTCGTCGATGTCGAGGCCTACGCCCTTGAGCGTTCGTTCGGTTTGCTGGCGGCGCAACTGGGCAATGGCCACGACGAGCTGACGGTGGCCGTGGTCGATATCGGCGCCACCATGACCACCCTGAGCGTGCTGCATCATGGCCGGATCATCTATACCCGCGAGCAGCTGTTTGGTGGGCGCCAGTTGACTGACGAAATCCAGCGCCGCTACGGGCTCTCCATGGAGGAAGCCGGGCTTGCCAAGAAGCAGGGCGGCTTGCCCGACGATTACGTCAGCGAGGTGCTCGAGCCCTTCAAGGAAGCGCTGGTGCAGCAGGTTTCCCGATCCCTGCAGTTCTTCTTCGCGGCCGGTCAATACAACTCAGTGGATCACATCATGCTGGCAGGCGGCACGGCTTCGATTTCAGGGCTTGAGCATCTGATCCAGCGGCGCATCGGCACGCCGACCATGGTCGCCAACCCGTTTGCCGACATGGCACTGAGCTCCAAGGTCAATGCCGGCGCCCTGGCCAGTGATGCGCCGGCGCTGATGATCGCGTGCGGCCTGGCGTTGAGGAGCTTCGACTGATGGCGCGGATCAACTTATTACCGTGGCGCGAAGAGCTTCGCGAAGAACGAAAGAAACGCTTCCTGACCGCACTGGTCGGCGTGCTGGTGGTGTCAGTCGGCATTCTGTTTCTGATCGATCGTTACGTCAGCAATGGCATCGAGCATCAGATGGCGCGCAATGCCTTTCTGCAGGCGCAGATTGCTCAGCTCGATATCCGTATCAAGGAGATCAGTGATCTCAAGGCCCGTCGCAAACAGCTGCTCGAGCGCATGAAGATCATTCAGGACCTGCAAGGCAACCGCCCGATCACCGGACGCGTCTTCGATCAACTGGCGCGGACCCTGCCGGACGGCGTTTATTACTCGCAGGTCAAAATGACCGACAAGCTGATTGCCATCAGTGGCGCTGCCGAGTCGAACAACCGGGTTTCCGACCTGATGCGTAACCTTGAAGCCTCTGACTGGCTGGAGGCGCCGAGCCTCACCGAGGTCAAGGCCACTACGGCCGGTGCTGTGGATCAAGCCAACGTCTTTCAGCTGACCGTACGTCAGACTCAGCCCCCGGTTGCCGCTGTCCCTGCCGCAGGAGCCAAGCCATGAATATGTCCGAATGGCTGGAAGGGCTGCGCAAGGTCGATCTGAGCGAACTGGACCTGAACAACCTGGGCTCATGGCCCGCAGCGGTCAAGGCCATTGCCGGGCTGCTGGTTGCGGTCACGATTTTCGCACTGGGCTATTTCTTCTTTATCCAGGACCTGGAAACCCAGCTGGAAAGTGCCCAGAGCAGCGAGGTGACGCTCAAGGAGCAGTTCTCCAACAAGGCCTTCCAGGCGGCCAACCTCGAGCCGTACAAGAAGCAGATGGAAGAAATGGAAAACACCTTCGGCGCGCTGCTGCGGCAATTGCCCAGCGACACCGAAGTGCCCGGCCTGCTTGAGGACATCACGCGCACCGGGTTGGGAAGCGGGCTCGAGTTCGAGGAAATCAAGCTGCTGCCCGAGGCGGTCCAGCAGTTCTACATTGAGCTGCCGATACAGATCACTGTGGTCGGGGGTTATCACGACCTGGCGACCTTCGTCAGCGGCGTAGCCAGCCTGCCGCGCATCGTCACGCTGCATGATTTCGAGATCAAGCCGGTCGATCCCAAAGTGCCAACCAAATTGCGCATGAGCATTCTGGCCAAGACCTACCGCTACAACGATGAAGGGCTGAAGAAATGAGGGCGGCGCGATTGCTGTGCGTCAGTGTGGTTCTGGCAGGGCTCGCCGGTTGCGGTAATGACAATGATTTTGCCGATCTGTCTGAATTCATGGATCAGGCCAGAGCCCGCCCGAGTGGCAACGTCGAGCCGCTCCCCAAGTTTCGGCCGTATGAGGCGTTCACCTATAACGCCTCCACGCTGCGCAGTCCGTTTCAACCGCCGGTCAAGATCGACCTGCTCAACCGGCAGAAGGGTTCACGCCTGGTGGCGCCGGACGAACACCGGGTCAGGCAGTTCCTTGAAGGCTTCAATATCGAGTCGTTCGAGATGGTCGGCACGATTGGCAACGAGTCAGGGACCTTTGCCCTGCTGCGCGGTGCCGGAGGTGTTCATCGCGTCAAGGTGGGCGACTACCTGGGGCGTAACAACGGCCGGGTAGTGTCGATCGGCGACGCGCAGGTTGATGTTATCGAAATTGTTCCTGATGGAGAGGGGGCGTGGCTGGAAAGGCCGCGCACGATCGCCCTCAAAGAACGCTCATGAAGTGGGCAAGGCCAAGTATGCACAGTAGCGCTCAACGGAAATTGATCATGACCCGGATTCTCTCGATTATCGGCGTGTCGTTATGCATCGCGATGCTGTCGCCGGTTCTCCAGGCTGCCAACCTCAAGACCCTGGATGTCGCAGCCCTGCCGGGCGATCGCATCGAGCTGAAGCTGGCATTCGATGCCCCGGTGCCTGCACCGCGCGGTTACACCACGTCGCAACCGGCGCGCATTGCGCTGGATCTGCCGGGTGTTACCAGCCAGCTGGCGACCAAAAGTCGTGATCTGGGCAGCGGCAATGCGCGCAGTGTGGTTGTGGTTCAGGCTCAGGACCGCACTCGGGTGATCATCAACCTGACCACGCTTTCGCCTTACAGCTCCCGCGTCGATGGCAACAACCTGTTCGTGGTCATCGGCCAGGGTGCCGGCGCCGCGCAAGCCTCCCAGCCGACCACTGCGATGGGCGCGCAACGGGTCGCGGTGCCGCCGCCCACGCCGGCATCCGCCAGGCCGTTCATCCCCGCTGGCGTCAAGGCCATCAGGAATGTCGATTTCCAGCGTGGCGAGCTGGGTGAAGGCAATGTGGTCATCGACCTGAGCAACCCCAGCATTGCCCCGGATATTCAGGAGCAGGGCGGCAAGATCCGCGTGGACTTCGCCAAGACCCAACTGCCCGAACCGCTGCGCGTCCGCCTGGACGTCAAGGACTTCGCCACGCCGGTGCAGTTCGTCAGTGCTTCGGCGTCGGGTGACAAGGCCAGCATTCTGATCGAGCCGTCGGGCGCCTTCGACTACTCGGCGTTTCAGACCGAAAACAAGCTGACGATCAGCGTGCGTCCATTGACCAACGAGGACGTCGACCGCCGCGCCGCTGACAAACCGGCGTACACCGGTGAAAAGCTGTCGCTGAACTTCCAGGACATCGACGTGCGTTCGGTGCTGCAGCTGATTGCCGACTTCACCAACCTCAATCTGGTGGCCAGCGATACGGTCCAGGGTGGTATCACTCTGCGTCTGCAGAATGTGCCGTGGGATCAGGCGCTGGACCTGGTGCTGAAAACCAAGGGCCTGGACAAACGCAAGGTCGGCAACGTGCTGCTGGTTGCGCCAGCCGATGAAATTGCCGCCCGCGAGCGTCAGGAGCTGGAGTCGCTCAAGCAGATCGCCGAGCTGGCGCCCCTGCGCCGTGAGCTGTTGCAGGTCAATTACGCCAAGGCTGCCGACATCGCCAAGCTGTTCCAGTCCGTGACCAGTGCCGAGTCCAAGGCCGATGAGCGCGGCTCGATCACGGTGGACGACCGGACCAACAACATCATTGCCTACCAGACCCAGGAACGACTCGACGAGCTGCGTCGTATCGTTTCGCAACTGGACATCCCGGTACGCCAGGTGATGATCGAGGCGCGCATCGTCGAGGCCAACGTCGATTACAACAAGCAGCTCGGGGTTCGCTGGGGCGGCTCTACGAACACCAGCGGTAACAGAAAATGGACAACCTACGGGCTTGACAATAATGGCGACGAGGCCGGTAACACCAGCGGCAACCTGACCTCCAACGTGCCGTTCGTGGACCTGGGCGCAGCCGGCGCCACCTCGGGTATCGGCCTTGGTTTCGTGACCAACAACACGTTGCTGGACCTTGAACTGAGTGCCATGGAGAAAACCGGCAACGGTGAAATCGTCTCCCAGCCCAAGGTGGTCACTTCCGACAAGGAAACCGCCAAGATCCTCAAGGGTACGGAGATCCCGTATCAGGAATCCAGCTCCAGCGGTGCGACCACCGTGAGCTTCAAGGAGGCTTCCCTGTCGCTTGAAGTGACGCCGCAGATCACGCCGGACAATCGCATCATCATGGAAGTGAAGGTCACCAAGGACGAGCCGGACTACCTGAATGCGGTGCTGGGTGTGCCGCCGATCAAGAAGAACGAGGTCAACGCCAAAGTGCTGATTTCCGACGGCGAGACCATCGTCATCGGTGGTGTGTTCTCGAATACGCAAAGTAAAGTTGTCGATAAAGTGCCATTTCTTGGCGATGTACCGTATCTTGGCCGGCTTTTCAGGCGCGATGTGGTATCTGAGTCCAAATCCGAGCTGTTGGTATTTCTGACTCCGCGTATCATGAACAACCAGGCGATTTCTGTGAGTCGTTGATTTTGTGCGAAATTTAATACTTGTGGGGCCGATGGGTGCTGGCAAGAGCACCATCGGCCGCTTGCTTGCCAAAGAATTGCGACTGCCGTTCAAGGATTCCGACAAGGAAATCGAGCTGCGTACGGGCGCCAACATTCCCTGGATCTTCGACAAGGAAGGCGAACCGGGTTTTCGTGATCGCGAGCAGGCCATGATTGCCGAACTGTGCGACGCCGATGGCGTGGTTCTGGCGACCGGCGGTGGCGCGGTCATGCGCAGCGAAAATCGCCAGGCACTGCGGGCCGGCGGGCGCGTGGTTTACTTGCACGCCTCGATCGAGCAGCAGGTGGGGCGCACCGCGCGTGATCGCAATCGTCCTTTGCTGCGTACCGCTGATCCTGCCCGTGTGCTGAGCGAACTGCTGGCCATCCGCGACCCGCTTTATCGGGAAATCGCCGATATCGTGATTGAAACCGATGAGCGGCCACCCCGAATGGTGGTTCTCGAGATACTGGCGCGACTGGCAGAGCTTCCTCCCCGTTAAAGCGCAGGCGAAAATGCGCTATTCTCGTCGCCCAGCAAAACAGCGTCGGTTCGTGGCCTTGCGTCATGACCTGCTGAAGCACAAACCGTCCAATCGGTAATCAATGTGGGGACACATGCAGACACTTAAGGTCGAGCTTGGTGAGCGTAGCTACCCGATCCATATTGGCGAAGGCCTGCTGGATCAGCCCGAGCTCCTGGCCCCGCATATCGTCGGGCGTCAGGTGGCTATCGTCTCCAATACGACAGTGGCACCGCTGTACCTGGAGCGCCTGACGCAAACCCTGGCCGGTTACAACGTTCTGCCGATTGTTCTGCCCGATGGCGAAGCATTCAAGAACTGGGAAACCCTGCAGACCATTTTCGATGGCTTGCTGACCGCCCGTCATGATCGTCGCACCACGGTCATCGCCCTGGGTGGCGGGGTGATCGGCGACATGGCCGGGTTCGCTGCCGCCTGTTATCAGCGCGGCGTGAACTTCATCCAGATCCCGACCACACTGCTGTCTCAGGTGGATTCGTCGGTTGGCGGCAAGACCGGCATCAACCATCCGCTGGGCAAGAACATGGTGGGTGCCTTCTATCAGCCGAGTGTGGTGCTGATCGATACCACCTCGCTCAATACCCTGCCCGAGCGTGAGCTGTCCGCCGGGCTGGCGGAAGTCATCAAATATGGCCTGATATGCGACGAGCCCTTCCTGACCTGGCTCGAAGAGCACGTCGATGCGCTGCGCGGGCTGGACCAGGCGGCGCTGACCGTAGCCATCGAACGTTCCTGCGCCGCCAAGGCGCTGGTGGTCGGCGCCGATGAGCGCGAGTCCGGTGTTCGTGCGACATTGAACCTGGGTCACACATTCGGGCACGCCATCGAGACGCATATGGGCTATGGTGTCTGGCTGCATGGCGAGGCGGTTGCTGCCGGGACAGTCATGGCGCTGGAAATGTCCTCGCGCCTGGGCTGGATCAGCACACAGGAACGGGATCGCGGCATTCGCCTGTTTCAGCGTGCCGGGCTGCCGGTCGTGCCACCGCAGGACATGACGGAAGACAATTTCCTCGAACACATGGCGATCGACAAGAAAGTCATCGACGGTCGCCTGCGTCTGGTGCTGTTGCGCCGGATGGGTGAAGCGGTTATCACAGACGAATATCCAAAAGAAGTATTACAGGCCACCCTGGTTGCGGATTATCGCGCCTTGGTGGATCAGCTCAGAGGTTAACGGAAACCCCATGACTAGTTTGCATGCCGACGAGGCCTTCCTCGGCCATTATCAGTTGAGTCATGACCCCTTTGCGGCGCGGGTACCTGGCTTCAAATTCTTTCCTGCCCAACGCAAGCCTGTGCTGGGTCAGCTTCATCATCTGGCGCGCTACAGTCAGCTGCTGCTGGCGGTAACCGGGCCTCAGGGCAGCGGCAAGACCCTGCTGCGCCAGGCACTGGTGGCAAGCACCAACAAGCAGTCTGTGCAAAGTGTCGTGATTTCTGCGCGCGGTGCCGGCGATGCCGCGGGCGTGCTGCAGCAGGTCGCGCAGGCGCTGAGCGTCGCGCAGGCTGAAATGCAGTCGATCCTGTCGCAGGTCGTGCAACTCGGGCTGACCGGCCAGGAAGTCTACTTGCTGGTTGACGATGCGGAACAACTTGGCGATTCGGCGCTCGAAGCGTTGCTGGGTCTTGCTGCGGGAACGCCTGAGGGGCGTCCGCATGTATTCCTGTTCGGAGAGCCATCGCTGCTCGATCGTCTCGATCAGATGTGTGCCGACCTGCAGGGCGATGTTGAAGGCGAACGCTTTCACGTCATCGAGCTGCAACCCTATACGGAAGAGGAAACCCGGGAGTATCTGGCTCAGCGTCTGGAGGGTGCAGGGCAGGGAATCGCGTTGTTCACCGCCGACCAGATCACCGATATTCATGAACAGTCCGATGGCTGGCCTGGCGCAATCAACCAGGTAGCCCGCGATTCAATGATCGAGGCGATGATCGCGAGTCGTTCCGCGGTCAAGCGTCCAAGTGTGGGGTTCAAAATGCCGAAAAAACACGTATTGGCCTTGGGTGCCGTTGTCATAGTGGCCGTGGCAGCAGCCGTGCTGATCCCGGGTCGCGGCGACAAGACGGGTACACCCGCCAATGCCCCGGCTTCCGCTCAGGCGCAACTGCCGCTGGGTGAAGGCAAGCCAACTGCTCAACAATCCAACAACGGCAGCCCGGCCATCGAATTCGCTGGCAATTCCCAGCCGATGCCGTTGCCGATGAATGGCAACCAGCCGGTGATGCGCGGTCCTCTGGCCGAAGCCGCCGGTTCCAGTGATTCCGACGAAGACGCCGTGCCGACAGGTTCGCCTGCCCAGCCGCCGACCGTGACCACTACTGCGCCGCCAGCCGGTGTTCCGGCAGGTCAGGCCGCAGCGCAGACGCCTCGTTCGTCCATCCCTGCACCGACCCCGGCGCCAGCTGCCAAGCCGGCACCTGCGCAAACTCAGGTCGCCACAGCCAAGCCAGCCCCGGCTCCTGCGGCCAAACCGGCTGAAAAACCGGCAGCGGCCGCGGCCAAACCGGCTGCCGGCGGTAGCTGGTACAGCAGCCAGGCACCAGGCCACTATGTGGTGCAGATTCTCGGCACCAGTTCCGAAGCGACGGCCCAGGCCTACGTTGCAGAGCAGGGTGGCGAGTATCGTTATTTCAAGAAAACCCTGCAGGGCAAGCCGCTGTACGTTGTGACGTATGGCAACTTTCCTGACCGCGCTGCCGCCCTGGCAGCCATCAAGGTATTGCCAGCCAAGGTTCAGGCTGGTAAACCTTGGCCTCGTACTGTCGCCAGCGTCCAACAAGAGCTCGGCGCCACTCGTTAAAGTCGCAGCGGCCCTACCCGGGCCGCCGCCGACCTACCTGACTTAACCCGCCTGCGCGCGCGGCCTATCGGCCCGTGCCTTGCGGCGTCTGCGTTACAAGCGCCCTGCAGTCTCCCGTCGCGTCAGTCAGATTCACGAAGAAATACTTTGACTAGCACAGCGACCCGCTTTAAAACTTTCATAATTGCGACATTGATTATCAGCCAGTCGTCGTTAAATTTGTTAGCCCTTGTGTCGCTGTGTACAATGACCTCCGTTTTGCCTGTCCGAAGCTGGCGCACGTTCGGCGTGACAGGTAATTGGTTGAATTAAAAGGAAATTTGCCTCGCATAGAGGCAGCCTGGTGAGAAAGTGTCTATGAAAGCAGGTCTGTACCAACCAGATGAATTCAAGGATAACTGCGGCTTCGGCCTGATCGCTCATATGCAGGGCGAGCCCAGTCATCACCTGTTGCAGACGGCCGTTCAGGCCCTGACCTGCATGACCCACCGTGGCGGTATCAACGCCGACGGCAAGACCGGCGACGGTTGCGGTCTGTTGATTCAGAAGCCCGATGGCTTCCTGCGTGCGATCGCCAAGCAACATTTCAACGTCGATCTGCCCCGCCAATATGCTGTGGGCATGGTGTTCCTCAATCAGGACGACGCCAGGGCCGACGCTGCGCGCGAAAACATGAACCGCGAAATCCTCGCCGAAGGCCTGGATCTGGTGGGCTGGCGTCAGGTGCCGATCGATACCAGCGTTCTGGGTCGCCTGGCGCTGGAGCGCCTGCCGAAAATCGAGCAAGTATTCATTGGTGGTGAAGGCCTGAGCGATCAGGAATTCGCCATCAAACTGTTCAGTGCGCGTCGCCGCTCGTCGGTGTCCAACGCCGCAGATACCGATCACTACATCTGCAGCTTTTCGCACAAGACCATCATTTACAAAGGCCTGATGATGCCGGCCGACCTCACGGCCTTCTTCCCGGACCTGAGCGACGAGCGTCTGCAGACCGCTATCTGCGTGTTCCACCAGCGCTTCTCCACCAATACCTTGCCGAAATGGCCGCTGGCGCAGCCGTTCCGCTTCCTCGCCCACAACGGCGAGATCAACACCATTACCGGCAACCGCAACTGGGCACAGGCGCGGCGCACCAAGTTCACCAACGATCTGATGGATCTGGACGAACTGGGCCCGCTGGTCAACCGCGTGGGTTCTGACTCGTCGAGCATGGACAACATGCTTGAGCTGATGGTCACCGGCGGCATCGATCTGTTCCGTGGCGTGCGCATGATCATTCCGCCTGCGTGGCAGAACGTCGAGACCATGGACCCGGACCTGCGGGCGTTCTATGAGTACAACTCCATGCACATGGAGCCGTGGGACGGCCCTGCGGGCGTGGTCATGACCGAAGGTCGTCATGCGGTCTGCCTGCTCGACCGCAACGGCCTGCGCCCGGCGCGCTGGGTCACGACCAAGAACGGCTACATCACCCTCGCATCGGAAATCGGCGTGTGGGATTACAAACCCGAAGATGTCATCGCCAAGGGCCGTGTCGGTCCGGGGCAGATCTTTGCCGTGGACACCGAAACCGGTCAGATCCTCGACACCGATGCTATCGACAACCGCCTCAAGTCGCGTCATCCGTACAAGCAATGGCTGCGCAAGAATGCCCTGCGCATTCAGGCGACCATGGAAGACAATGACCACGGTTCGGCTTTTTACGACAGCGAGCAGCTCAAGCAGTACATGAAGATGTATCAGGTCACGTTCGAAGAGCGTGATCAGGTGCTGCGTCCGCTGGGCGAGCAGGGTCAGGAAGCCGTAGGCTCGATGGGTGACGACACGCCAATGGCCGTGCTGTCGCGTCGTGTGCGTTCGCCTTACGATTACTTCCGTCAGCAGTTCGCGCAGGTGACCAACCCGCCGATCGACCCGCTGCGTGAAGCCATTGTCATGTCGCTGGAGATCTGCCTTGGTGCCGAGCGCAATATCTTCCAGGAGTCGCCGGAGCACGCCTCGCGCGTGATCCTCAGCTCGCCGGTCATTTCGCCAGCCAAATGGCGCTCGCTGATGAACCTGGAGCGTCCAGGGTTCGAGCGCCATATCATTGACCTGAACTACGATGAAAGCCTGGGCCTTGAAGCCGCTGTGCGCAGCGTTGCCGATCAGGCCGAAGAAGCCGTGCGTGCCGGTCATACGCTGATCGTGCTGAGCGACCGACACATTGCGCCGGGCAAGCTGCCGGTGCACGCCTCTCTGGCGGTCGGCGCGGTTCACCACCGTCTGACCGAGCGGGGTCTGCGCTGCGACAGCAACATTCTGGTCGAAACCGCGACGGCGCGTGACCCGCACCATTTCGCCGTGCTGATCGGCTTCGGCGCCTCGGCGGTCTATCCGTTCCTGGCCTACGAAGTGCTGGGCGACCTGATCCGTACCGGCGAAGTACTGGGCGATCTGTACGAAGTCTTCAAGAACTACCGCAAAGGCATCACCAAGGGCCTGCTCAAGATCCTCTCGAAGATGGGCATCTCGACCGTTGCGTCCTACCGTGGCGCGCAGTTGTTCGAAGCCATTGGCCTGTCCGAGGAAGTCTGCGACCTCAGCTTCCGCGGTGTACCGAGCCGCCTGAAGGGCGCGCGCTTCGTCGACATCGAAGCCGAACAGAAGGCGCTGGCTGCCGAAGCCTGGAGCCCGCGCAAGCCGATCCAGCAAGGCGGCCTGCTCAAGTTCGTGTTTGGTGGTGAGTACCACGCCTACAACCCGGACGTGGTCAGCACCCTGCAGGCCGCCGTGCAGCAGGGCGACTACAGCAAGTTCAAGGAATACACCTCACTGGTGGACCAGCGTCCGGTGTCGATGATTCGTGACCTGCTGCAGGTCAGGACAATCGATCAGCCGCTGAACATCGACGAAATCGAGCCGCTGAGCGAAATCTTCAAGCGCTTCGACTCGGCCGGTATTTCTCTGGGCGCTTTGTCGCCCGAGGCCCACGAAGCGTTGGCCGAGGCGATGAACCGTCTGGGCGCGCGCTCCAACTCCGGTGAGGGTGGCGAAGACCCGGCCCGTTACGGCACGGTCCGCAGTTCCAAGATCAAGCAGATCGCGACGGGCCGCTTTGGCGTGACGCCCGAGTATCTGGTCAATGCCGATGTGCTGCAGATCAAGGTCGCGCAGGGCGCCAAGCCGGGCGAGGGCGGGCAACTGCCGGGCGGCAAGGTCAATGGCCTGATCGCCAAGCTGCGTTATGCAGTACCGGGCGTGACGCTGATTTCGCCGCCTCCACACCACGACATCTATTCCATCGAAGACTTGTCGCAGCTGATTTTTGACCTGAAACAGGTCAACCCGGCGGCGCTGGTCTCGGTAAAGCTGGTGGCAGAAGCGGGCGTCGGCACCATTGCCGCCGGTGTCGCCAAGGCCTATGCCGACCTGATCACCATTTCCGGTTACGACGGTGGCACCGGCGCATCGCCGCTGACCTCGATCAAATACGCCGGTGCGCCGTGGGAGCTTGGGCTGGCCGAAACCCACCAGACCCTGCGTGGCAACGACCTGCGCGGCAAGGTTCGGGTACAAACCGACGGTGGTCTGAAAACCGGCCTGGACGTGATCAAGGCTGCCATCCTCGGGGCCGAAAGCTTCGGCTTCGGCACCGCGCCGATGATCGCGCTGGGCTGCAAATACCTGCGTATCTGCCACCTGAACAACTGCGCCACCGGCGTAGCGACCCAGAACGAAAAGCTGCGCAAGGACCATTACATCGGCACCGTCGACATGGTGATCAACTTCTTCACCTACGTGGCGGAAGAAACCCGCGAGTGGCTGGCCAAGCTGGGTGTTCGCTCACTGGAAGAGCTGATCGGCCGCACCGACCTGCTGGACATCCTGCCGGGCGAAACCGAGAAGCAGCAGCATCTGGACCTGACACCGTTGCTGGGCAGCGACCACATTCCGGCCGACAAGCCTCAGTTCAGCCAGGTGGATCGCAACCCGCCGTTCGACAAAGGCTTGCTGGCCGAGAAGATGGTGGAGATGGCCAAGCCGGCCATCGAGTCGCTCAGCGGTGGCGACTACGAACTGGATATCTGCAACTGCGACCGTTCGATCGGCGCGCGCATCTCTGGCGAAATCGCCAGACTGCACGGCAATCAGGGCATGAACAAGGCACCTGTCACCTTCCGCTTCAAGGGCACTGCCGGTCAGAGCTTCGGGGTGTGGAACGCCGGTGGCCTGAACATGTATCTGGAAGGCGATGCCAACGACTACGTCGGCAAGGGCATGACCGCTGGCAAGCTGGTAATCGTGCCGCCCAAGGGCAGCCCGTTCAAGACCAACGAAAGTGCGATTATCGGCAACACCTGCCTGTACGGCGCAACCGGCGGCAAGCTGTTTGCGGCAGGTACGGCAGGCGAGCGTTTCGCCGTGCGTAACTCCGGTGCTCATACTGTCGTTGAAGGCACTGGCGATCATTGCTGCGAATACATGACGGGTGGTTTCGTCTGCGTACTGGGCAAGACCGGCTACAACTTCGGTTCCGGCATGACCGGCGGTTTCGCCTACGTGCTCGACCTGGACAACACCTTCGTTGACCTCGTTAACCATGAACTGGTCGAGATACAGCGTATCAGCGGCGAATCGATGGAGGCTTACCGCACTCACCTGCAAAGCGTCCTGAATGAGTACGTCGCGGAAACCGACAGCGAATGGGGCCGCAATATCGCGGAAAACCTGGACGACTACCTGCGTCGTTTCTGGCTGGTCAAGCCCAAGGCTGCCAACCTGAAATCGCTGCTGTCCAGCACTCGGGCGAATCCGCAGTAAAAGCAGCTGCTAGCGGTTAGCTTCAAGCCGCAAGTTTGCCACCCTGTGAATTGAACTGAATTGATTTCTTGCAGCTTGAAGCTTGTCGCTTGAAGCTGCCGCAAAGAGGCTCCAGAGAATGGCTGAACGTCTCAGTAACGACTTCCAGTTCATCGACGTCGGACGTAAAGACCCGAAGAAGAAACTGCTGCGTCAACGCAAGAAAGAGTTCGTGGAAATCTACGAGCCTTTCAAGCCCCAGCAGTCTGCCGATCAAGCGCACCGCTGCCTGGGCTGCGGCAACCCGTATTGCGAATGGAAGTGCCCGGTGCACAACTTCATTCCCAACTGGCTCAAGCTGGTCGCCGAGGGCAATATCCTCGCGGCTGCGGAATTGTCGCACCAGACCAACACCCTGCCGGAAGTCTGCGGCCGTGTGTGCCCGCAGGATCGCCTGTGTGAAGGTGCCTGCACACTGAACGACGGTTTTGGTGCGGTAACTATCGGTTCGGTCGAGAAGTACATCACCGATACTGCCTTTGCCATGGGCTGGCGTCCGGACATGTCCAAGGTCGTGCCGACCGGCAAGCGCGTCGCGATCATCGGCGCGGGGCCTGCGGGCCTGGGCTGTGCCGACGTGCTGGTGCGCGGCGGCGTGACCCCGGTGGTGTTCGACAAGAACCCGGAAATCGGCGGTCTGCTGACCTTCGGCATCCCGGAATTCAAGCTGGAGAAATCCGTGCTGAGCCATCGCCGTGAAGTGTTCACCGGCATGGGTATCGAATTCCGTCTCAACACCGAAGTCGGCAAGGATGTCACCATCGATCAACTGCTCGCCGAGTACGATGCGGTGTTCATGGGCATGGGCACCTACACCTACATGAAAGGCGGCTTCCCCGGTGAGGATCTGCCCGGCGTGCACGATGCGCTCGACTTCCTGATCGCCAACGTCAATCGCAACCTGGGTTTTGAAAAGGCGCCGGAAGACTTTGTCGACATGAAGGGCAAGCGGGTCGTGGTTCTGGGCGGTGGCGACACGGCGATGGACTGCAACCGCACCTCGATCCGCCAGGGCGCCAAGTCAGTGACCTGCGCCTACCGTCGCGACGAAGAAAACATGCCTGGCTCGCGCAAGGAAGTGAAAAACGCCAAGGAAGAAGGCGTGAGGTTCCTCTACAACCGTCAGCCTATCGCCATCATTGGCGAGGGCAAGGTTGAAGGCGTGAAAGTGGTCGAGACGCGCCTGGGCGAACCGGATGCCCGTGGTCGTCGCAGTCCCGAACCGATTCCGGGCTCCGAAGAGATCATCCCGGCAGAAGCCGTGGTCATCGCCTTCGGCTTCCGCCCAAGCCCGGCGCCCTGGTTCGAGCAGTTCACCATCAGCACCGACAGCCAGGGCCGCGTCGTGGCCCCGGAACAGGCGCAGTACAAGCACCAGACCAGCAACCCGAAGATCTTCGCGGGTGGCGACATGGTGCGCGGCTCCGACCTGGTGGTGACCGCTATCTTCGAAGGCCGTAATGCGGCTGAAGGGATTCTGGATTACCTGGGCGTCTGAGCCTTGTGTTGCCAGAGCGTGCCGCTACTCAGGCGCGCTCTGGCAACAAGCGTCTACCCATCACGGGTAATTTACCGATTTCTCTGACATCCCTTCTGCCCCCTCCTTCCTAAGCTTGGTGTAACTCGCTCAAGACGAGCGTTTTATCAACCAGGGAAGGACATCATGAACAATCAGTTTGGTTTCTGTCTCGCGCTCTCGATAGCGCCCTGCACATTTGCCAGCCAGGCGTACGCCAACTTCGATGGACCGGTTTTCGGTTCGATCATCGAAAACAAGGCGGTTTACTTTGAGTCCAGTGTCGAGCTCCAGCGACGCATGAGCGCAGGCAGCCTGACCTCTGCCGGGCTGGTGACAGACCTGCTCCAGCGCATCGAAGTGCTGAACAAAAATGGCCCGGCGCTTAACGCCCTCATTGAAATCAACCCCGACGCTCTGCAGATAGCCGCGCAACTGGACGGGGAGCGTTCCCGTGGGGAGCAACGTGGGCCGCTGCATGGCATCCCCATCGTGATAAAAGACAATCTCGATACGGCCGACAGGATGCAGACGACTGCGGGTGCGCTCGCTATGGTCGGGGCGCCTGCGCCCCACGATGCTTTCGTGGTGCAGCGGCTTCGCGAGGCCGGCGCGATCATCATCGGCAAAGCCAATCTCAGCGAATGGGCGCATTTTCGTGGGTACGAGGTGCCGAGCGGTTGGAGTAGTCGCGGCGGGCAGACGCGTCATCCCTATGACTTGAACGCTGATCCGCTCGGCTCCAGCTCCGGTTCGGCAGTGGGCCTTGCGGCTGGATTTTCACCCTTGGCGGTGGGCACCGAGACCAATGGGTCGATCATCCAGCCTGCCGCCACGAGTGGTGTGATAGGGCTGAGGCCTACGCTGGGTCTGCTCAGCCGTACCGGCATGATTCCGCTCTCCAGTCGTCAGGACACCCCCGGGCCCATGGCGCGAACGGTCACGGATACCGCCATCCTGCTGACGGCGATGAGCGGCACCGACCCTCTCGACGACGCCACCGCCCAAGCCACTGCTAACACCGTGAACTATGTCGATCAGCTCAGAACGGACGCGTTGAATGGCAAGCGCCTGGGCTATTCGAGCCGCACCCATGACGGCATGCTGATGGACGACGATCCTGAATTCCAAAAGGTGAAGAGTCGTTTGAGTTCCGCCGGGGCGATACTGGTTCCAGTCGACGTTCCGTCGATTGATAGCACCCCGGAGTATCGAGTGCTGCTGCATGACTTCAAGCGTGAGCTTAACGCTTACTTGAGCACACGCACCGGGCTGGGTGTCAGCACGCTGGATGACATCATCGCATTCAACACCGCGTCGGATGGGGCGCAAGCCTATGACCAGGATTTAATGATCGACTCCTCGGGCGCGACTCTCGATCAGGAGGATTACCTGTCCATTGCAACCAGTCTGCGCACTGCCCATCGGCAATTGATCGATGGGCTCCTGCAACAGCACGCGCTTGACGCGCTGATTGACTGGTCAGAGGTTTCGTTCAAAGCGGTTGGCGCAATCGCGGGTTATCCGGGAATAACCGTGCCCGTCGGGTTCGAAGAGAATGGCCTGCCAAGAGGGTTATATTTTCTCTCCACTGCCTGGGATGAAGCTGATTTGCTGAGCTATGCCTACGCACTTGAACAGGCGCTTGCAGCATCTGCAGCTTCGGGGCATTCGGGTATCAGTCAGGATAATTGATTCCATATTCCAGCGTGGCCAAGGTCAGGCCTGGATTGGGGGGGCTGGGAAAACGGTTTCGTGACGTTTTGAAATAACCTGATCCCGGTATTGAAAAGCGCTTTTCATTAAGTTTCGCCGCCCTGCCACAGGCGGTGTATCAAGGTTTCAATCCCTCTTTTGAATGCCGATCAAAGCCTGTTGCGGTGTAGGTGACAGGTGATTGTTTACAGCTGTTTTCCGCCCCCTTTACCGACGCCTGAAAAGGATTACGCTCCTGATCCTCATCGGGAGCTCATCGTCTTGGATACTCCCTCCATCCATGTTGCTATAAGGAAATAGCTATGTTGAACGCAGCACCCATGGGCAAGCTTGCGCGCTCCACTGAACAGCAATCTCTCGGCCCGGACAGGTTCACGCCCAGTAGCGTTGCCGTCCGCGAACACCGCAACCGGGAACGGGCAGACCGGATAATCGACCAGTTCGTCGAGCGCTTCACAGAGAAAGACTTTTTCCCGGATGACGGCGATGAGGCTTTGTTTGCCTTACTGGTTCAGTTGCCTGAATGGCCTGCAGACCTGTCGATCCGGATTCACAACGAGAACGACGAAGTCCTCGCGATTTTTTTGAAAGGCAACGATGAAAGCGTCGTTCAGAACAGTGTTGTCCTGATGCAGAACGCTGATGCTTATATCGTTCCGGATAATATTCCGGTCGCCGATGACGAGCCATTGCTGCGTTGGGTGTTCAGTCAGTTGCCGGTAGGTTCCAAGGTCGGAATGGGCGGCAACTTTCCCGGTAGTCACAGTGATAGCGGACGAATCGTCACCCTGCGCGAGCAAATAGCGGGGCTGGCAAATGACCAGAGGCCGCTGTTATTCGATGCACTTGTGGCGGCCGGTGAGGGCGCCTCGAAGGTTCAGCTGGATACCCGCACACGAAATCCCTTCCTGCCCCTGTGGATTCGTCAGCAGACTCTGCTTTCCGCTGCTCTGAGCGAACTGTGCGCTTTATACCCACAGGTTCCCGTCGGACGTCTTGAAGAGCTGCTGGAGCAGTTGCCGCTGACAGTGCAGGACGACGCTGACTTTCTGGATAATGGTGGTCTGCCAGACTCTTTCGACGAGGCCTTGAACATTTCTGTGCAGGAATGGAGCAGCAGTCTGGCTATCGACGGCCTGTCGCGAACACGGAGCTTCAACGCCTGCACCGATGAGCTGGCCCGCAAGATCACAAGCGAATTGCTGGCTGCTGAATCGGGGCGAGCGTTGCTGATCTTCGAGCCCGGCGATAGCGAGTCCTTCCCGGCAGACCCTGACGATACCCGTATCGTTTTGCGGCATGACGGCTACGGTAATTACAGTGCACGGGACGCCGAGAACGGTGAGTTTGTCTCATTCAAGCCGGGTACCGACAGCTTCTATCTCGCGATCGGTTCGCAATTGAAAACCGAAGAGCGTTCTGCGCTGGGCATGCAGTTCGAGCAGGATGTGAAAGGGATTCGCGACGTTCTGACCCGGCGTGCCATTGAGAAAAATCGCGGTTGGTTTGACCCTGAGCAACCCACTGAAATCGAAAGCGATTGTCTGCCTGACTGGTTCGCGAACGCGACCGATGTCGAAAAACAGCGCTGGCAAGTGGCGGTGCAGGACTACAGTCAGGCCTTGCTCGAAGCCCAGGCACCTGACCTGCTGGATCCTTCCATTTACGGACAGCCGGACCGGTTGCGTCACTACGCCCGGGCGAGGCTACAAGAGCGAATTTTGCTCGACCACGGTATGACAGTGGAT
This sequence comes from Pseudomonas syringae KCTC 12500, assembly GCF_000507185.2. Lineage (NCBI taxonomy): Bacteria > Pseudomonadati > Pseudomonadota > Gammaproteobacteria > Pseudomonadales > Pseudomonadaceae > Pseudomonas > Pseudomonas syringae. The sequence goes on from NZ_AYTM02000002.1 coordinate 2,871,894, forward strand.
CCTGACCTTATCACCGTCCATACCATCAGCGTCGAGATTGATCCGGGTGTCGGCATTGATATCGATTACGAATATGTCGGCCCTTCCGAGCTGGAGCCGCATTACGAAACTCAAGAGCGCAGCCTTACAGATCTGTCGCTGGAAAACATTGCCTTCACCAATATCAACTTTCTACTCACCAGTCGCGCGTTTGACGATCAAGGGCAATTGGTCCGTTTCCTCAACGCTGGTTATCTGTTTGGCCTGATTCGTGATCTGAACATTGGTGAGAGTTACTCCAGATACCTCAGCACGGTTCTGTCCACGTCGGCGGCAGGACAATGGCACTGTGAGCGTTATGCACGCGTCATGCGCGCACAAATGCGCCTCGACGCGATCGAGGCGAAGATGGCGGGCGACTTTCTGGGCGATGGCGGGCTTCCTCCCGAGCTGGCGAACAGAGGCTACAAATGGGTTGCCGCGGTGCTTGATCATCCAACTGACAGTGATGATCGCGCAATGGTGGAGGGGCATCGCATTCAGGTCAGCCAGTTACTCATCAATGGTGTTTCATTGAGTGGTGTATTGGTGATCGGCACAGAGTCGCGCTCCAGCGTCGCCACGCTGATGGTCTTTACCCCGCAGGCTCCTGACGGAATATGCTTTCGGGAGATGAGCAATTCGCAGGAGTTTCGGCAGCGGATCCTGCTTGAGCCCGATTTTCTGGACTATCTGGTGGGCAAGGCACCTTTGGCCGCCCAGGCCGATGTCAGGCATGTGCTGACCGCTGGCCGTGACACGCTGTTCATGGATCTGCAGCCGTGTACCGGGAATTTTCTCGAGGCGGTCTATGAGTCTGAAGTCGCTCGGGTGATTTCTGCCGTCGATGAACAGACCAATACCAACTGGGAAACCTACTGGGAAAGTGCCTGGGAAATCACCAAAGTCGTTGGCGACATCGTCCTCATCTTCACGCCTTTCAAAGTGCAGTTGCCGATCGCTGCCCTTCGCAGTTTTTACGCCATCTGGCAGGGCGTTGGGAAGAAGTCCAGCGAACAGGGTATCGCTCCGTTGTATTTCGTTCAGGCGGCGCTGTTGTTGGCCGATGCACTGACGCTGTCAAAAGGACGGCGGGTCAGGACGTCTTCTGCGGCAAAGACAGGCCGCTCTGTGCTCGACCCGAAAACAGCCGTATCCAAAACGCCTGTCGGTTTGAAAATGCGTGACGACGGGATTTACCGGGGCATCCATGAGAAAGCTCAAGAGGGTGTGCCGAGCCGCTTTTATGCCGTGCAACAGGAAAAAGCCTATGCCGTCACATATGACTCCGACTCGGCAGCGTGGCGGGTTATCGATTCGCGGCGGCCAGATGCTTACTACCAACTGCCGATCCAGCTTGACGATCAAGGTGTCTGGGTGCATGCGTCGACCGGTTTGCGCGGCGGTGGCAGACACCGCATAACCAAACTGCCCATGGAATCAGCAGGCGGTGCCGGTACGCCGGGCAAGAGCGCTGGAAAGCTCAGGTACAAAATACACATGAATGATTTTTTCGACACTGCCGAGTTCAAAGCGGCGTATGAGCATATACAGGCCAAGGATCTGGAAGCCTCAGTCAAGAATGCTGTTGAGAAGTACGTTCTTGATGGCGCTGCTCACCTGCATAAATGGAAGCCCACTGCAAAAAATAAACTGGATAAAAACGGAAAGTTTTATTTCCTGGACCTGACTTCCATTGGCGATAGCACTGGGAGAGGGGATTGGCGTCTGGGGCTCAAGCGGGTGGAAAAAGGCATGCTTGAGCCTTTCGATATCGTCAACCATAAGAACATGTGAGAGAAATCGGCCGGTTCTGAAGGCGCATGACCCTGTATAACGACAGCAAATCGCCTCGATAGACAAAAGGCACGGCTCCCGCCGTGCCTTTTGCGTCGAGCTCTGAGAAAATGCCGGCACTTTTATTGCGGATGCCGACATGACTGCCCTGAAGAACGACCGTTTCCTTCGCGCTTTGCTCAAGCAACCCGTAGACGTCACGCCGGTATGGATGATGCGTCAGGCAGGTCGTTACCTGCCGGAGTACCGCGCCAGCCGCGCCAGTGCCGGGGACTTCATGAGCCTGTGCAAGAACCCGCAGTTCGCCTGTGAAGTCACCATGCAGCCGCTGGATCGCTACCCGCTGGACGCAGCGATTCTGTTTTCCGACATCCTGACCATTCCCGATGCGATGGGCCAGGGGCTGTACTTTGAAACCGGCGAAGGTCCGCGCTTCAGGAAAACCGTCAGCACGCTGGCCGACATCGAAGCGTTGCCGATCCCTGATGCACAGCAGGATCTGGGTTACGTGATGGATGCGGTCAGCACCATTCGCCGCGAACTCAACGGTCGTGTACCGCTGATCGGTTTCGCTGGCAGCCCGTGGACGTTGGCGACCTACATGGTCGAGGGCGGTTCGTCGAAGGACTTCCGCAAATCCAAGGCCATGCTTTACGACAACCCGCAAGCCATGCACCTGCTGCTCGACAAGCTGGCGCAGTCAGTGACGTCCTACCTCAATGGCCAGATCCTGGCCGGTGCGCAGGCCGTGCAGATCTTCGACAGCTGGGGCGGCAGCCTGTCTTCGGCGGCGTATCAGGAGTTCTCGCTGGCCTACATGCGCAAGATCGTCAACGGCCTGATTCGCGAAAACGACGGGCGCAAGGTGCCAGTGATCGTGTTCACCAAAGGCGGCGGCCTGTGGCTGGAAAGCATTGCCGACATCGGTGCAGACACCCTCGGGCTGGACTGGACTTGCGACATCGGCGAAGCGCGTCAGCGTGTCGGCAGCAAGGTTTCGCTGCAAGGGAACATGGACCCGACCGTGCTGTACGCGCGCCCGGAAGCCATCCGCCAGGAAGTCGCGCGCATCCTTGCCAGCTACGGCAGTGGCACCGGCCACGTCTTCAACCTCGGCCACGGCATCACCCCTGAAGTCGACCCGGCCAATGCCGGTGCGTTCATCAACGCGGTACACGAGTTGTCGGCGCAGTATCACCAGTAGTTGCTGGGCTGACGATGTTGGTTTTTGAGAGCTGAACCTATGGGAGAGGAAATAGAAAAGACTATTCCTCTTGCTGATTCTCAGGGCTGATCGCTGGTCATCGGACGACGGTAGTGCTCTTAGGGACAAGGAGTGATAAATTGCCGGCAAGCAAGCCGGCAAAAATAGCCGGTTAAAAATTACCCAGCCCCTATAAGTAGGGGCATTAGGTGGGGTTTAAAACCGGCAAATGGCATTCACACCGTACATTCCCCAAGACAAAGCGCCCGATGAGTTGCAGGATCAGGTCGTCCAGATCATGCGGCTCGATGCGGCCCTCCACGCGAAAATTCCGGGCCCGCTGCGCTTGCCGATGATGAATCTGCTTCGGGTGGTGAATTCTTACTACAGCAACAAGATCGAGGGTAACTCCACGATTCCCGCCGACATTCTGCGTGCCGAGGATGCGCCTCAGGAGTTCAAGGGTGCAAAGGACCTGCAGGAGATCAAGCGTCACATTGAAGCCCAGCGTCGACTTACCGATGAGCCTATCAATCAGGTCGACGTGTGCACGAAGAGCGCTATCTCACGCATGCACCGCGAGTTCTATGTTGGCGTGCCCGAAGATATGCTGGATATTCAACTCAATGAGAAGGGCGATACCGTGCGTATGGTCCCCGGCGAATTCCGGCATCTGGGGGTTCGCGTCGGCAAGCACATCCCTCCAACCGTCGAGCAGATGCCCACATACCTCAACGATTTTGAGCGAATGTACCGCCTGGACTGGATTCACGGCCTTTCGGGCTTCTTTGCGGCTGCAGCGTCGCACCACAGGCTGATGTGGATTCACCCATTTATGGATGGCAACGGTCGCACCGGCCGCCTGTTCACGGATCAGTACCTCAAGGCAGCTGGCTTTGGTGGGTATGGTCTGTGGTCCATGAGCCGTGGATTTGCCCGCAACGTCACCGCCTACTACGAGATGCTTGGCGCCGCCGACCACCCGCGCAAAGGTGAGCTGGACGGGCGGGGTGAGCTTTCGGATAGTGGCCTGTTGCGCTGGACCCGTTTCTTCACGGAGACTGCCCTGGATCAGGTGCAATACTTCAGCGCGCAGCTTGAACCGGAAAGGCTTGGCGAGCGGATCGACGTTTATTTCGAGATGCGCAGCCGTCGCGCGCTTTCGGACAGCAAGGGCGAGACTCTTCCTGAGCTCCGTATAGAGGCCCGAGATGTCTATAAGGCGTTGCTCTACCAGGGCGATCAGCAGCGCGCTGATATTCAGGCCCGCTTGGGCGTCGGCGAGCGCACCACACGCAGTCTGTTGAGCCAGATGGCCAAAGAGGGCTTGATAACGTTGGACGGCCGCAAGCCGGTAGCCCTGAACCTATCCCGGCACTCGATCGAGTTCCTGTTTCCCTACCTCTGGTAACCCTGTACGCACCAGGGTCATCCTTCCCTTTTCAGCGCCGACGACTACGTCGGCGCTTTCGCATCCGCAAAGCCTTCGCGCAGCGAACCGCTGCGGGGCAGGAATCGGCCCTGTCGCTCGCCATGCGGTTTGCCGTCGGCATAGCTCAAGCGGCCGTTGACCCAGACACCGTCGATGCCTTGCGCCGCTCGCTGAGGGTCTTTGAAATCTGCAACGTCGCGTACGGTTTGCGGGTTGAACAGCACCAGATCCGCCCAGTAACCCTCGCGAATAAGACCGCGCTCACGCAAGGCGAAGCGCGCGGCCGACAGCCCGGTCATTTTGTGTACGGCGGTGTGCAACGCAAACAGACCCTTGTCGCGGCTGAAATGCCCGAGCACTCTGGGGAACGCGCCCCACAGGCGCGGATGGGGAAACGGGTCTTCCGGAAGACCATCGGAGCCGATCATCGCCAGCGGGTGAGACATGATGCGCTCGACGTCGCCCTCATCCATGCCGTAGTACACCGCGCCTGCAGGCTGCAACTTGCGTGCGGCGTCCAGCAATGACAGCCCCCAGTCGGCGGCAATCTCCTGCAGATCCCTGCCGCCCTGATCCGGGTGCGGCGTAGACCAGGTGATGGTGATGCGGAACGCGTCTGTAACTTGTTTGAGGTCCAGCGTCGAAGAGCTGGCCGCATAGGGATAGCAGTCGCAACCTACCGGATGGTCCTGCGCGGCTTTTTCCAGGGCTGCCAGCAGTTGCGGGCTGCGTCCCCAGTTGCCGGCACCAGCGCATTTCATGTGCGAGATGATGACCGGTGAGCGCGCATGGCGGCCTATATCGAATGCTTCCGCCATGGCCTCCAGCACCGGCTCGAATTCGCTGCGCAGGTGGGTGGTGTAAATCGCGCCGAACGCGCTGAGCTCTTCCGCCAGTTGTTTGACCTCGCTGGTTTCGGCCGAGAACGCAGAGGCGTAGGCAAGGCCGGTCGATAACCCCAGCGCGCCCGCTTCCAGGCTGTCACGCAACTGCACGCGCATGGCGGCAATTTCTTCCGGACTGGCGCTGCGTAACAAGTCATCCATGTGGTTGCTACGCAAGGCGGTATGGCCGATCAGGGCCGCCACGTTGACGGCGGGCCGGGCGTTGTCGACGGCGGCGCGGTAGTCGGTGAAGCGTGGATAGACGAACGCAGCCGCGTCGCCCAGCAGGTTCATGGGGTCGGGAGGATTGCCCGTTAGCGAAACCGGCGACGCGCTGATCCCGCAGTTGCCGACGATGACGGTCGTCACGCCCTGGCTGATTTTCGGCAGCATCTCGGGTTTGCGGATGACCACCGTATCGTCGTGGGTGTGCACATCGATAAACCCGGGGGCCAGTACGCGACCGGCCGCATCGACTTCTTCCCGAGCACTGGCATCGCTCAGACTGCCAATGCGCTGGATGCGTCCTTCGCTGATTGCCACATCGGCGCGCACTCCCGGTGTGTCACTGCCGTCGATGACCAGTGCGTCGCGAATGATCAGGTCATAAAGCATGGTTCAGTCTCCCAGCGGCAGGCCATCTTCGCCGCCACGGTATTCATCCAGCGCAAGCTTGATCCGGCGCAGTCGCTCCTGATTGTCTTCAGGGCTCGCCAACGCCAGTTCGGTGGCCAGCACATCGATGGTTAGCAGCATGCCGTAACGCGCTGCGGTGGGTTTATAGATGAAATTGGTTTCAGCAATTTGTAACGGCAGCACGACCTCGGCCAGTTGTGCCAGTGGTGAATCAGGCAGCGTAATGGCCAGCACGCGGGCACCGTAGCTGCGCGCCAGAGTTACGGCGTCGAGCAGTTCCGGTGTGCGTCCGCTGAGCGAGCAGACAATCAGGCTGTGTTGCGGACCAAGCGTGGCGGCGACCATGCGCATCATCACCGGGTCGCGGCAGGCGGCCACCGGGTAACCCAGGCGGACCAGCCGGGTTTGCAGTTCCTCGCTGCACAGGCTGGAGCAGCCGCCCGTGCCGAATGTGTGAATCATGCGCGCATCGGCGACACAGGCGATGGCGGCGGCAAAGCGCGTTGCTTCAAAGCCGGCCAGGTGCTGGCGCAGGGTGGCTTCGATATCGTCGACGATCCGGGTGAAAAACGCCGACTGCTCCGGCGCCGGTTCTGGATGCAGAAAGCGGCTGCCGACGCCGCTGGCCTGGGCCAGTTGCAGGCGCAAGTCGCGCAGATCCCGGCAACCGATACTGCGCGCGAAGCGTGACAGCGTCGCACTGCTGACTTCGGCGCGGCTGGCCAGCTCATCCAGACTGGCACTGGCCGCGAAGGCGATATCGCTGAGCAACAGCCTGGCAATTCGTCCTTCTCCCGCGCTGAGGGAATCCTGACGGGCACGTATCTGGTACAGAATGTCCACTCAAATCACCTGCGCCAGGCCCAGCGTCAGGGCGAAAGCGACGACCGAAATCAGCGTCTCCAATACCGTCCAGGTCTTGAATGTTTGCGCGACGGTCATGTTGAAATACTCCTTGATAAGCCAGAAACCACCGTCGTTGACGTGGGAAAAGATCACCGAGCCTGCGCCCGTCGCCAGCACCAGCAGTTCGGGGTGCGGGTAACCCAGCCCCAGCGCGACAGGTGCGACGATGCCCGATGCCGTGGTCATCGCCACCGTTGCCGACCCCGTCGCAACCCGCATCAGTGCCGCGAACAACCAGCCCATCAGCAGGGGCGACAGATGAAAGTCCTGCGCCAGACCCACGATCTCATTGGTCACGCCGCTGTCGATCAGAATGCGGTTCAAACCGCCACCGGCACCTACCAGCAATGTAATGCTCGCGGTCGGTGCCAGGCACTCGTTGGTGAATTTCAGGATCGAGTCGCGGTTGAAGCCCTGCGCGATGCCCAGCGTCCAGAAACTCAGCAGGGTGGCCAGCAGCAGGGCAATCACCGAGTTGCCGATGAACAGCAGAAAGCTGTTGAACGCGCTGCCCGGTGTACTGATCAGGTTGGCCCAGCCACCCAGCAGCATCAGCACCACCGGCAGCAGAATCGTGGCCATGGTCAGGCCGAAGCTGGGCAGCGTCTGGCGTGGTTCGCGGTCGAGAAACTGCTTGGCCAGCGGGTTTTCAGCCGGCAAGTGGATGCGCGGGGCAATGAATTTGGCATACACCGGGCCGGCGATGATCGCTGTAGGGATGCCGATCAGGATGGCGTAGAACAGCGTTTGCCCCACCGACGCCTGATACGCCTGCACGGCGAGCATCGCAGCAGGGTGCGGCGGCACCAGCGCATGCACGACCGACAGACCGGCGACCATCGGCAGGCCGACCATCAGAATCGACACCCCGACACGCCGGGCCACAGTGAAGGCAATCGGTACCAGCAGAACGAAGCCGACTTCGAAGAACAGTGGCAAGCCCACCAGAAACGCAATGCAGACCATGGCCCAGTGCGCGTTGCGTTCGCCAAAGCGGTCGACCAGGGTGCGCGCCACCTGCTCGGCACCGCCAGACTCGGCCATCATCTTGCCAAGCATGGTGCCCAGTGCCACGACCAGCGCGATATGACCCAGCGTTTTGCCAACCCCCGCTTCATAAGAGGCGACCACGCCACTGGCCGGCATTCCAGCGACCAGGGCCAGACCGACCGAAACAAGCGTAATGACGATAAACGGATTGAGGCGGTAACGCGCGATCAGCACGATCAAGGCGATGATGGCGACAGCGGCGTAGACCAATAGCGAAATACCGGGTGACGGCGACATAGCGACGGTTCCTTGCAAAGTGGGTAGGCGAGGGCGCAACACCAACAGCTGAAGCTGTCAGCCTGAAGGCGACTCGGGAGTACTCGGCAGGGACGACGCAATAAGATGGAGCAGGGGCGTTTCAGGGCGATCACAGGTATTCATTATTTTTATCTCTGTTTTCGTGATGAAAATAAATTACACGAAAATGAAATATAAACAAATATATGAAAATAACTTTCTTTTCCTGTCTTCGTTTGAGTATGCGCAGGTAGGCGCACATCCTGAGTCGCCTCTGCATCGGCGCTGGCAGGCCGGTGTTATGAGACAGGCCTGACGCAGCGCTTTGGGAAAGAACTTGTTCGAAAGCTTCACAAGCCGCAGAAGACGATCTGGGTTAGCTTGAAGAGAGTTGGTGAGTGCCTGGGCGAGTTTTCTATCATGCAATCGATGCTGCGTTTGATGACCCTCGTGTGTGCGTTGCTGGTTTATTCAGGCCAGGCCTGTGCCGATGAAGCAGTACGTGAACAGCAACTCCTTTTGCCTATTCACATCAACGCCCACCGTGAAAAAGTCGAAGCATTGATTGTCCGTCCTGCGCGCGCCGGAAAGTTCCCTGTTGCATTGATCATTAATGGCTCAGCCGCACAGCCTTCGTCTGTACATGCCGACTGGCTCGCTCACATCGCTCATGACTTTGCGCACCGGGGCTGGCTTGCCGCATCGATTGTGTGGCCCGGTTATGGCCGCTCGACCGGACGCTTCATGGATGAAGCCGGCAGCTGCACCAACCCCGATGTGGCTCGATTTCTGGATACACATGGAGAAGAGCTTGGAGCCGCATTGGCAGCTCTGCGCAAGCGTCCGGATGTCGATCCATCCTTGGCACTGGGTGTAGGGATTTCGATCGGCGGAGCTTCCATGCTGGACCTGGCCGCTCGACCTGATCATCCATTGGCAGCGGTGATCAACATCTCCGGCGGTGTTTATCACTACTCCACGATGGGTTCTCCTGAAGCTGACTGCTCACTGTATCAGGCGGATCTGGTACGAAACTTCACCACCTTCGGCACAAATAACCCGACGCCGACGCTCTGGATGTATGCTGAAAATGATCCGTATTTCAGCCCCGACCTGGTTACACGGATGGTTGCTGGCTATCGCTCGCAGGGTGGTCACGCAGATTATGTGGCGCTGCCACCGTTTGGTCAGGATGGTCATACACTTTATAAAAATGGGGCCAATAAACTGTTGAAACCCCACATCGAGGACTTCTTAAAGGCCAATCGTCTTCCTGGTATGGACGATGAAGCATTAATGCCGTTGCTTTCAAAACTGTCCCCCGCCGACCGTGCAGAAGCTAATGCGTATCTGCTGAGTGTTACCGAAAAGGCCATGGCAAAGTCCGCAGAAGCAGATGGGCTCTTCTGGTTTTACGGCGCGCGTTCAATCAAGACAGCCCGACAAAGAGCGCTCGGCAATTGCCGCGTTGCAACGGGTAAAGCCTGTCGAATCGTCGCTCAAAACATGCAATTGGTTAATGGCTGGCAAGCTACAGTAGCGCCCACCAAGAAATAACGAATGCATTACGACACGCTGTGAAAGAATCTCCGCAGACGCCGGTTTTTACGATCAACAGCCCATGCAGGGCTTGTCCGCCAGCATAGGCGGATGCGTCAGTGCGCTCTGGTTCAACCCACCTGCCATCGCCCGATGTGCGTCTAAACCTGCGCCCCCAGCGGCTGCAACCTTGCCAACCTCAACGCCACACCAAGGGCGATCAGCAGCAACACGCCGATAAACACCCCGATGCCGTTCCAGCCCGCGTAGTGCCAGAACACTCCGCCGCCGGTTCCGGCCACGCTCGAGCCTGCGTAGTAACAGAACAGGTAAAGGGACGCGGCCTGGCCTCTGGCGGTGGTGGCCCTGCGTCCGACCCAGCTGCTGGCCACTGAATGTGCGCCAAAGAAGCCGAAGGTGAAGATCAGTACGCCGACGATCACCAGTGGCAGTGGGGTGAACAGGGTCAGCAGCAGGCCGGCCAGCATCATCACGATCACCGCCCACAGCACCTGTCGGCGGCCAAGGCGGTCAGCCAGTGAGCCGATCTTTGCCGAGCTGTAGATGCCCGACAGGTACACCACGGAGAACACGCCGACCACGGCCTGGCTCAAGTTGTAGGGTGCGCTCAGAAAGCGGTAGGCGATGTAGTTGAACAGCGTAACGAATGCGCCCATCAGCAGGAAGCCGGTCAGAAACAGTAGCGGCAAGCCTGCATCGCGAAACTGCACGACAAACCCGTCGAGCAGACTGCGAGGGTGCAGCGAGCGCGGGCGGAAGTTGCGCGACGCCGGCAGGATCCTCCAGAACACCGCTGCGGCGATCAGCGCCAGCCCGCCGACCACCAGCATCGCCGCGTGCCAGCTGACGTAGTCGATCATCACCCCGACGATCAGCCTTCCGCTCATGCCACCGACGGCGCTGCCGCCGATATACAGCCCCATCGCCAGGCCCAGATGGGTGGGGTGGATCTCCTCGCTCAGGTAGGTCATCGCCACTGCCGCCAGGCCGCTCAGTGACAGGCCTACCAGGGCGCGGGTAATCAGTACGCCCTCCCAGCTGGGCATCAAGGCACTGGCGATGGTGAATAGCGAGGCACAGAACAGCGCCATGACCATCACCGGCTTGCGCCCCAGCCGATCGGATATCGGCCCGGTGATCAGCAGGCCGATGGCGAGCATTGCCGTGGCCACGGACAGGATCAGGCTGCTTTGCGCCGCTGTCAGGGAAAACTCGCTGGACAGCGTCGGCATCATCGGCTGAACGCAGTACAGCAGGGTAAAGGTCGAAAACCCGCCGGCGAACAGCGCCAATGCCGTGCGTTTGAAAAGCGGCGTGTTCTTTTCGATGTAGGTATCGCCGGGCAGTGTCGACGACTGTACGGGCGAGGTGTTCAAGTCGGGAGTGGACGGGGCGACGGCAGGGTTCACAAGGACCTCAGGGCAAGGTTGAGCAGGCAATGAAAAAATCATATAGCTCGCTAATCATTCCATCCAATATATTGTTCGACCTGTTTGATAGGTAAAACGACTTAATGGAGGCCGCATGGAATTGCGTCATCTGCGTTACTTCATCGCGGTTGCCGAAGAGCTGCATTTTGGCCGCGCAGCGCAGGCGCTGGGGATTTCTCAGCCGCCGCTCAGCCAGCAGATTCAGACGCTGGAGCAGGAACTGGGCACGCGTCTTTTCGAGCGCACCAACCGGCGCGTCGAGTTGAGCGAATCCGGGCGGCTGTTTCTCGACGAGGCACGGCTGGTGCTGGCGCAGGTCGACAAAGCCACCGACGTAGCTCGGCGTGCGCAACTGGGCGAAATCGGCGAGCTGAAGATCGGCTTCACTTCGTCTGCGCCGTTTACGTCGAGTATCCCGCAGGCGATTTTCGCCTTCCGCCAAGCCTACCCGGACGTGCACCTGACCCTGACCGAGATCACCAGTCAGGAAGTGGCGGCAGGTCTTGAGGACAAAACCATTCAGGTCGGCATCATGCGCCCGCTGGCATTGCCCGATTCACTGGTGGTATTCGAATTGCTGAGTGAACCGCTGGTGGCGATCATGCGTGCCGACCATCCGCTGGCGGCAGAAAGCGAGGAGGGGATCTACATGGCGGCGCTGGCCGCCGAGCCGTTCGTGTTCTTCCCGCGTACTTATGGCAGCGGCATCTACGCGCAAGTCCTGAGCCTGGCGCGCGCCGCAGGGTTCAGCCCGCTGATCACCCAGGAAGCGGGCGAAGTGATGACCATCATCGGCCTGGTCGCAGCAGGATTGGGCGTCACCGTACTGCCTGCGTCCTACCGGCGAATGCGCATCGACGGCGTGGTCTACCGCAACGTCCTCGACCCAGGCGCAACCAGCGCGGTGTGGCTGGTGCAACGCAAGGACGAACAATCGCCCATGGCCAAGGCGTTCACCGAGCTGTTAACGCGTAACGTCGGGTGAATGCCTGGCGTATATCCGGTACTCACTATCATTATTGACAGTAGGCAGCTCAGTGTTTTTTGCGTTGAATCTTATGTGCACCTGATGCTCCAGGACGGAATGACAGGAACAGGGAGAGAAGCATGCGCAAACAAATATGGCTGATGGCTTTATTGAGCCTGTCGCTGACAGTGGCGGCAGACGAGAAAATTATCGGTGGTACGCCCGCACCCGCAGGTGCTTATCCTTTTTTCACTTCATTGACCAAGGAGGATGGCCAGCACCTCTGCGGGGGCGCATTGATCGCCGCGCAATGGGTGCTTACTGCGGCACACTGCATACGTGGTCAGTCGCCTGCGTTTGTCCAGATTGCTATAGAGAAGTACGGGCCTCCCGTCGTCAGCCGGGACAAGATCAGGATCGCTGAAGCGTTTATTCCTGCGGATTTCAAAGACTGGCAGGTTTACTCTAAAACAGGCGACGAAAAGGGATCGGGGCTTTACGACATTGCGCTATTGAAACTTGAGCGTCCAACCGAAAGTAAAGACATCCTCAAGCTGGACGGCATTGATCAGGTGGTTGCGCACGAAGTCGGGATGCCCGTCACGCTGGCAGGCTTCGGAATGAGAGAAACCGGCACCATGCCGAACGAGCTTTATCATGTTGACGGCTCGATTCTGGAAGATCGCAAATGCATAGACGTGCCGCCGGGCTATCCACCTACCTACTTTGATCCTCTCTTGAATGTGTGTTCGAGCAAGATTTCTGGCGGCGGCGATTCAGGCGGGCCGTTGCTCTTCAAAACGCAGAGCGGCTACGTCGGCGTTGCGCTGGTAAGTCGTGGTTTGCTCGACGCTAGTCAGATGACTCGAATTTCGTTCTACAAGGACTGGATCACGAACATCATTGCAAATGACAAGTGCGGCCAGCAGGAGAAGCCTGAAGGTACTGTTTCTGTGCGTTCTGTCGGCTCTTCTGGCTGTTGACCACTGAGCGCCAGGACTCAGCCGTCACTGACGTCGCACTCTGCGTCGTCAGTGCCACTGCGAGAAAAAAGCGCTTTTATGTGCAGTGACTACAGGCAAAGCATGACTTTGCGCTGCCGCGTAGGGAACGATAGGTGCTCGGGAAGGCGCCGCTCAACTCCAGCGCCTGAAGATCAGCGAGGTGTTCACGCCGCCAAATGCGAAGTTGTTGTTCATCACGTATTCGTTGCTCATGTGCCTTGGTTCGCCGACGATGTAGTCCAGTTCGCCGCATTGTGAGTCGATGTCGACCAGGTTCAGCGTATGGATATAGCGATCGCTGTTGAGCATTTCGATGCTGAACCATGACTCCAGCGCGCCGCACGCTCCCAGCGTGTGACCGAGAAAGCTTTTCTGCGAGCTGAGCGGCATGCGCGGGCCGAACAGGCTGCTGGTGGCCAGGGTCTCGGCGATGTCGCCCTGTTCGGTGGCGGTGCCGTGACCGTTGACGTAACCGATGGCGTCAGGCGACAGGTCGGCGTCTTCGAGGGCCAGTTCCATCGCGCGGCGCATGGTGGCCTGCTCGGGGCGAGTGCTGTGGGCGCCGTCGGCGTTGCTGCCGAAGCCGACGATCTCGGCGTAGATGTGCGCGCCACGTGCCTGGGCATGCTCAAGCTCTTCAAGCACCAGCATGCCGCCACCTTCACCGATCACCAGGCCGTCGCGTCCGCTGTCGTAGGGGCGTGGCGTGGTGTGTGGCGCGTCATTCTTGAGGCTGGTAGCGTACAGCGCGTCGAAGACCATGGCCTCTGTCGGGCACAGCTCTTCGGCCCCGCCCGCCAGCATCAGCGGCAGACGGCCGAACTTGATCGCCTCATAGGCATAGCCGATGCCCTGACTGCCACTGGTACAGGCGCTGGAGGTCGGAATCAGGCGTCCGGTCAGGCCGAAGAAAATGCTGATGTTGGCGGCCGTGGTGTGCGGCATCATGCGCACGTAGGAGTTGGCGTTCAGGCCCACAGCCACCGAGTTGATCAGCATGTTGCCGAAGGCCTTGATCTCGTCGGTGCTGCCGGTGGACGAGCCGCAGGCCGTGCCCATGCGGCCATCGCGAATGATCGGGTCATTCAGCAGCCCGGCGTCGATCAGGGCCTGCTCCGCAGCCGCCACGGCCAGACGTGACACGCGGCCCATGCTGCGCAGTTGTTTGCGCGTCCAGTGCCCCGGCACGGCGAAATCGTCGATGGGGCCAGCCAGGCGGGTATTGAGCTCGGCAAAACGGTTCCACTCGTCCATCCGGCGAATGCCGCTGCGATTGGCCGTGAAGCTGGCATCGATAGTCGGCCAGTCGCTGCCCACCGAGGTGATGCCGGACATGCCGGTCACTACCACACGCTTCATCAGCACAGTCCCCCATTGACGGCCAGAACCTGACGAGTGATGTAGCTCGCTTCGGCCGACATCAGAAAGTTCACCGCACCCGCCACTTCCTCGGGCGTGCCCATGCGTTGTGCCGGGATCATTTTCATCAGTTCGTCCACGGGCACGTTCTCGTCCAGCATGGCCGTATCGATCAGCCCCGGCGCGACGCAGTTGACGGTGATCTTGCGCTTGCCCAGTTCGATGGCCAGCGCCTTGGCGGCACCGATCAGCCCTGCCTTGGAAGCGCTGTAATTGACCTGGCCGCGATTGCCGATCAGCCCGGAAACCGAGGTGATGCAGACGATGCGCCCTGCTGCTCGACGGCGAATCATCGGCATCGTCAACGGGTGCAGCACGTTATAGAAACCGTCCAGATTGGTGCGCAGCACCTGATCCCAGTCATCGTCGCTGAGTGCCGGGAACGCGCCGTCGCGGGTCAGCCCGGCGTTGAGTACCACGCCGTAATAGGCGCCGTGCGTCTCCACGTCCTCTTCCAGAATGGCCTTGCAGGCGGCCCGGTCCGAGACATCGAATTGCAGCACGCGTGCCTGGCGGCCCAGCGCAACGACTTCGGCCTGCACCGCTTCGGCTTCGCTGCGGCCGGTGCGGCAATGCAGGATCAGGTCGTATCCGGCCTGCGCCAGACGCAGGGCGATGGCGCGGCCGATGCCACGGCTGGAGCCGGTGACCAGTATCGATTCAGTCATGCCGGGGCTCCTTCAGCCAGGTAGTCAGCAGTGTTGGGCGGGCAATATACATTGAGTCGGGCAAAAGCCTCGATACCCGGTCCGGTGAGGGTGCATTCGAACATGCCCATGCCGTTGTCGTCCTGCAGGGAGCGCACGGCATGGATGTGCAGTTCACTGCCCAGCGGAAAGCGCGTCACGTTGCAGTCGAACTTGCGACTGCCAAGCAGAAAACCCAGCTTGACCGCTTCGCCCTTGTTGCGCGCCTTGCAACCGGCATAGGCCGCGACGCTCTGCGCCATCAGCTCTATGCCCAGCCATGCCGGCAGGCTGCCGTCGGCTTGATTGAACAGGCCGTCGGCGCGGACGGTCAGGCGGGTTCGAATCTGTTCTTCGTCAACGCTCAACACCTGATCGATGAGAATCATGTCGCCGGCATGGGGGATGAGTTCGGCGAGCGGCCACTCGGTCATGGGGCATCTCCGATAATCAGGCTGATGTTGTTGCCACCGAAGGCAAACGAATTGCTCATCATGTAACGAGCGTTTTCAGGTGTCAGGCGCGAGCCTGCGTGTGTCCATTGCAGCGCAGGCAAGAGCGGATCGGCCTCGCCGTCCCACAGGTGCGGGGGCAGGGCCTGTTCGGTATTCTGCGGGGCCAGGCTCAGCCAGCAAAACGCCGCCTCCAGCGCGCCCGCCGCGCCCAGGGTGTGGCCGCTGAGCGGTTTGGTCGACGAGCAGGGCACGCCGCTGGGAAATACGCTCTGCACGGCCAGGCTCTCCATCGCATCGTTGTGCTGCGTGGCGGTGCCGTGCAGGTTCAGATAACCGATCTGCTCCGCCTCGAGCCGGGCGTTACGCAACGCTTGCAGCATGGCATCACGCGCACCACGTCCGGTGGGTTCGGGGGCCGAGATGTGGTGAGCGTCGCAGCTGGCACCCGCGCCCAGCAGGGCAATCGAGTGCCTGCTGTCGGCTTCACGAGTCATCAGGAACAGCGCGGCCGCCTCGCCGATATTGATCCCGTTGCGGTTGCTGGAGAACGGGTTGCAGAGTTGCGGCGACATGGCCTCGAGTGCCGAGAACCCCTGCAGAGTCAGCTTACACAGGCTGTCGACGCCGCCGCACAGCACGGCATCGCACAGGCCCATGTCCAGCGCCCGACGCGCACTGAGCAACGCTCGCGAGCTGGACGTGCAGGCTGTCGAGATGACGTAGGCCGGGCCGCTCAATTGCAGCCAGGCGGCGAGAAAATTCGCCGGTGCGCCCAGTTCCTGTTGCCGATAATCGTAATCGTCGGGGAAGGTACGCTCACGCAGCCAGACGGCCATGCTCTCGCTCGCTTCATCAATGCCCGAAGTACTGGTGCCGATGATCACGCCGATCCGCCCGGCGCCGAAGCGGGTGATGGCCTGGCTGATGTCCTCCTCGATCTGCAGGGCGGCGGCCAGCAGCATCTGGTTATTGCGGCTGCGATGCAAATGCACGGCAGGCGGAATGGGTGGCAATGCGGATTTGACTGCACCGACCGGCAACGCGCGTTCCGGCACCCAGCCGCTTTCGAACACCATGCCCGAGCTGTCGCCTGCGAACAGCCTGCGCGACACCTCTTCACGGCTGTCGCCCAGCGAGCAGATCACGCCCAGCGCGTTGAGATAGGCGGTCATGGCAGGCTCTCGTTGTTCAGCGGTGTGACTTTGTAGCTCAGCCTGTCCTTGAGGCGGATAGTGAACGCGTTGGCCGACTGGTATTCGACCAGCCAGCGGTCATCCAGGCGACGCTGCATGCCCTGGCGGTAAGCCGTCGGGTAGCGGCCATGCATTTCCAGGTCCGGGGTCATGGCGAACATCAGCGCAGCGAACAGCTCGCGGGCTTCCGGATTGGGCGGCAGCAAACCATCGGCCTGCCATTTTCCGTCGATCAGCAACTGGCGCGCCTGGGGAATGCCCAGCGGGTCCATCATCGACCAGCGCAATCCGCCGTTTTCGCGCTGGATGATCAGCAGCCAGTCCTGATGCTGATCGGCCTGGCGACGTTCGATGTGCAGTTGCATCGGCAATTGCATGGTCGGTGCGCTGGTCGGCAGCGGGGCTTGTGCCGCACAGCCGCCGAGCAGCAGGAAGGCTAAAAACAGTAAGCGAATCATGATGCTCCAACTTCCAGGGGTTTGCGGGCCACGACATTGACCAGCGTTTCCTCACGTTGCCCGAACGGCCTGGGCTTTTGCAGTTTCAAGACTTCGAGCAGCCCGAAGTCCTTGGCGCGGCTCCACCACAGGTAAGGGTACGAAACATTCTGTGCATCGAACTCGAAACCCTGGTCGCGGATCATCTGCAGATACTGCGCCGCGCTTTTCTGAACGTGCATCGGGTGGCGGAACAGCCAGCGAATCACCCAGGTGTCGATGTACGCTTCGGTCGACTCGGCAAACAGCAGGTAGCCGCCCGGCTTGAGCACACGATAAAACTCGGCCAGTGCCTGTTCCTGCTCGACCAGATGATGGAAAGTCTGATGGCAGAACAGCAGATCGACGCTGGCATCGGGTACTTGCAGGGCTGCGCAGTCGCTGCCGATCAGTTCGACCTCTACGCCTCTGGCCCGCGCCTCTTCACGACTCATGTCGAGGCTGTGCGGGTCGGCGTCGACACCGATGAGCCTGGACGGCTGAAATACCTTGTTCAACTGCTGAAACGACCGGCCTTGCCCGCACCCGGCGTCGAGCACTACCGGCGCAACCGGCGGTGGGCTGGCGAACAGGCTGCGCAAGTCGTCTATCGCCACGCGCAGCACGCGGTACTGCCAGATGTTGCTGCGCAGAAACCACAGGCCGAAGCGGGTTTCCTCAACATAACTGTCACTCAGGAACGGTCGATTCATGGGCCACTGTCCGCGCAGATTTCCGAGAGCGTGCGCAGGCGGCGCTTGGGCTCGCTGACAAATGGATTGCGTTCGTCCCAGGCATAGCCGGCCAGAATCGAGCTGATCATGCGGCGGATGTCCGGAGCGCTGCCGGGGTAGAAAATCACGTTCTGGAACGTACCGTCGTACCAGCCCTCGACATAGGCGCGAAAGGTGTCGACGCCACGCTTCAACGGCACCGCGAACTCGCTTTCCCAATCCACGTTTTCGCCCTGCAACTGCCGGCTCAGCACGCCAGCCGCCATGCTCGCCGAACGCATGGCGATGGTCACGCCCGAAGAAAACACCGGGTCGAGGAATTCCGCCGCATTGCCCAGCAGCGCAAAGCCCTTGCCGTGCAGGGTCTTGACGTTGGCCGAGTAGCCGCCGATGGTTCTCGCTGGCGTATCCCAGACCGCGTTTTTCAGCACGCTGGCCAGTTGCGGTGTTTCATCGATAAAGGCGCGCAGGCAGGTATCCAGATCCTCGGGCTTGTCCTTGAAGCGTTCGGCCGAGGCGACCACGCCTATCGAACAGCGGCCTTCGCTGAACGGAATCGACCAGAACCACACATCGCTGTGCTGCGGATGGATGCTGACGAGAATCTTGCGGCGGTCGAAGGGCGGGCTTTCGATGCGGTCTTCGATATGGGTGAACACCGCCTGGCGCACAGGGAAACCTGACGGCGCTTCCAGATCCAGCAAGCGCGGCAGCACGCGGCCATAGCCGCTGGCGTCGAGTACGAAGCTGGCCTGCACGCTGTATTCGCTGCCGTCCTCACGCCTCACACGCAAAACCGGCTGCGGGCCCTCGAAGTCGGCGCTGACGATCTCTTCCTGGTAGCGGATGTCCACGCCTTGCAGTGCGGCCTGATCGGCGAGCAGTTTGTCGAACTCGCTGCGCTGCACCTGAAAGGTCGTCGGCTTGCCGTTGCTGAACGTATCGCTGAAGTCGAAATCGCTGTATTGCTCGCCACGCGCGAAGGCTGCGCCATTCTTGGGCTGGAAACCGGCGGCCTGCACGGCCTCCAGCATCCCGGCTTCTTCGACGAAGTCCAGGCAATGGCAGAGCAGGCTCTCGCCGATGGAGAAGCGCGGAAACAGCTGGCGCTCGATGATCAGCACGTCATGGCCCTGGCGTTTGAGCAGGGCAGCCGCTATTGAACCGGCCGGGCCGGCACCGATGACGACGACCTGACGAATTTCCCTATCAGTGATGGGCACAGGTATTCCTTTTCGGTTGGGCGGTGGCGGGGAGTGACGACAGCGCTGCAAGATTCATGCGTGTGGCCCTTCAGCATTGGCTGGCGAATGAAGCGCTTTACGCGGGCTGGCCCAGGGCGCCAGCAGGAAGCTGAACGCCAGCCCCAGGCTGACCGACAGGCCGAAGTTGCTGATCGCCGGGGTGCTGGAAACGGCCAGCAGGCCGAACGACAGCCAGGTGGTGAGCGCGGCCAGCAGCGTGCCCAGCAGGCTGACCGCCGCGCCGCCTATCTGCTCGCGCATCAGGATGGCGTAATCGACGCTGATCGCCGTGACCAGCAACAGGCCGAACAGGCTGAACAGGGTCAGCGGCTGACCGAGCCAGCCCAGGCTGGCGAGGCTGCACAGCGCCGCCAGCAGGGGCAGGGCGACGATGCGCAATGCACCGCCGAAGCCAAACGGAGCGATCAGCAGCAGGACGATCAGGACGCACGATGCCAGCTTCAATTGCGCTGCGCTGATCTGCGTGTGGGCAAACACCTCGTTGAGCTCACCCAGGCGGTCGACCAGTTGCACGCCCTCCAGCCCGATGGCCTGCACGCGCAGCAACGCCATGCTGTTCATGCCACGCAGGCTGACAATGCTGGCGACACCTTGATCGCCGTCGTCATCGCGGGTCGGTCCCAGCCAGAGCGTGCGCCACGGTTCGCTCAGCGGGCCTTGAAGCGCGTGATCGATATCTTGCGTCGGCAGTGCCTGCAATTGCGCCAGTTCAGCCTTCAAGGCGCTGGCCGGGACGCCAAGTTCTACCAGCGGCGCCCAGTATTGCGGCAATTTGCCCAGTGCATCGCGGGTGGCCTGTTGTTCGGCAGGCGAATCGAGCAGCTGATTGAGCGCCATGTAGCCTTGCAGCTTGTCCATGCTGACCAACTGGTCGAGCCGTTGGGTCAATTCGGACTGCCGATCCAGCAACTGCTGCTGGTCCTTGCCGCGCACCAGAAAGAACTGGCTGGTGGGCTGATAACCGGTGATCCGCGCGATGGCCTGGGCTTCATCGGTCAACGCCTGAGGCGCTGCCACCCATTGGCGGATATCGTTCTTGGTGGTCAGGTGCCAGAGTCCGCCGCCACAGAAGGCCAACAGCAGCACCAGCAGGATCGGTGTGCTGATGCGCAGCAGCAAGGCGGCGCGGCAATCGAGCATCAATTGCGCCAGTTTCAGCGGCCACTGGGCAGGGCTGATCTCGACTTTTGCGAGCAGCGCGGGCAGCAGGCACACCGCCGTCAGGTAGGCGCCGATCAAACCGGCCGCCGAGAACACCGCAATTTGCGTGAGTGCCGGGAACGGCGTCCAGGCCAGCGCCAGGTAGCCGATGCAACTGGTGATCAGGCTCAGGCTCAGGCCCGGCAGGGTCAGGCGCAAGGCGGGCCAGCTGCGCCAGGGCTTGAGGCTCCAGCTTTTGGACAGGTAATGCAGCGGGTAATCCACCGCCACCCCGATCAGGCTCGAGCCCAGCACCAGCGTCATGACGTGCATGCTGCCGAATAGCGCGACGCAGGCCACCGCGCCGAAGAGCATGCCGACCACCACCGGCACGAATGCCAGCAGCACGCTCCAGCGGCGGAAGGCGAGCAACAGCAACAACAGGATACCGAGCGTTGCGCCACCGCCGACCCAGGTGATTTCCCGGCTGGCCTGCTTCTGCCCGTCGGCAGCGTAAAGCAGCCCGCTGGCCGCGAGCAATTGACCACCTGCCTGACTGGCCTGCACCCGCGCTTGCGCCAGCAGGTCGGCAACCTGGCCGGGCAGGTGCATATCGAAGGCATCGGTTCGGGTTCGCGAACGCAGCAGTACCCAGCTTTTACCCTCGGCGCTGGCCACCAGCGCACCGCTGGCCAGATCTGCCTCGACCGAGCCCTGTTTCGGCAGGCCGTTCTGGATACGTCCGGTTAGCCCCAGCCAGTCATCCTGGCCAGGCACCAGGCTGAACCCGGCAAACGGGTCGAACAGCGTCTGTACGCGCTGTTCGATAAAAGTTTTCGGGTCGTCGATCAGCAGTGTGCGGTCCGCTGTCGGCAACATGGCGATGCGCCCTTTCAGCAACTGGGTGCGCAACGCGGGCAGGTCGGCCTGCAGCGACCACTGGACCTTCTCGAACAGGCCAGTCGACTGCCATTGTTCAGCCAGCGTGCGCGCCAGTTCCACGGCCTTCTGCCGATCGCTGTGGCCCACCAGCACCAGCATTTCGCGGTTGAGCGGTTCCTGCATGCGCTTTTCGGCGCTTACGACCAGTTCGTCGTTATCGGTGCCCGGCACCAACTCCATCAGGTTGGCCGACAGCGGCGAGCGGTCGTGCCACTGCCAGCCAGCGAGCGCCAGTACGCCTGCCAGAATCAGCAGGAACAGTCGCGGCAACAGCCGCTCAGTCTTTGAAGTCATTACGCTGCGCATCGGTCAGGGTCGGAGCGCTGCTACTGTCGATCATTTTCAGGACCGTGCTGTCGCCCTGGGTTTCCAGCAGCTCGATACGCTGCACCAGTTCGCCGCCGTCGATGTTGATCTGCTTGAACACTTGTTGCAGCAGCATCGAGCGTGGCGTCAGGGTGAGGTGCCAGGCATTCGCCTCGCCCTTGAGCTGCAAGTCGAAATCCCGTTGCAGGCCGCTGCTGTCGCCTTGCAGGACCGCCAGGAACAGACGGTTCTGCTCGGCACCGGCGTTCTTGTTCGGCACCGGCTTCCAGGTGCTGACATTGCCATCGGTTTCACGACGGGCAATACCGTCGGCATTGATGCGGTAATCCTGCTTGAGCGGTGTTTCCAGCAGCCAGAGCAGCCCGAAATCCCTGGCGAGCACGAAGCGGCCCTTGCTGAGCAGCGGTTGCGGCAAGGCGCGCAGATGTTTTTCCTGGACGAAACGACCCTGCACCACCGCAGGTTTGGCCAGCTGGTCGCTCAGTTGTTGCAGGTCGAACGCCTGCGCCAGGGAAGAAAGGCACAGCAGACCCAGCAGGATCAAAGTACGAAGCGGGCGGTTCATGGCGAGGCGCTCTCTATTGTGCTCTCAAGGGCATTTTTCACGGCATCGATGAACACCTGCGGCGAGGCCAGTTGCATTTCCCGGCTCTGGCTGTCGACGGCGACCTGCACAGTGCTGGCGCGGGTCAGGCGCTCACCGGTGTGTGCATCGGTGATCAGGTAATTGATCTTCAGACGGTTCTCCCACTCCACCAGGCTGGCGCGCACGTTCAGTGTCTGACCGAACACGGCGCTGCGCACATAGCGCAACTGCAGATCGATCACCGGCCAACCATAACCGGATTCGAGCATCTGCATGTAGTTATGGCCGATATGATCGAGCAGCGCGCAACGCGCCACTTCTAGGTATTTCACGTAGTGCCCGTGCCAGACGATGTTCATCATGTCGACGTCGAAAAACGGCACGACGATTTCAGTGTCGATGTGCAGAAAACCCTTACTGCGCATGTAACCTCCTGTGGCGACCTGCGCTGATTTTACAACGCAGCACATGATCGCCGAGCGCGATCAGCTCATGAGCCCGATTCATCGGCAGACTCCCAGAATGGGTAGAAATTGAACCACTGCTGCGGCGCTTCCAGGCAATAGTGCCCAAGACGCTCGGCATAACGTGTGGCCCATTGCTCGATGACCTGAGCACGGTCGCTGCGCCGCCATTCGATGGCGTCGGCGAACGGTTCGAGAATCACCCGATAGCCTTTCGCACCCTTGAGGCAGAAGAACAGGTTGACCGGGCACTTGAGCAGCCCGGCCAGCAGCCAGGGGCCTTGCGGGAAGGTCGCCGGCTGGCCGAGAAAGTCGACCCGCACATTGCGCCCGCCGTGCAGCGCGACGCGGTCACCGGCGATGGCCAGCCACTCGCCTTCGTCCAGGCGCTGGCTTAATTGCAGCATGATGGCCGGGTCCAGCTCGCTGACTTGAATCAGGCGCAGATGGGTCGCGCCGGCTTCACCGAGCAGGCGATTGAAACGTTCGGCGTGTTTGGTGTGCACCAGCACGTTCATGGTGACCTTTTCGCCGAGTTCGGCCAGCGCCCGGCACACTTCGAGGTTGCCCAGGTGCGCACCGACCAGCATCTGTCCGCGTTGGCCACGCAGGTTCTGGCGCAGCAGGGCCTGGTCGACGATCTCGATCTGATCGATGCCCAGCCTGCCGTTCCACACGTCGAGCTTGTCGAGCAAGGAATCGGCAAATGCCATGAACTGCCCGAACACCCGGCGCTGGCTGGGCCGCAGTTCGGGCTTACCGCTCCAGTCCGCCAGGTGCTGCTGGTATTGCCAGATGCTGTGCCGGGCACGTCGGCCGAAGACAAAGAAGTACAGGACGATGCCATACAGCACCGGGCTGAGCAGGCGCCGACCGAGCACCCGCATGCCCCAGGCGGTGAGTTTCATGAGCATGAAACTGCCGCGTTCCTGATGACTGGCCCAGTGCTCCTTGGGCGACTTGTCGATGCTCATGGCCGCCACCGTCGCCACAGGATCATTGGCAGACGTAGCAGCATGCCGAAGAACAGTTTGGCGTGCATTTTCGAAATCAGGGCGTTGTCGTGAAACAGGCGGAAATGCGACAGGCCGTCCTGCGGGTAGTGAACGCGGGTCGGCAGCCAGCGCATCGGCTGACCGCGCCAGGACAGGCGCACGAGGATTTCCGAGTCGAAATCCATACGCCTGCCGATCTGCACGCTGTCGATCAGCGCCAGGACAGGGGCCAGGGGATACAGGCGAAAGCCGCACATGGAATCGCGAATGTGCAACGACAAGGTGTTGATCCACACCCAGACGTGGGTCAGGTAACGCGCATACAGGCGGCCCTTGGGCACGCTCTCGTCGAATTGCGGATAGCCGCAGATCAGCGCATCCGGGTGCTGGCGTGACTGCTCCAGAAACGCCGGGATATCGCTCAGATCATGCTGGCCATCGGCATCGACCTGCAACGCATGACTGAAACCCAGCCGGATCGCCTCGCGGAAGCCGGCCATGACCGCGCCGCCCTTGCCCTGATTGATCGGCAGGCGCAGCAGATAGATAGCCTCACCCTGCGCCAACTGCTGTAACACGGCTTCGCAGGCCGGGCTGCTGGCATCGTCCACCAGGATGCACGGCAACCCGGCGTTACGCACGGCCTTGACCACGTTGGGCACGGCCCGCTCGTGGTCGAACACCGGAATGATCACGCAAGGCTTATGCATGGTCGTCTTCCAGGAGGATCCGGCCACTGGAGCAGGGCGCATTGTCGGCATTGCGAAAGGCGAAGTGCAGCTTGGAGCGTGCTGCATCGAAGCGCAGCGTCAGCGTGAGGCGGTCGCCGGGGCGCACCAGTTGCTGGAATTTGAGCACCTCCATACCGGCAAATCCCGATGGCAGGTCGAGCAGTCGCTGGCCCAGGCTGATCGCCCAGTCGACCTGCACCACGCCCGGCAAAATCGGCGCCTTGGGAAAGTGGCCGCTGAAAAACGCCAGATCGGGCGGGACACTCAATTGCAGGTGCAACTCGCCTTCGATGTTCTGTTGCTCAAGCACTTCCGGCTGTTTCGAGCGTGGCGCCAGCAGCAGCGCCTCGACGTCTGCTTGCGGCAGCTTGCCCTGGGCGTTGAGCGGCATCTGCCGCAGCAGCCGCCAACGACGCGGCAGGGCGATGGTTTCGCAATGCGGCTGCAGGTAGTGTCGCAAGGCTTCAGTGAGCGCCCGACGGCCTTGGTTGCGCAGGGCCAGCAAGCCCGCGTCGCTCAGCACCAGCAGCGCGCCCAACGAGGCACGGTTTGCCTGCACCACACCAAGGCGCGCTTCACTCACCCATTCGTGAGCCGCAAGGGCCTGCTCGATCAGCGGCAAGGACACGCGCTTCTCTTCGAGTTTGACGATGCGGTCGAGCCTGCCCAGCAGTTCGAAGCGCCCGTCTGCACCGATCAGCGCCGCATCGGCGGTCTGCTCGACATGGCCGGGCGGCAGATAGGGCGAGCTGATGCGCAGCGCACCTTGCGCATCCTGACTCAGATCTACGCCGTCGAAGGCCTGCCAGCGTTGCCCGCCCTGACGCCAGGCGATGCCGCCGGTTTCCGAACTGCCGAGAATCTCAGTCGGCCACTGACCGAGGCGTTGCTGCAGGCTTTGTGCGGCTTCGGCCGGCAATGCACCACCGGAAGAGAATACCCGGCGCACGGCCGCAAGACCCGGCCAGTCGAGATTGTCGCCCATACGCTTGAGCAGCGCGGGGCTGGCGACCCAGGCGAATGACGGGTATTCACGGCTGGCGCGTTGCAGGTCTTCGGCGAACGGCAACTGACGGCGCACGAACGGGCGTGCCGCGCACAGCGGCCATAGCAAGCGAAACAGCAGCCCGTAAATATGTTGCGTCGCCACGCTGCCGATCATGCATGCCGAGCCCAGCTCCGCGCCCCACAGTTGCTCCAGCCCGCAGACTTCGTTGGCCAGTTGCCGCAGGCGTTTTTCGATCAGTTTGGGTTCGCCGCTGGAGCCTGAGGTGCACAGGCTCAGCCGGCACTGGTCAAGGTCCAGCGCTGCCGCAGGGAGAGGCGCGGCACGCAGATCGCTCAGGTGGGTGTCACCCGGCAGGTCGGTCAGCCACAGGTCGACCTGATTCGCCCAGCGCTCGCGGGTCTGGCCCTGCAAGTCGGCGGGCAGCAACACGTGCACACCTGCGCGCCAGGCCGCGAACAACGCAATGGCCAGGTCGGCGGCATCTTCGAGGTGCACTGCAAGGTGCGTGATGCCACGCGCCTGCAGTCCAGCGGCCACGCTGAGCGCCTGATCACGAAACTGCGCGTGGTCCAGGCTCGGGGCCAGCGTCAGCAGCCGGTCGGGCAGCGCATCGAGCAGCAGGTGTTCCAGGTTCAACCAGTTCATGCGATCCATTTCATTTGCCGCCCGCAGAGGGTGGGCGGACGATCCATTCGACAGCGAACAACACGCCCATCAGGCCGTAGGAAATCAGGCCGGTGTACAGCGTCCACCATGACAACGGTGCCCACAGCGTCAGGATGGCTGAGGTGAGGCCGTTGACGAGGAAGAACAGGCACCAAATCTGCGTGACTCTACGGGTGTAGCGGATACCGGCCTCAGGCAGATCGGGGCGGTTCAGGCGCGCCATCTTTTCCACGATCGGCGAGCCGTAGACCAGGCTTGAGCCGAACAGGCCGAGCATGAAGGTGCTGACCAGTACCGGGTACCAGCGCAGCATCATGTGACTGTCGAGGGCGCCGAGCACCACGCAAAAGATCAGCGCGACAATCGCCATCGCCAGGCTGCCTTGCTTGCGCTCTCCGGTCAGGGCGCGCGCCAGCCACAGGCTGCCGAGTAGCAGCGCGAACTGCCAGGGGGCGAAATGCTCGGTCCCCCAATAGACGGCGAATGGATAGAGCACGCCGGCCAGCACCAGAATCAGGCCAATCAGCCGCTTCATTCGGCGCTGTTGACCAGTTTGTAGACGGCCTCTACCACGTCGTTTACGGTTCTCACCGACTTGAATTCTTCAGCTGCAATCTTCTTGCCGGTCTTGCGTTTGATGTGATCGATCAGGTCCACGGCATCGATACTGTCGATTTCCAGGTCCTGATACAGATTGGCTTTAAGCGTGACTCGCTCAGGCTCCAGTTCGAACAGTTCCACCATTGCGGTGCGCAGGATTTCGAAGATGTCTTCACGGGTTTGCATGTTCAATTCTCAGGCCGGTTGTCTGGCGCTGACGAAGGCCGCAAGGCTGTCGACGCTGGCGAAATGGTTACGGGTGTCCTTTGCATCGGCATCGATTCTGATGCCATAACGCTTCTGGATGGCCAGGCCCAATTCGAGTGCATCCACCGAGTCCAGTCCCAGTCCTTCGCCAAACAGCGTCATATCGTTGCCGATATCTTCCGGGGTGATGTCTTCGAGGCCCAGGGCATCGATGATCAACAATTTAATGTCCTGGTGCAGATCGCTCATCTGAGGCGAGCTCCTTGGTGAAATAGTCATGCAGGTAATCGTTGAGCTTGCGGGACGCCAGGGGTGGTGGGCCTAGCGCACTGAAGGCGGTTGGGTCTATATCGGCACCGACGCGCAAAGTGAAGTGCACGCGGCGTTGCGGAATGCGATACCAGGGTTCGGCCTTGGTCAGGGTGGTCGGCTGGACCTTGATCGTCACCGGGGTGATGACGCTTGCGCCACGCAGCGCAATGGCTGCCGCGCCGCGGTGAAAGACCGGCGGCTGACCCGGCTGGGTGCGCGTGCCTTCCGGGAAGATGATCAGTGTCTGGCCGCTTTGCAGGCGCTCTACGGCGGCGTCGAGCATGTCCATGCTGCCGTCGTTACTGATGTAACCGGTGGAGCGCACAGGGCCGCGGGTGAACGGGTTTTCCCAGAGGCTGCGTTTGACCACGCAGTTGGCGTCACGCACCAGCCCGATCAGGAACACCACATCGATCAGTGACGGGTGGTTGGCGATGATCATCTGCCCGGGACGGCCAAGCTTTTCGGCGCCTTGAACGTCATAGGTCAGCACACGCATGCGCGCCATGATGCGGATGAACAGCCAGAACAGGCGGCTGATGGTCCGCCGCGCGCGACGCTGATGGCTGGCCACACTGCCAGGCAGGCAACCCAATACTGGAAAAACGAACAACCGCAGGCATAAACCGCTCAACCCGAACAGGGCAAAGCTGATGCCTGTTGCCAGCAGACGCCAGTAATAGGCGTCCCGACCTTTCTTCAGTGACTGCGTTGCCAGTTCCATAACCGGTTATTCCAAGGGTGCAGGCAGACGGATTGATCAGTGTGCAAGGCCCGCAGCAGGTTCAGGGCGTGAGGCCACTGAGTGCGCTTTGTGCCTTGCGTATCGGTGTTCAGAGACAGTTGCCACTCATTCCCCGGTGTCAGCAGCAAGCCGACCGCGTAGGGAAAGGGCACGTCATCAATCCATTGGGCATAGGCTTGCGGCGGCTGTTCTTCAGTCACCACAAGCAATACTGCTTCTGCTCCCTCGGCCAGCAACGCTGCGGCCTCGAATGCTCCATACTCCAGCCCGTCGCCTGTGGCGGCCAGGGCTGTCATCTCACTTGTTTCACCGCGCATGATCGACCACAGACCAATGACGGCGTTATGCACTGAAAGGCTGAACTGCGTCGGTGAAAGCGGCTCGTTGGCGGCCAGATCACGCAGGATTTCAAAGGTCCTCGGGGTTTCTCCGTGGCGCGAGACAAACACCAGCGGGACGCGCTCAAGCCCTTCGGTCAACGGCCAGCCGACGGCAAACGCCATTCTTGCCATACGGCCCAGGCGGCGGCGTTGCATCGCAGGAAGAAAAGACACGTCTGGCGCTGCGTCACTGGTTTCCAGCAACGTCGGATCGAGGCTCCATCTCTGCCAGTCTTCCGCGCTCGCCAGGCCCGGCGCCCAGGCTTGCCATCGTGCAATGTTGAAGGTGATCAAGGCTTCTCTTCCCGCCCCTGCGGGCTTGTTTCTCGCTACATCGATATCAGGTCGATATCAGCCTGGGTGCGGTAATTGACCAGTGCGCGCATTATCCTGATGGGGCTCATTACTAGCAAATTTGTTACATAAAAACCGTTTACAGGCGTGTATTTTAAGGTTGAAGTCGTTTTTCTGTATGACAACCGGCTGGCAACTGTTTTGCGTTAAGCTCACCGTTGTCATATGCGCTGTCTAGAATCGACCTCCTCTTACGGTCGTTATCGGCCACTGCTGCTGTTTCTTCATCTTTCAAGGAATCCAAAGCATGCGTCGCGTGGTATTCAATCAGAAGGGCGGTGTCGGCAAATCGAGCATCGCCTGCAATCTGGCTGCAGTCAGCGCTCACGAAGGCTATCGGACGTTATTGATCGATCTCGATGCCCAGGCCAACTCGACTCAGTACCTCACCGGCCTCACCGGTCAGGATATTCCGATGGGGATTGCCGAGTTCTTCAAGAACACGCTGTCCGGCTCACCGGTCGCGAAGAAGAACCATGTCGATATCTACGAAACACCGTTCGACAACCTGCATGTGGTGACCGCGACTGCAGAGCTTGCTGACCTGCAGCCCAAGCTCGAGGCCAAGCACAAGATCAACAAGCTGCGCAAACTGCTCGACGAGTTGAGCGAAGATTACGAGCGTATCTATCTGGATACGCCGCCAGCGCTGAATTTTTATGCGGTTTCGGCGTTGATCGCGTCGGATCGGGTGCTGATCCCTTTTGACTGCGACAGCTTCTCGCGACAGGCGCTGTACGGGCTGATGCGCGAGATCGAGGAATTGAAAGAGGACCACAACGAAGGCCTTCAGGTGGAAGGCATCATCGTCAACCAGTTCCAGCCCAGGGCCAGCCTGCCGCAGCAAATGCTCGACGAACTGATTGCCGAAGGCTTGCCGGTGCTGCCGGTATACCTCAACGCCTCGGTAAAAATGCGCGAGTCGCATCAGGCCAACCTGCCGCTGATCCACCTCGACCCACGGCACAAACTGACGCAGCAGTTCGTGGAACTGCATCACTTGCTCGAGACCAACGCCCATCCGTGATGAGCCACGGTGAGAGCACTCGTCATACCCAAGTCCGCTCTTGATTCTGGCCGAAGGCCGTAGGAGCGACCGGGGCGGCGACCCGCCTTGTTCGCGAAGGCTATATTCCTGACGCAGAAAATCCATCGACTATGACGCCCTCTTCGCGGACAAGTCCGCTCCTACAGGACACCGCAAACACCCGCAGGAGCGATCGGGTCAGCGATCCGTCTTGTTCGCGAAGGCTATATTCCTGACGCAGAAAATCCATCGACTGTGACGCCCTCTTCGCGGACAAGTCCGCTCCTACAGGACACCGCAAACACCCGCAGGAGCGACCGGGTCAGCGATCCGCCTTGTTCGCGAAGGCTATATTCCTGACGCAGAAAATCCATCGACTGTGACGCCCTCTTCGCGGACAAGTCCGCTCCTACAGGACACCGCAAACACCCGCAGAAGCGACCGGGGCGGCGACCCGCCTTGTTCGCGAAGGCTATATTCCTGACGCAGAAAATCCATCGACTATGACGCCCTCTTCGCGGACAAGTCCGCTCCTACAGGGCACCGCAAACTCCCGGTTCGCCCCTAAGCCCTTTGACGTGCGTTTCTACCGCGCAACTCTCGCTACGTCAGCGGCCTCAATACATCAGGCGTGAAGCTGCCATCCTTCATCGAACGGGCCAGGTGTTCGGCATGCTGGCGGGCAGTGTTGGCCAGTTCTTCGGGGATGGTGATGGTCGCGTCCATGTCGGCCTGGACATGCTCCTGCGAGGTGGTCAGCGTGTTGCTGCCGGGTGTGCAGCCACACTGCACTTCATGACCCTGAGTGGCGACCGCCACACGTTCGTCTATGTAGGTGGGGTTGCCTTGGGCGATGAAGCCAATCTGCTTGCAGGCTGGGCACCACACCGGGTCCCCCATACGCGCCACACGACGCCGTTCGATGACTTCGCTTGCCGATGCGGCCAGCACGAAGCCGCCGGTGGTGGTGAGATCGCCTTCCCTGACTATAAATGACATCGCGCTACTGCCTCTGGGTTACGGAAAACCTCAAGGCTAGGCGCAAACACAGATTCCGATAGCACCCCAGGTCCTTTAAGGACCGGTCCTACGCAATTACCAGCCGGGCGTTTCGAGCATGTTGCACGCGCAACGACGCGCTCGGCGAAATGTCCGTTCCATTATCGTTACTCCAGCCGTAATGATTCGACGCGCTGCTTGATTGATGCCCGACCGCTATCGCTCCAGGATGTGTAAAAACTACTGCGCTTGGCAATACTGCGTTAAAAACAGGCGAAAAATGCTCATTTAGAACACCTAGAGTCGATCGCGACCCCGGCCGTTTTCGCCTGTTTTTGCCTTGTCTTGCCTTCGCTCGTGACGTTTTTACACACCCTGGCTCCTAAGGTGGCCGACGACAGCAAAATCGTGGAGCGATCATGACAACAACAACTTCCCCCGACGCGCGCTGGACACGTCGTCGCAGCGAGAAGCAGCGGCGTCTGGAGCAAGTGCGGGCGTTGGCCGACGGTGTGGTGTTGCCGACCGACAACATCGTCGCTGCGCTGGAGGCCCTGCTGGTTTCCGGCGACCGCGTGGTGCTTGAAGGCAACAACCAGAAGCAGGCGGACTTCCTCTCCCGCGCGCTGGCCAAAGTCGATCCGGGCAAGGTGCATGACCTGCACATGATCATGCCGAGCGTCGGCCGTGCCGAGCACCTGGACCTGTTCGAGCAGGGCATTGCGCGCAAGCTGGACTTTTCGTTCGCCGGTACGCAAAGCCTGCGCATCAGTCAGCTGCTGGAAGACGGCCTGCTGGAAATCGGTGCGATCCACACCTACATCGAACTCTATTCACGGCTGGTGGTGGACCTCATCCCCAACGTGGTGCTGGCGGCAGGCTTCATGGCCGACCGTGCCGGCAACATCTACACCGGGCCCAGCACCGAAGACACCCCCGCACTTATCGAACCGGCGGCATTCAGCGACGGCATCGTCATCGTGCAGGTCAATCAGTTGGTCGATGACGTCAGCGAGCTGCCACGCGTGGACATCCCGGCCTCATGGGTCGACTTTGTGGTGGTCGCCGATAAGCCGTTCTATATCGAGCCGCTGTTCACTCGCGACCCGCGCCACATCAAGCCGGTGCATGTGCTGATGGCGATGATGGCCATTCGTGGCATTTACGAGAAACACAACGTTCAGTCGTTGAACCACGGCATTGGTTTCAATACCGCCGCCATTGAGTTGATTCTGCCGACCTACGGCGAGTCGCTGGGCCTGAAGGGCAAGATCTGTCGCAATTGGACACTCAACCCGCATCCGACGCTGATCCCGGCCATCGAAAGCGGCTGGGTCGAGAGCGTGCATTGTTTCGGCACCGAGCTGGGCATGGAGAACTACATCGCCGCGCGCCCGGATGTGTTCTTCACCGGACGCGACGGCTCGCTGCGTTCCAACCGCCAGCTCTGCCAGCTGGCCGGGCAGTACGCGGTGGACCTGTTCATCGGCGCAACCTTGCAGGTCGATGGCGACGGGCATTCCTCGACGGTCACCCGTGGTCGTCTGGCCGGCTTTGGTGGCGCGCCGAACATGGGCCATGACCCACGCGGCCGGCGTCATGCCACGCCCGCCTGGCTCGACATGCGTCAGCAGCACGATGACGGCCCTGCTGCCTACCTGGAGCGCGGCAAGAAACTGGTGGTGCAGATGGTCGAGACGTTCCAGGAGGGTGGCAAACCGACCTTCGTCGAAACCCTGGACGCCGTCGAGGTGGCGAAGAAAAGCGGCATGCCGCTGGCACCGATCATGATCTACGGCGACGACGTGACTCACCTGCTGACGGAAGAAGGCATCGCCTACCTCTACAAGGCGCGAAGCCTTGAGGAACGCCAGGCGATGATTGCGGCAGTGGCGGGCGTGACCGTGATCGGTTTGCGCCATAACCCCAAGGACACCGCGCGCATGCGCCGTGAAGGGCTGATCGCGCTGCCTGAAGACCTTGGTATCCGGCGCACCGATGCCAGCCGTGAACTGCTGGCCGCCAAGAGCATTGCCGACCTGGTTCAGTGGTCCGGCGGCCTTTACAACCCGCCCGCCAAATTCAGGAGCTGGTAATGAGCGCACTTCAATGGACACTGCAATCGGCCTCGCTGGCAGTACGACTGGCCGATCTGGCGGTCGATGCTTTGATCGACGAAGCCGATCTGTCGCCCAAACCGGCTCTGGTGGACCGACGTGGCAGCGGCGCGCACAGCGACCTGCACCTGGGGTTGATGCATTCTTCGGCGCTGTCGTTGTGGCCGACTTTCAAGTGGATGGCGGATGCCGCCACGCAGTTCGGTGCCGTGGGCCAGCCATTGCGTGAGGCATTGGGCAGGCTGGGCCGTGAAGGCGAAGCCACGATGCTGCGCACCACCAGTGGGGTGAATACGCATCGCGGCGCGATCTGGGCGCTGGGCCTGCTGGTAACCGCTGCCGCGCTGGATCCTCAGGAATGCGCGCCCGATGCCATCTGTGCGCGCGCTGCTGCGTTGGCCCAGATCAAGGACCGCCAGGTGCTCAGGCAAAACAGCCACGGTGATCAGGTGGTTCGTCGTTACGGTGTCATGGGCGCCAGAGAGCAGGCACAGCAAGGTTTCCCGGCGGTCAGGCTGTTCGCCTTGCCGCAACTGCAACGCAGCCGTGCGGCAGGCAGCGGCGAGCAGAACGCCCGGCTGGACGCGCTGCTGGCAATCATGACTACGCTGGACGACACCTGCGTGCTGCATCGCGCCGGCATCGAAGGGCTGAACGCCATGCAGCACGGAGCACAGCGCGTGCTGGACGCCGGAGGCAGCGCCAGTCTGGCGGGCCGCCGCGCACTGAACGCGCTGGATCAGCACCTGCTGGCCCTCAATGCTTCGCCCGGTGGCGCGGCGGATCTGCTGGCTGCCTGCCTGTTCATCGATGGCCTTGAGCCTGCGCTCGGCCCTGTTTCGAGGAGTGCCTGAAATGGAAACCCTGTCTTTTGAATTTCCTGCCGGACAGCCGCCCAAGGGTCGTGCGCTGGTGGGTGTGGTGGGCTCCGGTGATCTGGAGGTGCTGTTGGAACCCGGCAAACCGGGCACCTTGTCGATTCAGGTGGTGACGTCGGTCAACGGTGCCGCGCTGCGCTGGCAGCATCTGTTCCAGCGCATGTTCGACGGTCAGACCCCGCCTGCGCTGAGCATCGATATTCATGACTTCGGCGCGACGCCCGGCGTCGTGCGTTTGCGCCTGGAGCAAGGCTTCGAGGAGATCGGTCATGACTGATAATGCACGTTTGCTGAATCAGCACAGTTTCATCGAACTGGGTGCCAGACAGCGCGCCCGCGCCTTGCTGGATGCTGGCAGCTTCCGCGAATTGCTCGGTCCGTTCGATCGGGTCATGTCGCCATGGCTGGCCATGCAGGGCGTGGTGCCCCAGGCGGATGATGGCGTGGTGGTCGCCAAAGGTACTGTCGATGGTCGGCCGGTGGTCATTGCCGCCATCGAAGGCTCGTTTCAGGGCGGCAGCATGGGCGAAGTCGGCGGCGCGAAGATGGCCGGCGCGCTGGAACTGGCCGCCGAAGACAACCGCAACGGCATTCCCACTGCCGCGATCGTGCTGCTGGAAACCGGTGGCGTGCGTTTGCAGGAAGCCAATCTGGGCCTGGCGGCGATTGCCGAGATTCATGCCGCGATAGTCGACCTGCGTCAGTACCAGCCAGTGATTGGCGTGGTGGCCGGCAGCGTCGGCTGCTTTGGCGGGATGTCCATCGCCGCAGGGCTGTGCAGTTACCTACTGGTGACACAGGAAGCGCGTCTGGGCCTGAACGGTCCGCAGGTGATCGAGCAGGAAGCCGGCATCGAAGAATACGACTCCCGCGACCGTCCGTTCATCTGGAGCCTTACCGGTGGCGAGCAACGCTTTGCCAGCGCTCTGGTGGATGGTTTTGCTGCCGATGATGTCGCCGATGTCCGCCAGCAGGTCAGCGGCTGGCTAAAGCAGGGTATGCCCGACACGCATCGCAGCAGTCAGTACCCACTGTTCCTGCAACGCCTGGCCAGCCTCGACACTGAGCCGCAAATCGATCCGCAAAGTGTGCGCACCCTCTACCAAGGAGCCCGGTCATGAGTCTTTCACAGCGGGGTTTGAACTGGTTCAACGCCTTGAGCGCTGGCGCCCGTGAAGTCGCTGGCCTGCCTGCCTCACTCAAGGTAGCCGACGGTTTTCTCGGCGAGCAGGAGGTGCGTTTAGTTGCGGTGATTGCCGATACCGACAACCGCTTTCCCCGGGCGCGTCAGGGTGAAGTCGGTCTGCTGGAAGGCTGGGGCCTGGCCAAGGCGGTGGACGAGGCCATCGAGCAGGATCGTGACCGCGCCGCAAAGCGCGCGCTGATTGCCATCGTTGACGTACCGAGCCAGGCCTACGGGCGTCGCGAGGAAGCGCTCGGTATCCATCAGGCATTGGCCGGTGCCGTGGACAGTTACGCGCGAGCACGTCTGGCGGGGCACCCGGTGATCGGCCTTTTGGTCGGCAAAGCGATGTCCGGCGCATTCCTGGCCCACGGCTATCAAGCCAATCGATTGATCGCGCTGCGTGATCCCGGCGTGATGGTGCATGCGATGGGCAAGGCCTCGGCAGCCCGCGTAACCCTGCGCAGCGTCGAGGATCTGGAAAAGCTCGCCGCCAGCATCCCGCCGATGGCTTACGACATCGACAGCTACGCCAGTCTCGGTCTGCTCTGGGAAACCCTGGCGGTCAGCCAGATCGAACAGCCCGCTGCTGATGATCTCACCCAGGTGCTCGATGTGCTGAGCAGGGCGATCAAGGACGTGCAGGCCCGTGGCGTCGATCTGAGTAGCCGCCTGGGCGCGAGCAACCGTGCGGCGTCGACCAATGTGCGCCAGTTGCTGCGCGCGCAATGGTGATCAGCAACACTGGCGCAGTGCAGCCCCATGATTTGTTGTGGGGCATGCCGCTGACTGCGTTGCCGGATGATGCGCCCAAATGGGCGGTCGACGCCGTGCTTGCAGGGCACCCGGTGGTGGTCCGGCGTCAGGCAATGCCCGTCGGTCAGGTGGCCGTGGGCTTGCGCGGTCGTGGTCGGGAGCAGCGCTATGCCGCGAGCATGCCGTTGGCCGACGTCTGCCGAAGGGTCGTGCCCGAGCAGTTGATCGACGCCCCGACCGAGCGCCATCAGCATTGGCCGGCGTTGCATGCTTTGCGCCAGATCCGTCCAGTCATGGAGGCGCTGGAGCTGGACTGGGGCGTCGGCGGCAGTGCCGGATTCGAG
The DNA here is from genome assembly GCF_000507185.2 of Pseudomonas syringae KCTC 12500. Taxonomy (NCBI): domain Bacteria; kingdom Pseudomonadati; phylum Pseudomonadota; class Gammaproteobacteria; order Pseudomonadales; family Pseudomonadaceae; genus Pseudomonas; species Pseudomonas syringae. The sequence continues at coordinate 2,908,009 of NZ_AYTM02000002.1, forward strand.
CTGGCCAGCGGTATTGCAGCGTTGCATCAGGACAGCGATCTGGATCTGATTCTGCGCACCCCTGTGCGCCTGAATCGCCGCTGTGCCGCCGAGCTGGTCGAGGCGCTGGAAACCTCGGTCTGTCGGGTCGACGTCCAGCTGCAACTCGAACAGGGTGCCGTGGCGCTGCGTGAGTGGGCACGGCCATCGGGGCGCGTGCTGCTCAAGACCGCCACTGGCGCGCGGCTGGTTGCAGACCCATGGCACCTGGGTCAGGTGTGCGCATGAGCAGCCTGTGGGTATTTCCCGGCCAGGGCGCGCAACAGGCCGGCATGCTGCATCAGTTACCGGACGATGCTGCGGTGCGCGACTGCCTGCAGGAAGCCGCCGATGCGCTGGGCGAAGACGTGCTTGCGCTGGACACCGCCGAGGCACTGCAAGCCACCCGTGCCGTTCAGCTTTGCCTGCTGATCGCTGGCGTCGCATGCGCGCGCGTACTGCAGGCGCGTGATTGTGTGCCGGACTACCTGGCAGGGCTGTCCATCGGCGCTTATCCGGCAGCAGTGATTTCGGGTGCGCTGGCCTTTGACGACGCCGTGCGCCTGGTCGCGCTGCGTGGCGAGCTGATGCAAAGCGCCTGGCCGCAGGGTTACGGCATGACCGCGCTCATCGGTCTGGACCAGACGCAGGTAGAAGCGCTGATCGCGCAGGTACACAGCGCGAAGACGCCGGTATTTCTCGCCAACATCAACGCCGACAACCAGATGGTGATCTCCGGCAGTACCGAGGCGATGCAGCAGGTCGGTCAACTGGCCAAGGCCGCCGGCGCGGCAGCGGTCAAGCGTCTTGCGGTCAGCGTGCCGTCGCATTGCGCCTTGCTGGACGCTCCCGCGCAGCAACTGGCCGAGGCGTTTTCGAGCGTTGCGCTGCAGGCACCCACGATACGTTACCTCAGCGGCAGCACGGCGCGACCTGTGTTGAATGCCGAAAAGCTGCGTGACGACCTGGCGTTCAACATGTGCCGGGTCATCGACTGGCGCAGCACCGTGGAAACCGCCTGGGAGCGGGGCGTGCGCCTGCACATCGAATTGCCGCCCGGCAGCGTGCTGACCGGGCTGGCGCGCAAGGTATTCCAGCAGGGCACCGCGCTGGCTTTTCAGGCTGCGCGTCTGGACAGCCTGGTCGCGCTGTCGCACGAGGAGGGTCGCCGCACTCCATAGAGCCGCCGTGCAGCTGCTACGAAGGACAAAAACAACAACTTCAGCAATGCAAACAGAGGAATAACAACAATGATTATCTACGGTGTTGCACTACTGGCCATCTGCACGCTTGCGGGCGTGATTCTCGGCGACATGCTCGGCGTTCTGCTGGGCGTGAAATCCAATGTGGGCGGGGTCGGGATCGCCATGATCCTGTTGATCTGCGCACGTCTGTGGATGCAGAAACACGGCGGTATGACCAAGGACTGCGAAATGGGCGTGGGTTTCTGGGGCGCGCTATACATTCCGGTCGTCGTGGCGATGGCCGCACAACAAAACGTTGTCACCGCGCTCAAGGGCGGGCCGGTGGCGGTACTGGCCGCTGTGGGTTCGGTGGTGCTGTGTGCCTGCACCATCGCAGTGATCAGCCGCACCAATCGCGGTGAGCCGTTACCCAAGGAAGAGCCGCTGCTGACGCCTGAAATCGCCCCGGCCGGAGGTCGCTGATATGTGGGACCTCATCGAGAAGGGACTTGAACACAACGGCCTGATCACCGCTTTCGCCTTCGTCGGCATCATCATGTGGGTCTCGGTGGTGTTTTCCAGACGCCTGACGTTTGGCCGGGTGCATGGTTCGGCCATTGCGATTGTCATCGGGCTGATTCTGGCTTGGGTCGGCGGCACCCTGACCGGCGGCCAGAAAGGGCTGGCGGATATCACGCTGTTCTCGGGCATAGGCCTGATGGGCGGGGCGATGCTGCGTGACTTTGCCATCGTTGCCACTGCTTTCGAAGTGCAGGCCACCGAAGCGCGCAAGGCCGGACTGATCGGTGTGATTGCCTTGCTGTTGGGCACGATTCTGCCGTTTATCGTCGGCGCGAGCATTGCCTGGGTATTCGGTTATCGGGACGCGATCAGCATGACCACCATCGGTGCCGGGGCAGTAACCTACATTGTCGGCCCGGTGACCGGTGCTGCGCTGGGTGCCACCTCCGATGTGATGGCGCTATCGATTGCCACCGGCCTGATCAAGGCAATTCTGGTGATGGTCGGCACGCCCATGGCGGCGCGCTGGATGGGGCTGGACAATCCGCGCTCGGCGATGGTTTTCGGTGGTCTGGCGGGTACTGTCAGTGGCGTTACCGCAGGGCTGGCGGCAACCGACCGGCGTCTGGTGCCCTATGGCGCGCTGACCGCCACGTTCCACACTGGTCTGGGCTGCCTGCTCGGGCCATCGGTGCTGTATTTCATCGTGCGCGCCATCGTCGGCTAGGCTCTGTACTAAAAGTGGCTGCGCTCGGTGATGCTTCGTTAAAAACAGGCTCGGAATGCTCATTTACAACACGTAGACTCCGCTTCCTCGCCTGTTTTTGCCTCGCCTGACCTTCGCTCGCCGACTTTTCGTACAGAGCCAAGGTCAGGTCGTCTGTTCCAGCAGCCGGTTGGTGTACATCCGGCACTCGGCCAACAGCGCGAGCAGGTTGGGATCGCGCTGTTTGGACTTGAGAAAAACAATGCCGATGTGTTGCTGCATCCGGTAGCGGCTCTGCAACGGGATCAGGCGCACGCGGTTTTCATAGACTGCGGCGATTCTTCCCGGCAGCAGTGCATAGCCGACGCCGGAGCTGACCATGCTCAGCAGGGTGAAGATGTCATTGACCTGCATCGCCACCTTGGGCTCGAAACCGGCCTGCTGAAACACCCGGATCCCGTCGCGGTGCGTGGCGAAGCCTTGGGTCAGGGTGATGAAGGTCGCTTCGCGCAGGTCGCCCAGGTCCACTTCAGGGTGTTCGGCGAACGGTGAGTCGGTGGGGACGGCGAGAAAGATGTCATCGGAAAACAGCGCCAGGTGCTCGCAGTCCGGGTCATGGGTGCTTTCATCCAGCGACACCAGCATCGCATCGACTTCCATGTTCTTGAGCTTGTAGAGCAGGTCCATGTTCGAGCCCAGAATCAGGTCGATATTCAGCTCGCTGCGGCGGATCTTCAGGCCCATGATCAACTGCGGCACCGTCTTGACCGTCAGCGAATACAACGCCCCCAGGCGAAACCGCGCCGCTGAGAAGCCTGCCGCCTGACGGGTCAGCTCTACCGTGGCGAGCACATCCTGGACCAGTTTTTGTGCACGTTCTTCCAGCACATACGCGCTTTCCAGCGGCGTCAGGTTGCGTCCCTCATGTTTGAACAACGGGCAACGCAGCGCGCTTTCCAGCGAGTGAATGGCGCGGTGTACGCTGACGTTACTGGTCTGCAACTCCTCCGCCGCCCGCGCCAGATTGCCGGTGCGCATGAAGGCCAGGAATATTTCCAGTTTCTTGAGCGTCAGTTCGTCATCGATCTGCATGTCGTGGCGCTTATGGTTGAGGTGCGCTGATTGTGCACAACTCATACGTCGATAGCTGCTTAAAATATCCGTCACTGACACGGGTGTTGCGGTTTGTTTCAATAACCCGGAGTCTCTGTTTCCAGTGTTTTCGCCATTGAGAGGGGTATTGAGCGGATGTACTACGGAGAAAAATTCAACGCCTGGTCGCACCTGGTTGGCGCTGTACTGGCGGCCGTCGGTGCGATCTGGTTATTGGTCATGGCGTGTCTGCATGGTGATGTCTGGAAAGTGGTCAGTATGGCCATTTATGGAGTGTGTCTGGTGACGCTGTACAGCGTCTCGACGGTCTACCACAGCGTCAAGGGACGCTCGAAATCGATCATGCAGAAGGTCGATCATTTTTCGATCTACCTGATGATTGCCGGCAGCTACACCCCGTTTTGTCTGGTGACATTACGCGGCGCGTGGGGCTGGACCCTGTTCGGAATTGTCTGGGGGCTGGCGCTGATCGGCATCCTGCAAGAGATAAAACCGCGCTCCGAAGCGCGCATCATGTCCATCGTGATCTACGCGGTGATGGGCTGGATCGTGCTGGTGGCCGTCAAGCCACTGCTGGCTGCGCTCGGTGTATCGGGTTTCATCTGGCTGGCCGGAGGCGGCGTGCTGTACACCGTCGGCATCCTGTTCTTCGCCTACGACCAGATCCGCCACTTTCACGGCATCTGGCACCTGTTCGTCATCGGCGGCAGTTTGATGCACTTCGTGGCGATTTGTTTTTATGTGCTGTGAGGAGGGGCGGTCGGGACCTGACACCCGTTACCACGCTCCAGCGTTCTGCGTTATACGTAAGTCTGCTTCTGATTCTGGCCGAAGGCCGTAGGAGCGACCGGGGCGGCGATCCGCATTGTTCGCGAAAGGGCCACTATATTCGTCGAAAATGCATCGCCTGAATAACTGTCTTCGCGAACAAGTTCGCTCCTACGCCCTCCGGGCAGAAGCCCATCAGGACTTGTGTATAACGATGAGCGCATGAGCGTGGGGACCATCATCAGCGATCAGAAATCGCCCCACAACTGCTGCGCCACGCTGAGCGCGACAACGGGAGCGGTTTCAGTGCGCAGCACGCGTGGGCCGAGGCGCGCGGCGTGGAAGCCGGCGTCTTGCGCCTGGGCGACTTCCGCATCGTTCAGACCGCCTTCCGGACCAATCAGAAAGGCCAGGCTGGCGGGCTTGTCATGGCTGGTCAGGGGTTCGGCCACCGGGTGCAGGACCAGTTTCAGGTCGGCCTCGGTGTGCTTGATCCACTCGGCCAGCGGCATCGGCGCATGAATCACCGGCACCACGGAGCGGCCACATTGCTCGCAGGCGCTGATCGCGATCTGCTGCCAGTGCGCCTGACGCTTCTCGGCACGTTCGTCTTTCAGGCGCACCTCGCAGCGTTCGCTGACAATCGGCGTGATTTCGCTGACGCCCAGTTCGGTGGCCTTTTGAATGGCCCAGTCCATCCGCTCGCCCCGCGACAGGCCTTGACCGAGATGAATGCGCAGGCCTGACTCTACCTGGCCCGCGAAGCTTTCAGTGAGCTGCACATGCACGCGCTTCTTGCCGACTTCCAGCAAGGTGCCGCGAAACTCCTGACCCGAACCGTCAAACAGTTGCAGCGCGTCACCTTCGGTCATGCGCAGCACGCGGCTGATGTAATGCGCCTGGGCCTCAGGCAGTTCATGCTCGCCCAGACTCAGCGGCGTTTCAGTAAAAAAGCGGGACAGTCTCATGGTGTGTCTCGGTTCCAGTGTTCGTTTTGTGATGACGCCGTCACCCGGCTCGCTCCCGCATGTGCAGCCAGGCCCCTGTAGGAGCGGACTTGTCCGCGAAGGCGTCAGTCATGACGCCGCAATTTCCAGCCTTAACCCGGATCCCTGAAATCCGGATGAAAGTTCTCGCGCACGGCAACGCTGACACTGCTGCGTGTCGCGATATCAATACCTTCGCTGGCCACTTCGGCGAGGAAGTCGATCTGCTCCGGCGTGATCACATACGGCGGCAGGAAATACACCACACTGCCCAGCGGCCGCAGCAGTGCGCCACGCTCCAGTGCGTGCTGGAAGACTTTCATGCCGCGGCGTTCCTGCCACGGGTAGGCGGTCTTGGTGGCCTTGTCCTGAACCATTTCAATGGCGATGGCCATGCCGGTCTGACGCACTTCCGCGACGTGCGGGTGATCGACCAGATGCGCAGTGGCCGTCGCCATGCGTTGCGCCAAAGCCTTGTTGTTTTCGATGACGTTGTCCTGCTCGAAGATATCCAGGGTCGCCAGCGCCGCCGCACAGGCCAGCGGGTTGCCGGTGTAACTGTGCGAGTGCAGGAACGCACGCAGGGTCGGGTAGTCGTCGTAGAACGCGTCGTATACATCATCGGTGGTCAGGCAGGCGGCCAGCGGCAGGTAGCCACCGGTCAACGCTTTGGACAGGCACAGGAAGTCCGGACGAATGCCGGCCTGTTCGCAGGCGAACATGGTCCCGGTACGGCCGAAACCGACAGCGATTTCATCGTGGATCAAGTGCACGCCATAGCGGTCGCAGGCGTCGCGCAGAAGCTTGAGGTAGATCGGGTGATACATGCGCATGCCGCCTGCACCCTGGATCAGCGGTTCGACGATCACTGCCGCAACGCTGGCGTGGTGTTCGGCGAGGGTCTGCTCCATGGCGGCGAACATGTTGCGCGAATGCTCTTCCCAGCTCATGCCGTCCGGGCGGTGGTAGCAATCGGGGCTCGGCACCTTGATGGTGTCGAGCAGCAGCGCCTTGTAGGTTTCGGTGAACAGCGGCACGTCACCGACCGACATCGCCGCCACGGTCTCGCCGTGGTAGCTGTTGGTCAGGGTGACGAAGCGTTTCTTGTCCGGCTGACCTCGATTGAGCCAGTAGTGAAAGCTCATTTTCAGCGCAACTTCGATGCACGAAGAACCGTTATCGGCGTAGAAGCAGCGGGTCAGGCCGTCAGGCGTGAGTTTGACCAGCCGCTCGGACAGCTCGATCACCGGCTGATGGCTGAAACCGGCGAGGATCACGTGCTCCAGCTGGTCGACCTGATCCTTGATGCGCTGATTGATGCGCGGGTTGGCGTGTCCGAAAACGTTGACCCACCAGGAGCTGACAGCGTCCAGATAACGCTTGCCCTCGAAGTCTTCAAGCCATACGCCTTCACCGCGCTTGATCGGTATCAACGGCAGATTTTCGTGGTCTTTCATCTGGGTGCAGGGGTGCCACAGGACCTTCAGGTCACGTTGCATCCACTGGTCATTGAGGCCCATTTTCAATCTCCGGGTAGCGACTCGCCTGATGCGAGGACGAACAATCGCGCAAGCCTATGCAATGCCCGCCTGCGGAACAACCTTTGATGCAGTTTTAACGGTCGATGGACATTGCTGGCGGCTATTTGATGGCTCGCGTATCCTGCGCAGCGAGTCGATGTGTCGGGCTGACTTGCCCTATCTTCCCTATGTTTTCTGGAGTTCGCCGAATGCTTTCTGGTTGGCTGCGCGCGTGTGCGCTGATAGTGGCAGGGTTGGTCAGCGTTTCGACGCTCGCCGATGAAAAACAACGAACCGCCATTGTCGTCGGTGGTGGTCTGGCAGGTTTGACTGCCGCCTATGAACTGCAGGCCAAAGGCTGGCAGGTGACGGTGCTGGAAGCCAAGCCGAGCCTGGGTGGCCGCTCCGGTCTGGCGACCAGCGAGTGGATCGGCAACACCAAGGCTCAGCCTGTGCTGAACCGCTATCTGGACAGCTTCAAGCTGTCTACCGTGCCTGCGCCTGAATTCGTGCGCACGCCCAGTTACCTGATCGATGGTGTGTACTTCACCCAGGCTGACCTGGCCGTCAAACAGCCGGCGACCGCCGAAGCCATCAAGCGCTACAACGACACGCTGGATAACCTCGCGCGTTCAGTTGACGACCCGGAAAACCCGGCGTCCAACAGCACGCTGTTTGCGCTCGACCAGATCAACGTTGCCAACTGGCTGGACCGCCTGAACCTGCCTGTCACTGCGCGTCAGTTAATCAATCAGCAGATCCGTACCCGCTACGACGAGCCTTCGCGCCTGTCGCTGCTGTACCTCGCCCAGCAATCGCGGGTTTATCGCTCGGTCGACGAGCGTGACTTGCGTGCTGCGCGCCTGCCCGGTGGCAGTGCGGTGCTGACCCAGGCGTTCGTCAAGCAACTCAAGACCGTCAAGACCAACTCGCCGGTGACGGCAGTCATTCAAGAGAAGGACAAGGTCACGGTCAAGGCTGGCGCCACCAGCTATACAGCAGACTATGTAGTGATGGCCGTGCCGTTGCGTTCGCTGGGCAAGATCCAGATGACGCCTGCACTGGACGCGCAGCACATGGGCGCGATCAAGAGTACCAACTACGGCTGGCGCGACCAGATCATGCTCAAGTTCAAGACTCCGGTCTGGGACAGCAAGGCGCGCATGTCCGGTGAAGTGTTCAGTAACACCGGTCTGGGCATGTTGTGGGTAGAGCCGGCGCTTAAAGGTGGCGCCAACGTGGTGATCAACCTGTCTGGCGACAACGCACGCATCATGCAGGCCTTCGGTGACAAGCAGATGGTCGATCAGGTGCTGATCCGTCTGCATGCGTTCTACCCTGAGGCACGCGGCGCCTACACCGGCTATGAAATCCGCCGTTACAGCGTCGATCCTTCCACCGGCGGTTCTTACCTGGCGTTCGGTCCCGGCCAGATCAGCAAATACTGGCGCTTGTGGGAACGGCCGATCCTGCGCGTAGCCTTTGCTGGCGAGCACACCGACACCTTGTACCCCGGCACTCTGGAAGGCGCCCTGCGCAGCGGTCAGCGTGCAGCCGGTCAGGTGCAGGATCTGGCCGCTGGCAAGTCGTTCGAGCCGGTCAAGGTTGCACCGCCGAAAGCACCGGCCCCTGCTGCGCAGAAGTCCGATGGCAATTTCTTCAGCAACCTGTTCGGCGGTTCCTCCGACAAACCGGCTGAACCTGCCAAGCCGCAGGCTGGCAAGCCAGGTTTCTTCTCGCGCATGTTCGGTGGCGGTGAAGAACCGGCCCCGGCACCTGCTCCGGCAGAGAAAGCTGTAGAGCCTGCTCCAGCGCCTGCACCGGCTGCCCCTCCGGCACCCGTGGTTGCGCCGGTTGTCCAGCCTGCCAAACCGCCGGTAAAAGCCGAGCCAGCGAAGAAACCAGCGACCAAGGCTGAGCCTGCGAAGAAAGTGCAAAGCAAGGAAGCGGCCAGGAAAGAAGCGGCTAAAAAAGAGGCTGCGAAGAAGGAAGCGGCCAAAAAAGAGGCCGCGAAAAAGGCTCAGAGCAAACCGGCGCCAGCCAAGGCCCCTGCTGAAGCAGCGCCTGCAGACGCCAATAACTGACCGTCCGATGGCTGACTGAAAGGGATGCGGTTCATACCGCATCCCTTTTTTTATGCGCGCTCGATTCGTTCTATCCCTGTGGGTAGCCCTTGTCGGGCCTGATCGTGCCGTTCATCGGTATCGAAAGGCCGATGGTCATTGCAAAGTGTTACTGACGGCAAATTATCGGGATGCTGCTGCAGCGCGGACAGCCTGACACCGCTGAACAGAGGTTCAGGTGTTGAGGGAAGCAACAGAATCGAGGTACGAACTGCCCACCAGACCTATCGTATTGTTCGATGCGTCCGAGCGAAATTTTGCGCTTTCATTCGATAGATAAAAAGCTAGTCTGGTAACACTTCTGACAAGGTACTGGTAATGCAGCTACGTAATTCATCCTCTCGCTACGGTCTGGTCAGCATAGTGCTGCACTGGGGTGTGGCAGCTGTCGTGTTTGGAGTGTTTGCGCTGGGGCTGTGGATGGTTGGGCTGGATTACTACGACACGTGGCGCAAGGCGGGTCCTGATCTGCACAAGAGCATCGGCATCACGTTGTTTGCGGTCATGTTGATCCGCGTGGTCTGGCGTCTGCTCAGTCCGCCACCGCCGCCGTTGACCAGCTACAGTAAGTTGACGCGCATCGGTGCCGCATTCGGCCATCTGTTTTTGTACGTCGCACTGTTTGCCGTGATGTTCGCCGGGTATCTCATTTCCACCGCCGATGGCGTGGGGATTCCGATATTCGGCCTGTTCGATGTGCCCGCGCTGGTTTCGGGCCTTCCTGATCAGGCAGAAACGGCTGGCTGGATTCACCTGTATCTGGCCTGGGTCATCGTGATATTCGCGGGGCTCCATGGTCTTGCTGCATTGAAACACCACTTCATCGATCGCGATGTGACCCTCAAGCGTATGCTGGGTCGTAATTGATTGTTCAACCAAAACGGGAATAAACGCATGTTGAAGAAGTCTCTCGCCGCTCTGGCTCTGGGTACCGCATTGTTGTCTGCTGGCCAGGCCATGGCTGCCGACTACGTTATCGACAAGGAAGGTCAACACGCATTCGTTGACTTCAAGATCAGCCACCTGGGTTACAGCTTCATCCACGGTACCTTCAAGGACTGGGACGGCACGTTCAGCTTCGATGCTGCCAAGCCTGAAGCCAGTAAAATCAACGTCGATCTGAAAACCGCCAGCCTGTTCACCAACCACGCTGAGCGCGACAAACACATCTCCAGCAAAGACTTCCTGGACGTTGCCAAATACCCTGAGGCCAAATTCGTTTCCACCGCAGTCAAATCGACTGGCGAGAAAACGGCTGACGTCACTGGCGACCTGACCCTGCACGGCGTGACCAAGCCAATCGTCATCAAGGCAACCTTCAACGGCGAAGGCAAGGATCCATGGGGCGGCTACCGTGCCGGCTTCAACGGTACTTCGACGCTGAATCTGAACGACTTCGGCATCAAAGGCCCAGGCCCGACGTCGCAGACGCTGGATCTGGACATCAGCTTCGAAGGCGTACAGAAGAAGTAATTGCACGCTTGATCGACAGAACGCCGACCCTTGGGTCGGCGTTTTTGTTGGTGCTGCCCTGGATCGAACGCGGAGCGTCCAAGGCTGCGCTACTACGCGGAGCGCTTATCTTCATATACAAGCCCTGAAAAGCTCGGAGGACGGCGCTTTCAGGTTTCTGCCCGCAGGGCGTGGGAGCGGACCGGGCGACGCTTCGCTTGTTCGCGAAAGGGCCTGTATATTCACCGAAAATGCATCGTCTGAGCTGAAGCCTTCGCGAACAAGTTCGCTCCTACGGCCTTCGGCCAGAATCAAAAACAGATTTACGTATACGCAGAGTGCGGGAGCGATCATCTCGCACGACGATCATCGATACAACAAACAAAAACGCCCCGAGCAAGTCGGGGCGTTTTTAGTGTTGCGTGGCTGTCAGCTGTCGCGATTGCGGGTCAGCAGGGCCGGTTTTTCACCGCGTGGACGGCTTGGCAACTGGTCCAGTTGCTCGGCAGAAGGGAAGCGGTCGATCTTGGACTCCTTGTGCACGATCTTCGGCTGAGGCTGGCCGTCGCGGGGTGCGCGTGCGACTGGCTCCTGACCTTCACGTGGCAAGGGTTGCTCTTCACGTGCCGGGCGACGGCCACGTGGCTGACCATCACGCGAGCGGGGTGCCGATGAACCCGAGCCGTTGCGCTTTGGCGCGCCACTGCCCGAGCCGTTGCGAGCGCCACCGGCAGGGCGACCCGGATTGGCCGGGCGAGCAGCGCCGCCAGCGGCCGGTGCGGCTGCGCCAGGCGCGGCAGCAGGGCGACGACCACGGTTCTGGCCTTTGCCCTGATAAGGACTGACGTAGTCAGCACGGTTGCCAAAGTTGTCTACTTCATCGTCACGGAACTCGTCAGGGGCGCGATCGGCTGCCGGACGCGGTGTGGCGGGTTGCGATGCACGCTGTTCGCTGCGAGGCGTGCCCTCACGAGGTTTTTTTTCGCGTGGCTGCCTTGCAGGACGTTCGCCAGTGGCGGAGGCAGCAGCAGGTTTTTCCTTGCCTTTATCCTTGCCCTTGTCGCGACGACCACCGTTGTTCTTGTCGCCATCGCCACGTGCAGGACGTGCGCCACGCGAGTTGCGAACATCCGGACGCTCACGCACTTCCGGCTTCTCAGCCTCGACTGCAGTGATGTCGAAGCCCATCAGGTCGCCGTCGGCGATCTTCTGCTTGGTCATGCGCTCGATGCTTTTGAGCAGCTTCTCTTCGTCCGGCGCAACCAGCGAAATGGCTTCACCAGAGCGACCGGCACGGCCGGTACGCCCGATACGGTGAACGTAGTCTTCGTCGACGTTGGGTAGCTCGAAGTTGACGACATGCGGCAACTGATCGATATCCAGGCCGCGTGCGGCGATATCGGTCGCGACCATGATGCGTACATCGCCTGCCTTGAAGTCGGCCAGCGCCTTGGTCCGGGCGTTCTGGCTCTTGTTGCCGTGGATCGCGACAGCCGCAAGGCCGTGCTTGTCCAAGTACTCGGCCAGACGGTTGGCACCGTGCTTGGTGCGGGTGAAGACCAGCACCTGTTCCCAGGCACCGACGGTAATCAGGTGCGCCAGCAGCGAACGCTTGTGGTTGGCTGCCAGGCGGAAAACCCGTTGCTCGATACGCTCGACCGTGGTGTTCGGCGGCGTGACTTCGATGCGCTCGGGGTTGTGCAGCAGCTTGCCGGCCAACGACGTGATGTCATTGGAGAAGGTAGCCGAGAACAGCAGGTTCTGGCGCTTGGCCGGCAGCCGCGCGAGAACCTTCTTGACGTCATGCACGAAGCCCATGTCGAGCATCCGGTCTGCTTCATCGAGCACCAGGATTTCGACGTGGGAGAGGTCGACACTGCCTTGACCGGCCAGGTCGAGCAGGCGGCCAGGGCAGGCCACCAGGACGTCCACACCACGGGACATGGCCTGAACCTGCGGGTTCATGCCGACGCCGCCGAAGATGCAGGCGCTGACGAACTTCAGGTCGCGGGCATAGAGCTTGAAGCTCTCGTGCACCTGTGCGGCCAGTTCGCGGGTCGGGGTCAGGACCAGGACGCGTGGTTGACGCGGGCCGTGACGCTGGGATTTGTCCGGAACACCATTGGGAAACAGCCGCTCCAGAATAGGGAGGGCGAAACCACCGGTTTTACCAGTACCGGTCTGTGCCGCAACCATCAGGTCGCGACCTTGCAACACGGCGGGAATGGCCCGCTGTTGCACGGGGGTAGGCTGGGTATAGCCCGCTGCCTCGATGGCGCGGACTAAAGCCTCGGAGAGACCGAGGGAAGCAAAGGACATGAGTAATCCTGTTCTGTTGGAGCTTAAGCTCAAGGGATGTCTTGCCTGGCGCGAATGGCGTGTAAAGACAACGCGATCCCGTCCGGTCCTGCCGGGTCTTCAGTGCATTCCGTGACGTCTGCGCTTGATGAAAATTGCGCTGTTGGCGTGAACGGATGACGATTGCAAGACCGGGCGTCCGGGCGTAAGCCTGGCGGGAAGGCTGGAGTATAACAGAGCGAGCGCAATACGCCGCTTTCCTGCTGCCCAACGGTGTATGAGGCCGCGATCCCCCGGAAACTGCCGGTTGGATCGCGGTGCCACAGCCGTTTTCAGCGTGGCAGTTGCAGGTTGTTCCACACCGCCAGGCTCGGTTCTGCCTGGTTCAGCGTGTAGAAGTGCAGACCGGGGGCGCCGCCTTGCAGCAGTCGTTCGCACATCTGCGTGATGACTTCTTCGCCAAACGCCTGGATGCTTTGCACGTCATCGCCGTAGGCTTCCAGCTGTTTACGGATCCAGCGCGGGATTTCCGCACCGCAGGCATCCGAGAAACGCGCCAGCTTGCTGTAGTTGGTGATCGGCATAATGCCCGGCACGATCGGAATGCTGACGCCCATCTTCTCGACCCGCTCGACGAAGTTGAAATAGCTGTCGGCGTTGAAGAAGTACTGCGTGATCGCACTGTCGGCGCCGGCATTGGCCTTGTTGACGAAGTGCTTGAGGTCGTCTTCGAAATTGCGCGCCTGCGGATGCATTTCCGGGTAGGCGGCGACTTCAATGTGGAAATGGCTGCCGCTTTCCTGGCGAATGAAGCTCACCAGGTCATTGGCGTGACGCAGCTCACCGCTGGCCATGCCCATGCCGGAAGGCAGGTCGCCGCGCAGTGCCACGATGCGTTTGATGCCCGCATCCTTGTACTGCGCCAACAGGTTGCGCAGGTCGTCCTTGCTGTCGCCCACGCAGGACAAATGCGGCGCAGCAGGGACTTTGATCTCGTTTTCCAGCTGTAGCACGGTATTGAGCGTGCGGTCGCGGGTCGAGCCACCGGCACCATAGGTGCAGGAGAAAAAATCGGGGTTGTACGTGGCCAACTGACGAGCGACGGTCAGCAGCTTTTCGTGTCCAGCGTCGGTTTTGGTAGGAAAGAACTCGAAGCTGAAGCGGCGTTCTTGAGACATGGGGGAGGAGGCCTCCAGCTTTTAGCTGCAAGCTACAAGCTGCAAGAGGGCTGTATGCCTGGCTCTGCAGCCTTATGCTTACCGCTCACGGCTGTGTAATAACGATAAAGAAACGAGCGTCAAGCTCAAGCTGCAAACAAGAGAAATGCACTTGCTTGCAGCTTGAAGCTTATCGCTTGCAGCTATCTATCAATAGCGATAAGCGTCTGGCTTGAACGGACCTTCGACGGTCACGCCGATGTAATCGGCCTGGGTCTTGGTCAGCTTGGTCACAACGCCACCGAAGCCGCGGACCATTTCCAGGGCCACTTCTTCGTCGAGCTTCTTCGGCAGTACTTCAACGGTCAGACGCTCGGCTTTCTTGGCAGGTGCCAGGTCGGCGTACTTCTGCTCGAAGAGGAAGATCTGCGCCAGAACCTGGTTGGCGAACGAGCCATCCATGATGCGGCTTGGGTGGCCAGTGGCGTTACCCAGGTTTACCAGACGGCCTTCGGCCAGCAGGATCAGGTAGTCGTCGTTCTGTGCGTCGAACGAGCCTGGGCCGGTACGATGGATCTTGTGAACCTGTGGCTTCACTTCTTCCCATGCCCAGTTCTTGCGCATGAAAGCGGTGTCGATTTCGTTGTCGAAGTGACCGATGTTGCACACCACAGCACGCTTTTTCAGCGCCTTGAGCATGTTGGAGTCGCAAACGTTGACGTTACCGGTGGTGGTCACGATCAGATCGATCTTGCCCAGCAGGGCCTTGTCGATGCTCGCTTCGGTGCCGTCGTTTTCACCGTCGATGAACGGCGAGACCAGCTCGAAACCGTCCATGCAGGCCTGCATGGCGCAGATCGGGTCGACTTCGGTCACTTTGACGATCATGCCTTCCTGACGCAGGGACTGAGCCGAGCCCTTGCCCACGTCACCATAGCCGATCACCAGCGCCTGCTTGCCGGACAGCAAGTGGTCGGTGCCGCGCTTGATGGCGTCGTTCAGGCTGTGACGGCAGCCGTACTTGTTGTCGTTCTTGCTCTTGGTCACCGAGTCGTTGACGTTGATGGCCGGGATTTTCAGCTCGCCCTTGGCCAGCATGTCCAGCAGGCGGTGCACGCCAGTGGTGGTTTCTTCGGTGACGCCGTGGATCTTGTCCAGCATCGCCGGGTATTTCTTGTGGATGATCTCGGTCAGGTCGCCGCCGTCGTCGAGGATCATGTTGGCGTCCCATGGCTGGCCATCCTTGAGGATGGTCTGCTCGATGCACCACTCGTACTCTTCTTCGGTTTCGCCTTTCCAGGCGAACACAGGAATGCCGGCAGCAGCGATGGCCGCAGCAGCCTGGTCCTGAGTGGAGAAAATGTTGCACGACGACCAGCGAACTTCGGCACCGAGGGCAACCAGGGTTTCGATCAGTACGGCGGTCTGAATGGTCATGTGGATGCAGCCGAGAATCTTCGCGCCTTTCAGCGGCTGATCACCGGCGTATTTGCGACGCAGACCCATCAGGGCAGGCATTTCGGATTCGGCGATGATGGTTTCGCGGCGGCCCCAGGCAGCCAGGGAAATATCGGCAACCTTGTAGTCATTGAATTCTGCGGGCGTCATTACAGCACTCATTGAGAGTCTCCATTCCATAAAAATGCGAATGGGCGCCGTTGTGCGTTTAAGGTTTGCCGGTCGAGGATCGTCCTGGCAAACAACGCCCCATCCGAGCCTGACAGGGAAAACCTGCTGCAGCGCCCCTCGGACAGGTGGCGGGAACGGTATCAAGCGTAGATGACCGTTTTGAAACGTTTGGCAGTATAGCGGTGCTCGCGATTCTACCCAAGGCTTTCTGTCGGTTTAAAGGCCATCCAATTACCATCTTTCTGTAATAGGGTCGATGCACAGTCGCTATGACGCAGGCATGGGCGCGGGTCGCCAGCTCTGCCATCATGCAGCTATCCATCGGCCAGACGCTCAGGAGTGACTATGAATTTCCACACCCGCAAGTGGGTAAAGCCCGAAGACCTCAACCCCAACGGCACATTGTTCGGCGGCAGCCTGCTGCGCTGGATCGATGAAGAGGCGGCGATCTACGCGATCGTTCAACTGGGTAATCAGCGGGTGGTCACCAAGTACATCTCTGAAATCAACTTCGTCAGTGCCTCGCGTCAGGGCGACATCATCGAACTGGGCATCACCGCCACGGATTTCGGTCGCACCTCGATCACCCTCAAATGCCAGGTGCGCAACAAGATCACCCGCAAAAGCATTTTGACCGTCGACAAGATCGTCTTCGTCAACCTCGACGAAGACGGCCAGCCTGCGCCGCATGGCCGGACTGAAATCCGCTACATCAAGGACCAGTTCGACGTAGAGGACTGACGCTCAGGTCGCTGAACATCGGACGCATAGCGTCCGACACGACCGTTACAGAATGATCGTTCCTCACGCTCCGCGTGGGAATGCCTTTCATGACGCTCCGCGTCATCCATAAAAGCAGGTTTCAGCCCCTGGCCTGCAACGCGCGCAACCACGCGAGCCCCGCGCTGGTATCGCCTTTCGGGCGATATTCGCAACCGATCCAGCCGCTGTAGCCCAGTTCGTCGATGACGTTGAACAGGTGCTCGTAGTTCAGCTCACCCAGGTCCGGCTCATGGCGATCCGGCACCCCGGCGATCTGGATGTGGCCAATGCCTGCAAAGTCACGACGCAGCTTGCTGGTCAGGTCGCCTTCGACGATCTGGCAGTGATAGCAGTCGAACTGCACTTTCAGGTTGTCGGCGCCCACCAGCTTGCAGATGTCCTGTGCCTGATCCTGACGGTTGAGGAAGAAGCCCGGCATGTCGCGGGTGTTGATCGGCTCGATGAGAATGGTGACGCCTGCGCCCTTGGCTTGCTCAGCCGCGAACGCCAGGTTTTCCAGGTAGACCGCCTGATGACGCTCACGCAAGCTTTCATTGGGCAGCAGGCCGGCCATGACGTGCACACGGTCATTGCCCAGCACCTGCGCATATTCCAGCGCCCGCTCGATACCGCTGCGAAATTCCGTTTCGCGGCCCGGCAGCGTGGCAATGCCTCGCTCGCCTGCCTCCCAGTCGCCCGGCGGAGCGTTGAACAGCGCCTGCACCAGACCGTTGTCGCTCAGGCGCTGCTTGAGTTCCTGAGTGCTGTAGGCGTAAGGGAACAGATACTCGACCGCGCCGAAACCATCGGCAGCGGCTGCGGCAAAGCGCTCAAGAAAATCATGCTGCGGGTACAGCATGCTGAGGTTGGCGGCAAAACGAGGCATGTTAACTCCAGTCTTCAAAAGGTCAGACGAATGGCCAAAGCAGCAGGGTGATCACGAAGCCCAGTGTGCCAAGCAGCGTGACCAGTACAGTCCAGGTGCGCAAGCCGTCGGCGACGTTGAGGCCCGCCAGCTTGGTGAACATCCAGTAACCGGCATCGTTGATGTGCGACATGGCCAGACCGCCACCGCCCATGGCCAGACACAGCAGGGCCAGGTGGTTGGCGCTCAGGTCCAGCGTGGCGATCAGCGGGCTGAGAATGCCTGCGGTGGTGACCAGTGCAACGGTGGTCGATCCTTGAACGGCGCGCAGCAGCAGGGTCAACAGGAAGCCCAGCGCGAGTACCGGCAGACCGGTGTTGCGCAGCGCCTCGGAGACCACGGCACCAATGCCGGTGTCGACCAGCACCTTGCCGAATACGCCACCGGCGCCGGCAATCAGGATCACCATCGCCACACCCGGCAAGGCCGAGCCGATCACATCGGACACCTGAGTACGGCTCCAGCCGCGACGCGAGCCCAGCAGCCAGGCGCACAACAGAGTATCGATCAGCAGCGCAACCAGAGGCGCGCCGAGCACGGTCAGCACAGCACGCAGCGTGGAAGTGTCCGGCAACATGGTAGTGGCCAGCGTGCCCATCAGAATCAGCACGATCGGCAGCAGGATCAGCGCGATGATCAGTCCGAAACCCGGTGCGGGCGCGGGCGGCAGCTTGCTTGCCAGGCTGCTGGCGCTCTCTTCGACGTCCATTGTTCGGGTTTCGGTCGCTTCGCGCACAGCGGAATAATCGTTGCGCGCCCAGGCTTCCAGATCTTCGTTGGTCACATGCGGGCCATAGACTTCGGTACGGATGTCATCGGTCATCGGGTAAGTCTTGCGGGTCATGCGACCCGCGACGAAGTAGCCGATCATGCACAGCACGGCAACGATCGGAATGCCCAGCATCAGCACCCGGCCCAGGTCCGCGCCCAACTGGCTGGCGGCGGCGACAGCACCCGGATGCGGCGGCAGAAACGCATGCACGGCGAGCAGTGCGGCGCACATCGGCAGCGCGAAAATCAGCAGCGGCTTGCGTGCCGCCCGTGCGACACCGTAGGCCAGCGGCATGAGGATGATCACGCCGACCTCGAAGAACACCGGAATACCGACCATGAAGCCGGCAACGGTCAGCGCCAGAGGCGTGCGCCTGTTGCCGAAGCGGTTGATCAGGGTCTTGGCCAGCGCTTCGGCCCCGCCGGACAGCTCGATGATGCGCCCGATCATTGCACCCAAGGCGATGATGATCGCGATATGGCCGAGCGTCTTGCCCATGCCGCCTTCGATGGTGGCAACCAGGTCGGCCGGTTTAACGCCGGCGACCAGCGCCACGATAATGCTGACCAGCATCAGGGCGACAAAGGGCTGGAATTTGTACTTGAGCACCAGAAACAACAGCAGTGCGATGCCCGCACCGGCCACGACCATCAACATGAGCGGCGTCATACCCGCGCACTCCGGTCAATAGCGGTAAAGGCTGACAACGAAACAGCGGGGTAGGGGTGAGTCATGCTCTCGATTCCTGTTGTTATTGTTGTTCGACCGGGAGGCGCAATGCACTCCCCGATCACCGTGTGTTCGTTACCACCTGGCGCCGAACACCTGACGCAGCTCTTCAAGCGCCGCCGGGTCCAGCGGTGCAGGTTTGGGGTTGCTCATCAGCCACAGGCGGGCAGTCTCTTCCAGCTCTTCCAGGGCATAGCAAGCCTTGGCCACCGAGCTTTCCCAGACCACCGGACCGAGGCGCTCGAGCATCACGCCGCGCACGCTGTTGGCCAGTTCCGCCACACGCTCGGCGACTTTCGGCGAGCCCGGACGTTCGTAAGGGATCAAGGGGATGTGCCCAACCTTCATGACCTGATACGGCGTCAGTGGTGGAAGAATGTCGTCTTCCTGCCACACCCCGGCCAGGGTCAAGGCGACCAGATGCGTCGAGTGCGTGTGCACCACGCCGCCGACCTGCGGGTTGCGGTCGTAGACTTCGCGGTGCAGGGCCAGGGTCTTGGACGGCTTGCTGCCGGACACCCATTCACCGGCCAGATTGACCTTGGCAATATCGGCCGGGTCCATGCGGCCCAGGCAGGCGTCGGTCGGGGTAATCAGCCAGCCGTCGTCGAGTCGTGCGCTGATGTTGCCGGCGCTGCCAACCGTATAGCCACGGCCATACAGCAAACGGCCGACGTCGCAGATTTCCTGACGCAGTGCGTTTTCATCGATCATCAGGCAACCCCCGCCAGTTGCTTGAGCGCCTTGGCGAAGAAGTCGCGCGCACCGAAGTTGCCGGATTTGAGGGCCAGGGCCAGCGGTTGTGCGCCGCTGCTCACGGTGGCCGGAACGCCCGGATCGATCTGTGCGCCGATTTGCAGCAACTGCACGCCCAGTGCCTGAACCACGGCACCGGAGGTTTCGCCACCGGCCACCACGAAACGGCGTACGCCTGCGTCCAGCAGCCCTTTGGCGATTTCACCAAGTGCGGCTTCGACCATGGCCCCGGAGCGTTCAACGCCCAGTTCTTTCTGCACGGCTTTGACTTCGTCCGGGGTGCTGGTGGCGTAGATCAATACGGTCTGCCCGGCATCTTTGGCGAAGGCCAGCGCCTGCTCGACCACTGGCTTGCCAGCGGCCAGGTCCAGCGGATTGATGCGCAGCGCAGGGCGATCAGCTTCCAGCCAGGCCGCAACCTGACCATTGGTGGCGACCGATGCGCTACCCGCCAGTACCACTTCGCCGCCACTGATGGCGACCTGTTTGGCGGCATCGATATCGCGCAGCTTGCCCGCTTTGCGGAAGTTGCCCGGCAGGCCCAGCGCCAGCCCCGAGCCACCGGTCAGCAGCGGCAAGTCGGCGCAGGCTTCGCCCAAGGTGTACAAATCCGCATCCGACAGGGCATCGGCAATTGCCATGCTCACACCTTCGGCGCGCAGCTCGGCAATTCTGTTACGCACGCCTTCGACGCCCTGGGCAATGCTGTCATAGCGCAACAGGCCGACCTTGTGGCGGGTCTGCGCTTGCAGCACACGCACCAGATTGGCATCGGTCATGGGCGTCAGCGGGTGGTTCTGCATGCCCGATTCGCTGAGCAACTGGTCCTGCACGAACAGGTGACCACGGAAGATCGTGCGGCCGTTTTCCGGGAAGGCCGGGCAGGCGAGGGTGAAATCGCTGCCCAGTTGCTCCAGCAGTGCTTCGCTGACCTGGCCGATGTTGCCCGCGGCAGTGGAATCGAAGGTCGAGCAGTATTTGAAGAAAATCTGCTCGCAGCCGCGCTCGCGCAGCCATTCCAGAGCCGCCAGGGATTCAGCCACCGCGTCGGCGCTGGGCGTGGTACGCGATTTCAGCGCGATGACAATCGCGTCGGCGTCCAGACCGGCAGCCATCTCGGCGCTGGGGATGCCAATGCTCTGCACGGTGCGCATGCCGCCCCGCACCAGCATGTTGGCCAGGTCGGTGGCGCCGGTGAAGTCATCGGCAATGCAGCCCAGCAGCGGGCGAGCGTTATTCAGGCTCATCAGTCGCTCCTCAGGCTTTTTCTGGCTTGGCTTTCGGCAACTCGATGCCCGGGAAAATCTTGATCACGGCCGAGTCATCTTCACGACCGAAGCCGGCGCTGGATGCCTGCATGAACATCTGGTGCGCGGTGGCCGAGAGTGGCAGCGGGAATTTGCTGCTGCGTGCGGTATCCAGCACCAGACCCAGGTCCTTGACGAAGATGTCCACGGCCGACAGCGGCGTGTAATCGGCATTGAGGATGTGCGGCACGCGGTTCTCGAACATCCACGAGTTACCGGCACTGTTGGTGATCACTTCATACAGCGCGTCAGCGTCGACACCTTCGCGCAGGCCGAGGGCCATGGCTTCGGCGCTGGCTGCGATGTGTACGCCAGCGAGAAGCTGATTGATGATTTTGACTTTCGAGCCCAGACCGTGGACGTCGCCCAGGCGATAGACCTTGCCGGCCATGCCGTTGAGGATGGCTTCTGCCTTGGCGTAGGACTCGGCCGGGCCGGAGGTCATCATGGTCATTTGGCCAGCGGCAGCCTTGGCGGCACCGCCGGAGATAGGCGCATCAAGGTACAGCAGGTTCTGTGCGGCCAGACGCTCGCCCAGTTCGACGGCGAAGGTGGGCGCGACGGTGGCGCAACCGATGACCAGGCAGCCCGGACGTAGCGCGGCAATGGCGCCGTTCTCGCCAAACAGCACGGTTTCGGTCTGCTCGGCGTTGACCACAACGGTGATGATCACATCGCAGGCAGCGGCCATGCTGGCCGGAGAATCACAGGCAACCCCGCCTTCCTGGGCGAATGCTTCGGTCACGCTGGTGCGCACATCACAGGCATGCACAGTGAAGCCGCTACGTAGCAACGAGCGGGCAATGCCCAGACCCATCGCACCCAGGCCGATAACGCCAACGTTCTTGCCAGTCATGCAGTAATCCTCGAAGTCAGTGCCGATGCCTGTGAAGCCGGCATTCGGACGTTATTGTTCTGATCTGTGAATCGGATAGTGAATCAATGAGTAAATAATGTTAAGTATTTTTATTTTTCACAAAATTTAACATCGATAGGCTTTTTCCATCGTGCACAAAAAAGCCCCTGTGCGGGGCTTGATTGAAAACCATGATGTTCGGCGTGCTGCGCCGTCTTTCACGAATCAGAATTTCGGCACTGGCGCGCTGGTGGCATTTCGCAGTGAGCCGCTTTCCTGACGCACGACTTCTTTGGGCTTGTACGCGCAATAACCGGGGCGCGGCCCGACTTTCGGGTGGTTGCGGCAGGTGTCCGGGCGCTTGTCATAGATGGTGCACAGGCGGCTTTTGCGGTCCAGGTACAGGCAGTCGTTGTTGCTCATGCGCTGCAAGGTTAAGATCTCGGACTTCTGGTTGTAGCGCTCG
This sequence comes from Pseudomonas syringae KCTC 12500, assembly GCF_000507185.2. Lineage (NCBI taxonomy): Bacteria > Pseudomonadati > Pseudomonadota > Gammaproteobacteria > Pseudomonadales > Pseudomonadaceae > Pseudomonas > Pseudomonas syringae. The sequence goes on from NZ_AYTM02000002.1 coordinate 2,930,058, forward strand.
ACGATGCCTTCTTTCTGCAGCCGCTTGGCGATGTTCTTCGCCGGGTCGCCGCGTTCGAACTCATCGACGATGCCGATGCGGATCAGGTCCTTGATCTTCACTTCGACCGGCAACGTGCAGCAACTGGACACGCAGCCCCCGCACATGTGGCTGGAGTATTTGGCCCAGGTGTCGATGCGATCGAGTTCTGCGGCGGCGATCAAGGTGGGTTTCATTTTATGTCAGGCTTCCGGGTGTATCGGGGCGCGCGATCATACCGGTCTGCAGCGATTTGCAGAAATCAAAAATTGCCGAGGCGACTGTCGGTCAGGTGTGGGCAGGCAGTCGGCTGCAGCGTCCGCGCCTGCCGAGCGCAGTCGGTCAGCAGGCGCGGTGTATCAGAAGGCACTCAGGACTTGAGCTTGTCGTCGGCCCTGAACATGCTGCGGATGCCACGAACGGCCTGGCGGATGCGGTCCTGATTCTCGATCAGGGCGAAGCGCACGTGATCGTCGCCGTACTCGCCGAAACCGATGCCCGGCGAGACACAGACCTTGGCTTCGGCCAGCAGCTTCTTGGCGAACTCCAGCGAACCCAGGTGTGCATAAGCTTGGGGGATCTTCGCCCAGACGTACATCGAAGCCTTGGGGTTCTCGACCATCCAGCCCAGCTCGTGCAAGCCCTTGACCAGCACATTGCGGCGCTGGCGATACTGCTCGGCAATGTCGAGCACGCATTGCTGGTCGCCTTCCAGTGCGGCAATCGCCGCCACCTGCAGTGGCGTGAAGGTACCGTAGTCGTGGTAACTCTTGATCCGCGCCAGTGCATTCACCAGCTCGGGGTTGCCGACCATGAAGCCAATCCGCCAGCCTGCCATGTTGTAGCTCTTGGACAGGGTGAAGAACTCGACGGCAATGTCCTTGGCACCCGGCACCTGCATGATCGACGGGGCTTTCCAGCCATCGTAGACGATATCGGCGTACGCCAGATCATGCACCACCAGCACGTCGTACTGTTTGGCCAGGGCCACCACGCGCTCGAAGAAATCCAGCTCCACGCATTGCGCGGTCGGGTTGGACGGGAAGCCCAGAATCATCATCTTCGGCTTGGGGATCGAGCCGCGAATGGCTTTTTCCAGTTCGTCGAAGAAGTCCACGCCTGGCACCAGCGGCACCGATCGCACCTGGGCGCCGGCAATCACGGCACCGTAGATGTGGATCGGGTAACTGGGGTTGGGCACCAGCACCGTGTCGCCCTGATCCAGCGTGGCGAGCATCAGGTGGGCCAGGCCTTCCTTGGAACCAATGGTCACGATCGCTTCGCTTTCGGGGTCGATGTCGACCTCGTAGCGCTTCTTGTACCAGTTGGAAATCGCCCGACGCAGGCGTGGAATGCCGCGCGAGGTGGAGTAGCCGTGGGTGTCTTCGCGCTGGGCGACGGTGATCAGTTTTTCGACAATGTGCGGCGGTGTGGCCCCATCGGGGTTGCCCATGCTCAGGTCGATAATGTCCTCACCGCGACGACGAGCAGCCATTTTCAGCTCGGCGGTGATGTTGAACACGTAAGGGGGGAGTCGATCGATGCGCGCAAAGCGGCGCGGCGAACCTTGGTCTGCCATGAGTATCTCGCGTACGTAAGCGCCCGGAACCGTCCGAGCGACGTGGCCACATGAGGCGGCCTGCCGAGGAAGATAGATGGGCTGATAGCCTTTTGTCCACCGGGATTTGCAGCGCATGGCCGGTGGCGATATTCGGACCCCATCGAATGATTCGGCGGTGTAGAATCGGCGTTATTCATCGCCAGTCATCCCCCGGCGGGTTTATGAGCTCAGGCCGAGTACACGGTGATCCCGTGGTGTTCGGTTTCTTCGCTGCCTGCGGTCACTGCCGCACGCCTGCGACGTCAATAGAAGCTCACTCCCTTCCTGATAGCCTTAATGTTTGCCGGAGTGCTCCAATGCCTGATTACCGCTCGAAAACGTCTACCCACGGCCGCAACATGGCCGGCGCCCGTGCCCTGTGGCGCGCCACGGGCATGAAAGACGAAGATTTCAAGAAACCGATCATCGCCATCGCCAACTCCTTCACCCAGTTCGTACCGGGCCATGTCCACCTAAAGGACATGGGCCAGCTGGTCGCGCGTGAAGTCGAACGCGCCGGTGGCGTGGCCAAGGAATTCAACACCATTGCGGTCGACGACGGCATCGCCATGGGCCACGACGGCATGCTCTATTCGCTGCCGAGCCGCGAGATCATCGCCGACTCGGTCGAATACATGGTCAACGCGCATTGCGCCGACGCCATCGTGTGCATTTCCAACTGCGACAAGATCACCCCGGGCATGCTGATGGCGTCGTTGCGCCTGAACATTCCGGTGATCTTCGTCTCCGGCGGGCCAATGGAAGCGGGCAAGACCAAGCTGGCCAGCCACGGCCTGGATCTGGTCGATGCGATGGTCATCGCCGCCGATTCGACCGCCAGCGATGAAAAAGTCGCCGAGTACGAGCGCAGCGCCTGTCCGACCTGCGGGTCGTGTTCCGGCATGTTCACCGCCAACTCGATGAACTGCCTGACCGAAGCACTGGGCCTGGCCCTGCCAGGCAACGGTTCCGCACTCGCCACCCACAGCGACCGCGAGCAACTGTTCCTGCAGGCCGGCCGCACCATCGTTGACCTGTGCCGTCAGTACTACAAGGAAAACGATGACTCGGTGTTGCCGCGCAACATCGCCAACTTCAAGGCGTTCGAGAACGCCATGACGCTGGACATCGCCATGGGCGGTTCGACCAACACCATCCTGCACTTGCTGGCGGCGGCTCAGGAAGCCGAGATCGACTTCGACCTGCGCCACATTGATCATCTGTCGCGCAAGGTGCCGCAGCTGTGCAAGGTCGCGCCGAACATCCAGAAGTACCACATGGAAGACGTGCACCGCGCGGGCGGGATCTTCAGCATCCTCGGCGAGCTGGCCCGTGGCGGTCTGCTGCACACCGACCTGCCGACCGTACACAGCAAGACCCTGGCCGAAGGCATCGCCAAATGGGACATCACCCAGACGGACGACGAAGCCGTGCACACCTTCTTCAAGGCAGGCCCGGCGGGCATCCCGACGCAGACCGCGTTCAGCCAGTCGACCCGCTGGGAAAGCCTGGATGACGACCGTGAAAACGGCTGCATCCGCAGTGTCGAGCACGCCTATTCACAAGAAGGTGGCCTGGCCGTGCTGTACGGCAACATCGCACTGGACGGCTGCGTGGTGAAAACCGCTGGTGTCGACGAGTCGATCCACGTCTTCGAAGGCAACGCGAAGATCTTCGAAAGCCAGGACAGCGCGGTGCGCGGGATTCTCGCTGACGAAGTCAAAGCGGGCGACATTGTCATCATCCGCTACGAAGGCCCGAAAGGCGGTCCGGGCATGCAGGAAATGCTCTACCCGACGTCCTACTTGAAGTCCAAGGGACTGGGCAAGGATTGTGCGCTGCTGACTGACGGCCGCTTCTCGGGCGGTACGTCCGGCCTGTCCATTGGTCACGCCTCACCGGAAGCTGCGGCAGGCGGAGCGATCGGTCTGGTGCGCGACGGTGACAAGGTGCTGATCGACATCCCCAACCGCTCGATCAACCTGCTGATTGACGATGCCGAAATGGCCGAGCGTCGCGCCGAACAGGACAAGAAAGGCTGGAAGCCTGTCGAGTCGCGTCCACGCAAAGTGACCACCGCCCTCAAGGCCTATGCCCTGCTGGCGACCAGCGCCGACAAGGGCGCGGTGCGTGACAAGGCGTTGCTGGACAAGCTGGTGCCGTAACGTTCGGCGACGCAGCGAAAACACCCCGCCAGTCGGGGTGTTTTTTTGTCTGGAGAGAACGACCGGCGGGCTTTCTTACTGCTATTTCTGACAGCTGTCGAGCGCGCGTGGGCGCTATATATTGGGCCAATAGCCGCGTGTGATCTGCCGCGGTTAACCGCTATCGACTTTTATGGAGAGCGTGATGAAAGCATGGCTATTGGCACCAACATTGTTCATGAGCGTCTGCCTCGGCGCATACGCACTCGATTCAACAGACGCTGTCCAGAACGAAACAGCGCCGCCCCCCGATACTGCTCAAGTTGCGCCGCCTCAGGAAGTGGATACTGCGGTACAGGTACGCAATAACAGTGCGTTCGCGATCTACGTCATACAGAAGGGCGTGAAGCAGGACGTGGCGAGCAAAGGCACCTACGTCGTCAGTAGCGCCGCCACTTACCCACTGAGTATCACGCCTGTCAGTGGCACACCGAGCATAAAGTTTGTGACATTTACCGGAAAATCCGGGGCATGCACGTTTGCCAGTTGCCTCATCGTTCAGTAGTGCGACAGAAGGTTGATCCAGAAAAGGCTCACTTCCTGTCCGCAATCACCCCGATCAACACCAGCACCACCAGCAGCACTGGCGCCAGGCTGTAGTTGTTGAACTGGCTGAGGCCGCGTACCACCCACGGCGTGGCGTAGATCAGCGCTGCGCCACTGCCGACTGCGCACAGCAGGGCGATGAGCGGGATGCGCAGGGCTCCGGTAATGCCGCTGATTCGCTGTTCCAGCCAGCCTTTGATGTCCGAGCCGAACAGCACCAGCAGGCAGCCCACCAACGCGAGCGCGATTTCCGAGAGATTGCTGCGGCTCCAGCGCGAGACGGTGGCGAGCAAATCGAGTACGAAATCCATGCAGGGTCCTTAGATCAGAAAGTATTGCAGCAGGTCGTTGAGGAACAGCTGGCCTTGTGGCGTGGCGATCAGGCGTGTCGGGTCCTGGTGCAGCAACCCCTTTTGTTCAGCCTGTCGACGCGCCTCGGCCAGCGAATCGAGGCTTAGACCGGTTCTTTCGCGAAATAACGCAGCGTCCACACCATTTGTCAGTCGCAGTGCGTTCATCAGGAATTCGAACGGTAATTCATCGAGCGGCAACAGCTTGGAACCGGCCTGAAACGGCTTGTCCGGATTCAGGTAATCCTTGGGCAGCCGGGTTTTCCAGGTGCGCATGATGCGCCCGTCCGGGTGGCTCAGCTTGCCGTGTGCGCCTGCGCCGATGCCGATGAAATCACCGAACGCCCAATAGTTGAGGTTATGCCGCGCCGGTTTCCCGGGCTGTGCATAAGCCGACACTTCGTATTGCGCGTAGCCATGAGTGGCCAGCAACTGCTGTCCGGTTTCCTGAATGTCCCAGAGAATGTCGTCTTCGGGCAGCACCGGTGGCTGATTCCAGAATACCGTGTTGGGCTCCAGGGTCAGTTGATACCAGGACAGGTGGGTCGGTGCGAGGGCAATGGCCTGGCGCAGATCAGCCAGCGCTTCGTCTTGGGATTGATCCGGCAGGCCGTGCATCAGGTCCAGATTGAAGTTGTCGAAACCGGCCTGGCGCGCCATGTCGGCAGCACGAATCGCTTCGTCGCCGTTGTGAATGCGGCCCAGCGCCTTGAGTTTGGACTCTTCGAAGCTCTGGATGCCGATCGACAGTCGATTGATGCCCAAGCCGCGATAGGCGCTGAACTTGGCCTGTTCGAAGGTGCCGGGGTTGGCTTCCAGGGTGATCTCGATGTCGCTGGCAAAGCGGATGCGCTGTTCGACGCCTTTTAGCAGGCGCCCCAGCGCATCGGCGCTGAACAGGCTTGGCGTACCCCCACCAAAGAAGATCGATTGCAGCTCGCGGCCATAGACGTGCGGCAGGTCAAGGTCAAGGTCGGCGAGCAGGGCGTCGACGTATTCCTGTTCCGGCAGCACCGGGCTGGCGGTGTGCGAGTTGAAGTCGCAGTACGGGCATTTGCGCACGCACCACGGAATATGGATGTACAGCGACAGCGGCGGCAGGTGCGGCAGTGCAGGGCGCGGGCTCTCTGACGAGAAGCCGCTCTCGCCGAGAAACAGCGGCTGCGCAGGCGAGTCGTGGGTCATTGCAGACCCAGGCGTTGCCGCAACAGGACCATGGCGCGGGCGCGGTGGCTGAGCTGGTTTTTCTCGGTCGGGCCCAGTTCGGCGCTCGAGCAGTTGCGCTCCGGCACCCAGAACAGCGGGTCATAGCCGAAGCCGTGTTCACCGCTGGCGGCATGCAGAATGCGCCCGTGCCACAGCCCTTCACAGAGGATCGGCAATGGGTCGTCGGCGTGGCGTACCAGCGCCAACACGCACACGAACTGCGCACCACGCTGGTCGTCCGGCACGTCTTTCAGCGCCTCCAGCAGCTTGGCGTTGTTGGCAGCATCGCCCTGGCCGTCGGCGTAGCGGGCGGAATAGATACCCGGCGCGCCGCCGAGAAAGTCCACTGCCAGCCCCGAGTCGTCGGCCAGCGCAGGCAGGCCGGACAGGCGCGCGGCGTTGCGTGCCTTGAGGATTGCATTCTCGACGAATGACAGGCCGGTTTCTTCAGGCTCAATCAGGCTGAATTCGCTGACCGAGCGCAGCGTTACGCTGCCGCCGAGCATGGCCTGGAGTTCCTTGAGTTTGCCGCCATTGTGGCTGGCCAGTACGAGTTGTGTGAGGTTCATGGTTGGCCTGTCGTGGTGCATGAAAACGGTCGATTAAACGGCAATCCTGTGGTCCGTCAACCCGGGGCTGGTGACGCGGTAGATACCGATCTCGCCGAGCAGATTGGGCCAGAGCTTGCTGGCCCAGCCATGACGGTGCTGCTGGTCGACCGCCAGCCTGTCGAGCACCTGCGCATCGCGCTCGCGGCACAGCTCTTCGAAGTCGCCGAAGGTACAGAAGTGAATGTTCGGCGTGTTGTACCAGGTGTACGGCAGGAATTCGGACACTGGCATGCGGCCCTTGCTCGCCAGGTACCAGCGGCAGCGCCAGTGACCGAAATTCGGGAAGGTGATGATGCACTGGCGACCGACGCGCAGCATCTCGTCGAGGATTCGGTCCGGGTAATGCACCGCTTGCAGGGCCTGGGTCATGACCACGACGTCGAAGCTGTTGCTGGCAAAGTTGCCCAGCCCCTTGTCGAGGTCCTGCTCGATGACGTTGATGCCCTTGGCGACGCACTCGGCAATGTTGGCCGCGTCGTTTTCCAGTCCGTAGCCAGTGACCTGCTTGTGGTCACGCAGCCAGGTCAGCAATTCGCCGTCACCGCAGCCCAGGTCGAGCACGCGGCTGCCCGCGGGAATCCATTCCTGAATGATTTCCAGATCGGCTCTCATGGCGTCCTCACAACGAAATTCGGTTCATGTAATTGCCGAAAGCCTGCAAGTAGCGCGGAATCGGGATCAGAAAGGCGTCGTGGCCCTGCGGTGCGTCGATTTCCAGGTAGCAGACGTCCTTGCGCGCGGCCATCAGCGCGTCCACCAGTTCCCGCGAGCGGGCCGGCGAGAAGCGCCAGTCGGTGGTGAACGACATCACACAGAATTTGGCGGTGGCGTTGGCAAATGTCTTGGCCAGGTCGTCGTTGAAGTTCGCCGCAGGATCGAAGTAATCCAGTGCCTTGGTCATCAACAGGTAGGTATTGGCGTCGAAACGCCCGGAAAACTCCTCACCCTGATAGCGCAGATAGCTTTCGACCTGGAACTCGACACTGTGGAAGTCGTAGTTGAGTTTTTCGCTCTTCAGGCCACGGCCGAATTTTTCGCCCATCGAGTCATCCGACAGGTAGGTGATGTGCCCGACCATCCGCGCCAGCATCAGGCCGCGTTTGGGAATCACGCCGCGTTCCTGGAACGAACCACCGTGAAATTCCGGGTCGGTAAGAATGGCCTGGCGGGCCACCTCGTTGAACGCGATGTTCTGTGCCGACAGCTTGGGCGCCGAGGCGATCGCCAGGCAGTGGCGCACTCGGTGCGGATAGCTGATGGTCCATTGCAGCGCCTGCATGCCGCCCAGGCTGCCGCCAATCACCGCAGCCCAGGTGTCGATACCGAGCAGGTCGGCCAGCCGGGCCTGGCTGTTGACCCAGTCTTCCACGGTCACCACCGGGAAGTTGGCGCCGAACGGCTTGCCGGTGTCCGGATCAATGCTGCTCGGCCCGGTCGAACCGTTGCAACCGCCCAGATTGTTCAGGCTGACGACAAAGAATTTTTGGGTGTCGATAGGCTTGCCGGGACCGATACAGCTGTCCCACCAACCGGGTTTTCGATCATCGGCGCTGTGGAAGCCTGCGGCATGGTGATGCCCGGACAGCGCATGACAGATCAGCACGGCATTGCTGCGTGCGGCGTTGAGTTGACCGTAGGTTTCGTAAATCAGGTCATAGGCTGGCAACGAACGACCGCAGGCCAGCGCCAGAGGCTCGCTGAAATGCGCCGTTTGCGGTGTGACCAGTCCGACAGAATCGTGGGGGAATACCGTGGGCATCGACCCTGCTCTCGCGTGAATGAGGCGTAAGTCTAAAGACCGCGGGGTGCAGCGGCAATAAGGGATGTTGTGAGGCGTAAATCAACGGCACGATAGTTAAGGCTGTTGTAGGAGCGAACTTGTTCGCGAAGGCGTTGCTTGGGTCGATATATCCTCTTTGGATGTACCTACCCCTTCGCGAACAAGTTCGCTCCTACGGCCTACGGCCAGAATCAAAAGCGGACTTGTGTGTAACGTCGAGCATTGGAACGTGGGAACAGGAATGCTTACATCAACAGCCGCAGCACATCCGGCATGCCGCTCATGGCGGCGAGGTTGTTGATGACCAGCATGTCCAGCAGCTTGAGCACCAGGAATGCGAGGATCGGCGAGATATCCAGACCGCCAAGGTTCGGGACGATCTTGCGGAACGGTGCCAGTGCCGGTTCGCAGATCTGGTTGACCAGTTCCGCGCCAGGGTTATGGCTGCCCGGTGCGACCCACGACAGAATCACGCTGATGATCAGGGCAAAGAAGAAGATCTTCAGGAACAGCGCGGTGACGCTGATGATCGACCACAGCAGCAGGTGCAGCGGGTCGCCCGTGGTGCCGAACATCAGCAGCAGGGTCAGAGCCATCAGGATCATCTGCACGATGATCGCCAGCACCAGCGACGACATGTCCAGCCCGAACAGGCTGGGGATGATGCGCCGCAGCGGCTTGAGCAGCGGTTGGGTGGCGCGCACGATGAACTGGCACAGCGGGTTGTAGAAGTTGGCCCGTACCAGTTGCAGGACGAAGCGCAACAGCACGATCAGCAGGTAAAGACTGCCAAGCGTCTGCAGGACGTAAATTGCAGCGGTGTTCAATCCGATCATCGATCTGCTCCAGAAAACCCGAAAATTATTTGCCCAGTTGTTCAGCCAGCTCGGCTGCACGATGGTCTGCGGCGGTCAGTGCCGTTTCCACCAGTGCCTCGAAACCGCCCGCCTGGAATGCCTTGATGGCGGCCTCGGTGGTCCCGCCCGGTGAGGCGACACGCCGCCGCAGTTCGCCTGCGTCCACATCACTGCCGGTCGCGATCAAGGCCGAGCCCAGCGCTGTTTGCAGGGTCAGCTTTTTAGCGATGTCCTCCGGCAGCCCCAGTTTCACGCCTGCCGCGGTCATCGCCTCCATCATCAAAAAGAAATACGCCGGACCGCTGCCGGACACTGCCGTAACAGCGTCCATGTGTTTTTCCTGCTCGACCCAGACCGCGACGCCGACCGCGGCCAACAACGTCTCGGCCTGTTCACGCTGCTCGGACGTGACGTTGTCGGTCGCGTACAGCCCGCTGGCACCCTGACGCAGCAGCGAGGGCGTGTTGGGCATGCAACGCACCACCGGCTGCTCGCCCAGCCATTGCGTCATGCTGGCGCAGGTGATGCCGGCCGCGACCGAAACAATCAGCTGGTGAGGTTCGAGACTGGACTTCAAGCCCTGGCAGACGTCTTTCATCATCTGCGGCTTGACCGCCAGCACCACCACGTCGGCGCCTTGGATCGCCTCGGCGTTGTCAGCGAATACCTTGATACCGTGGTCGTTGGCGATGCGCTCGCGGGTTTCGGCACCCGGCGCACTGGCACTGATCAGTGCCGCCTCCACGCCCTGGGCGCGCAGGCCGCCGATCAGGCTGGCGGCCATGTTTCCGGCACCGACGAAGGCAATACGGGTCTTGCTCATGAAGGGGTCCTTATGAAGAGGTTATGGCTGGCCATAGTCGCGGGCACCAAAAAGAGCGGTGCCGATGCGTACCCAGGTCGCGCCTTGTGCAATGGCGGCTTCCAGGTCGTGGCTCATGCCCATGGAAAGTGTGTCGAGCGGCAGGTTCAACTGCTCCTGCAGCGTGCGCACTGCGGCGAAGGATGCATCCTGCGCCGCAGGATCGTCTGTGGGCTCGGGGATGGCCATCAGGCCGCGCAACCTGAGTCGCGGCAGGGCGATGATGGCCGCGGCCAGTGCAGGCAGGTCCTGAGGCGTGCAGCCCGACTTGCTGGCTTCGCCACTGACGTTCACCTGAATGCAGATGTTCAGCGGTTCAAGCGCTTCGGGGCGTTGCTCGGACAGGCGTTGAGCGATTTTCAGGCGGTCCACGGAATGTACCCAGTCGAAGTTCTCGGCGATAGCTCGCGTCTTGTTCGATTGAATGGGGCCAATGAAGTGCCAGCACAAGGGCAGGTCGCTCAGTTCGAGCTGTTTGCCCAGTGCTTCCTGTAGATAATTTTCGCCAAAATCGCGCAAACCTGCGGTGTAAGCTTCACGCAGGTCACTGGCGGGCTTGGTTTTGCTCACCGCCAGCAGGCCGACGGACGCCGGATCGCGCTCAGCGGCAAGCGCTGCGTCGCGAATTCGCTGTTCGAGCGTTGAAATGTTCGCTGCTATCGTAGACATTGATTTGCGCCAGCAGGGCTAAAGTCTGCGGCATTCTATGTGATTGAGGAGCTGTATGGATATTACCGAGCTGCTGGCCTTCAGTGCCAAACAGGGCGCGTCGGACTTGCACCTCTCTGCAGGTCTGCCGCCGATGATCCGCGTCGACGGCGATGTACGGCGTATCAACCTGCCCCCGCTGGACGCGAAGGAGGTCAAGGCGCTGATCTACGACATCATGAACGACAAGCAACGGCAAGACTTCGAAGAGCGTCTGGAAACCGACTTTTCCTTCGAAGTGCCGGGCGTGGCGCGGTTTCGGGTCAACGCCTTCAACCAGAATCGCGGTGCCGGCGCGGTATTCCGGACCATTCCCTCGAAAATCCTGAGCATGGAAGACTTGGGCATGGGCAATGTGTTTCGCAAGATTACCGACGTGGCGCGAGGCCTGATCCTGGTCACCGGTCCGACCGGCTCAGGCAAGTCGACCACCCTGGCGGCGATGATCGACTACCTCAATTGCAACAAGCATCACCATATCCTGACCATCGAGGACCCGATCGAATTCGTCCACGAGTCGAAGAAGTGCCTGGTCAACCAGCGCGAGGTGCACCGCGACACGCTGGGCTTCTCGGAGGCGCTGCGCTCGGCGTTGCGTGAAGACCCGGACGTGATTCTGGTCGGTGAAATGCGTGACCTGGAGACCATCCGCCTGGCGCTGACCGCTGCTGAGACCGGCCATCTGGTATTCGGCACGCTGCACACCACGTCAGCGGCCAAGACCATCGACCGGATCGTCGACGTGTTTCCTGCTCAGGAAAAATCGATGATTCGCTCGATGCTCTCCGAATCGCTGCACGCCGTGGTCTCGCAGGCGTTGCTCAAGAAGGTCGGCGGCGGACGCGTGGCGGCGCACGAAATCATGATGGGCACCCCGGCGATTCGTAACCTGATCCGTGAGGACAAGGTGGCGCAGATGTATTCGTCGATCCAGACGGGCGGCTCGATGGGCATGCAGACGCTGGACATGTGCCTGGCCGATCTGGTGAAGAAGGGGCTGATCACCCGCGAAAGCGCACGCGAACGCGCCAAGGTGCCGGATAACTTCTGATCACAGGGATGCTGCAGGAACGAAAAAGGGGTCTTGAACGCGTTCAAGACCCCTTTTTCAGATGCAGCTTGCAGACCGTAGATTCAGGCCAGGATCAGCGCTGAACCACACGCATCTGCCCTGGTTGCTTGGGCAACACACGCTTGGCAATCTTGTAGTGGCTGTTCCAATACGGTTTGTTCAGCGTATCGACAGTTACGGCCTTGCCACGGCGCGGCGCATGAACGAACTTGTTGTCGCCCAGGTAAATGGCGACGTGGTTGATGTTGCGGCTCTTGATGTTGAAGAACAGCAGATCACCGGGTTTCAGATCCTTGCGATCCACCGTTTGACCATGACCCTGGGCCATGGCATTGGAGGTGCGTGGCAGGTCGACCTCACGGACATCCGTGTAGGCGTATTTGACCAGTCCGCTGCAATCCAGGCCTTTACCGGGCGTGTTGCCGCCCCAGCGATAAGGCGTGCCCACAGCCTGCAAGGCGCGCTTTACAACGGCGTTGCCTTGCTTGGCAGGGGCAGAAGCCTGCAAGGCCGCGACTTTCTTGGCGTTCTTGCGTGAAAGCGGCTTCTGGACGGCGTGGGTACCAGTGCCGTACTGAGTTCGGGTGGTGGTGGCTTCCTGGGGTGCATTGCGAGTCGCGAGTGCCGGTGAAGAGTGGCTTTTGGCGGTGTAGCCCGAGAAGCTCGCAGGAAGTTGTTGCTCACGATTGGTGGCGTGGGCGGCCAGAGGCATAAATAGGCAAATGGTTAGCCATGTCTTGAAAAAAGGACGCATTCGGCAGGGCTCATGGTGGTCAGCGCGCAACTTTATAACAGCTTTTTGAAAAAAACTGACCCCATTTGTCGAGCGCATCACAGTGGCATCATTGCGTTTTATGCGACAGACTCTTTCTTTTTTTGGCCCAATCCCTTTAGCGACAAGGGCTTGGCGGCATTAAACCGCCTCATGTGCCATACGTCGGAATAGGGAAACCAAGTCACAATTTTGTTATGTATTTTTTTCTATCAGCACAAAGAGGGCAAAAATGAACGCCTATCGTTCAGACACACACAGCAAGGTCATGGGCTACCTGATGTGGATTTTCGGCTTCCTGGGAGCGCATCGCTTCTACTACGGCAAGCCGGTCACCGGGACCATCTGGTTCTTCACATTCGGTCTGTTTGGCATCGGCTGGCTGATCGACCTGTTCCTGATCCCGTCGATGGACCGTGACGCCGACCTGCGCTTTACACCTGGCTCCACCGACTACAGCGTGGCGTGGGTGCTGTTGACCTTCCTCGGCCTGTTCGGTGTGCACCGCATGTACCAGGGCAAGTGGATCACCGGGATCATCTACCTGTTTACCGGCGGGTTGTTTCTGGTCGGTATCCTCTATGACTTCTGGACATTGAATGACCAGATCTCGATGAAGAACGCCCGACGCGGGTAAGGCTGGGACGAAGGGCTGACGCAGAGCGCGGCCCGGACACCTATCGTTCCTCACGCTCGCGTGGGAATGCCTGTCGTGACGTTCCGCGTCACAAATCTGCGCCGCGCCGCATGCTCAAGACCGGACGCAGAGCGTCCAGAACTGCATGCCGACGCGGAGCGTCGCACGATAGTCGAAACCCTTCGCGAACAAGTTCGCTCCTACGGCCTTCGGCCAGAATCAAAAGCGGACTTGTGCATAACGATGAGCACTCTGTGCGGGAGCGAGAGCCCGGAGCGGGCTCAACGGCTGTAGCTGATCCGTCCATCCACCAGTGTGTAGCGTACCGAGCCGGGCAGGCAGTGGCCGATGAAGGGGCAGTTTTCGCCTTTTGACAGCCAGGTCTCGCCGGCAACCGTCGAGGCGGCAGGGTCGAACAGGACGATGTCGGCCGGCGCTCCTGCACTCAGCTTGCCGGCTGGCAGGCGCAGCGCGGCGGCAGGGCCGCTGCTCAGGCGGGCGATCAGGGTCGGCAGGTCCAGCAGGCCGTCATCCACCAGCGTCATGGCCAGCGGCAGCAGTAGTTCGACGCTGCTGATGCCTGGTTCCGTAGCGCCAAACGGTGCCAGCTTGGCATCGCGTTCGTGCGGCTGGTGATGGCTGGAAATCGCCTGAATGACACCACTCTTCACCGCTTCACGCAGGCCATCGCGATCAGCGCGGGTGCGCAGTGGCGGCTGCACGTGATAGAGGCTGGAGAAGTCGATCAGCGCCTCGTCAGTCAGAATCAACTGATACAGCGCGACGTCCGCCGTCACCGGCAGACCGCGCGCCTGCGCCTGGGCGATCAGCGCCGCGCCACGTGCACTGGTCAGCTGGCTGAAGTGCGCGCGTACACCGCTCTGTTCGACCAGCAACAGGTCGCGAGCCAGCGCCACGGTCTCGGCCGTCTCGGGAATGCCCGCCAGGCCCAGGAAACTGGCCGTCGGACCGTCGTGCGCCAGACCGCCTTCGGCCAGATCACGATCCTGCGAGTTGAAAATCACCGTCAGGTCAAAGGTCGCCGCATATTCCAGCGCCCGGCACAGCGTGCGGGTGTTGCTGAAGCTGCTCAGGCCGTTGCCGAAGGCCACGCAGCCTGCGTCGCGCAGGGCGATCAGTTCTGCCAGCTGTTCGCCTTCCAGGCCCTTGCTCAGCGCCCCGATGGGGAACACCTTGCTGAACCCGGCCTCACGGGCGCGATCCAGGATCAGCTCGGCCACCGCCGAGGTGTCGAGCACCGGTTTGGTACGTGGCGGGCAGCACAGGCTGGTCACGCCGCCTGCCACCGCCGCGCGGGTTTCGCTGGCAATGCTGCCCTTGCGGCTGTAGCCCGGCTCGCGCAGGGATACGTTGAGGTCGACCAGGCCCGGTGCTGCAACCAGCCCGGTAGCGTCGATGGTCTGGGTGGGCTCGAAACCCGCCGGTGCCGAACCGATGGCGCTGAGTTTGCCTGCTTCGAGGTGCAGGTCAGTGATTTGATCCAGCCCGCTGACCGGGTCGATGACGCGAGCGCCGAGGATGCTGAGCTTCACTGGGCGTTCTCCTGTTCGAATTGGCGTTGTGCGTTCTGTCCGCTCATGGCCATGGACAGCACCGCCATGCGGATCGCGATACCGTAAGTCACTTGATTGAGAATCACCGAATGCGCGCCGTCGGCCACTGCCGATTCGATCTCCACGCCGCGGTTGATCGGGCCGGGGTGCATGACTATCGCATCCGGCTTCGCGGCTTCCAGACGCGCAGTGGTCAGGCCGAACAGGCGATAGAACTCGCCTTCGCTGGGCAGCAGGCCACCGGTCATGCGTTCGCGCTGCAGACGCAGCATGATGACCACGTCCACGTCCTTCAAACCTTCGTTGAGGTCGGTGTAGACCTTGACCCCGTATTGTTCGACGCCCACCGGCAGCAGGGTTTTCGGCCCGATCACGCGGATATCCGGGCAGCCCAGCGCCTTGAGCGCAAGCATATTGGAGCGTGCCACCCGTGAATGCAGGATGTCGCCGACGATGGCCACCGACAGGTTCTCGAAACCGCCCTTGTGGCGGCGGATGGTCAGCATGTCGAGCATGCCCTGGGTCGGGTGAGCATGGCGGCCGTCGCCGCCGTTGATGATCGCGACGTCCGGGCAGACGTGCTCGGCAATGAAGTGCGCCGCACCTGAATCCGCGTGGCGCACGACGAACATGTCGGCGGCCATCGCTTCGAGGTTGCGTAGGGTGTCGAAGAGCGTTTCACCTTTGCTGGTGGACGAGGTTGAGACGTTCAGCGTGATCACGTCGGCTGACAGGCGCTGGGCCGCCAGCTCAAAAGTGGTCCGGGTGCGCGTGGAGTTCTCGAAGAACACGTTGCACACCGTCTTGCCGCGCAACAATGGGACTTTCTTGACCGCCCGGGCGCCGACTTCGAGGAACGAGTCGGCCGTGTCGAGAATTTCGGTGAGCAGCTCGCGGGGCAAGCCGTCCAGAGACAGGAAATGGCGCAGCTGGCCCAGGTGGTTGAGCTGCAGCGGGCGCTTGGCGTCGAGAGGCGTCATCGCAATGGACTCTTAAAGGGCGGTGGAGAGGTCTTGAAGTTCGAGCGCCAGCGGCTCGGGGCCGGACAGCTTGATGCGTTCATTCGGTGCCAGCGCCAGGGTGGCGCCGACCACGTTCGGACGTACCGGCAGTTCACCGGCGTCCAGGTCCAGCAGGCAGACCAGCGTGACACTGGCCGGGCGGCCGTAATCGAACAGTTCGTTGAGTGCGGCACGGACAGTACGGCCGCTCATCAGCACGTCATCGATCAGCACCAGGTGCTGGCCTTCGATCTCGAACGGCAGTTCAGAAGGGCGCACTTGAGGGTGCAGGCCGTTCTGGCTGAAATCATCGCGATAGAACGAAACGTCCAGCGTGCCCAGCGGAGCGGGGTTGTTCAGTGCCTTGAGCAGCGCCTGGGCAATCCAGACACCGCCGGTGCGGATGCCGATGAAACGAGGGTCGCTGATGCCGCGCTTGCTCAGGTGAGCGTTCAGGTCAGTGGCCATCTGACGAATCAGTTCGGCGGGATCGGGCAGGCTCATGGTTGCTCCTTAGAGGCTCGGGCAGCGTCGGTCCGTGGCGCGATGCTCAAGCGATAACGTGGAATCCGGGTATCTCGAAGCGATAAAGGCAGAAAAAGTCACACATTCAACAGTTCTGGGTGCTCATCCAGCCAGCCTTGCAGCAACAGCGCAGCGGCAATGGCGTCCACCGGATTGTCGCGATAGCTGCCTTTCTGGCCGCCGCGCGCCATGCGCTCGCCCTTGGCTTCGAAGGTGGTCAGGCGTTCATCATGGGTGTAGACCGTTACACCAAAGCGTCCGTTGAGCTTGCGCGAAAACTTTTCCGCGCGCGCGCTCATGTCGCTGGGCGTGCCGTCCATGTTCAACGGCAGGCCGACCACGATCGCATCAGGTTTCCACTCGTTGATCAGCGCCTGGACCTTGTCCCAGTCCGGCACGCCATTCTGCGCCTTGAGCGTACAGAGTTCACGTGCCTGGCCGGTAATCGCCTGGCCGACCGCAACGCCGATCTGTTTGGTGCCGTAATCAATGCCCAGCAGCAGCCGTAAGGCGACCATCAAGCGTGCCCCGCCTGGGTCGAGATCAGGTTGAGGTTGATGCCCAGGCGTCTGGCGGCAGCATCCAGACGCTGCTCGCTGTCGACATCGAACAGGATGGCCGGGTCGAACGAGCAGGTCAGCCAGGCATTGTCGGCCATTTCAGCATCCAGTTGACCGGCATCCCATCCCGCGTAGCCCAGAGTGATCACATTTTGATCAGGCCCGTAGCCATCGGCGATGGAGAACAGCACATCCTGAGAGGTCGACAAGGAAATCCCGCCCGGAAGATTGACCGTCGCCTGAAAGGTCTGGCCGCTGGGATGCAGGACAAAGCCCCGATCGGTCTGCACCGGCCCGCCGGTATGAATGACGATGTCCTGGCAGTGTCTCGGCGCCGGAAGCTCCGGTCGCAGTTGTTCGAGCACATCGGCCAGGGTCAGGCTTTGCGGGCGGTTGATCACCAGCCCCATGGCGCCATTGGCGTTGTGCTCGACAATGTAGGTCAAGGTCTGAGCAAAGTTCTCATCGTGCATATGAGGCATGGCGATGAGGAAATGATGCTTGAGATAACTCGGAGAGACTTTTTTCATGAGCCCTAGTTTGGCGTTGCCTTGCCCGGCTGACAACTGACACGTGTGTGTGTCGGGCGTCAGCTGGCAAAAAGTTCAGTTGCTTGACAGCTTGTCTCCGCGTGCAAATTTCCAGGTGCGAATGATCTCCAGTCGATCGATATCCGCCAGATCGCCGGTGAACGGCGCAAAAGGCGCCGCCAGACGCACGATCCGCTGTGCGGCCTGATCCAGCAAAGGCTGTCCTGAAGATTCGAGCACCAGCACTTCATACAACGAGCCGTCCCGATTGATTGACACAAGAAGTCGCAAATTACCGTAGATCTGCTTGCGTCGTGCTTCCTCAGGATAGTTCAGGTTTCCGACCCGCTCGACCTTCTTGCGCCAGTCATCCTTGTACCAGGCACCTTTGTCGCGCATGGTCGAGGCCGCATTGAGGCGGTGGATCTTCGGGCGCTTGGCGTAAAGCTGCTGTTCGGTCGACAGTTCGGCTTCGAGGCTGGCAATTTCGTTGCTCAGTTCCGAGCTGTCGAAGGTCGGTGCGGCCTTGGTGGTGGGCTCGGGCTTGACTTCATCGCGCTTGGCAACGGTTTTCTGCTGGCTGGGCGCGGTGGTCGCGACGGCGGTCTTCGGTGCTTCCTGTTTGACCACCGGCTTGCTGGCCGGGGGCGGCGTGACCTTGTTGACCTTGGTGTCCTGATAGGGCGCCAGCTCAGTGGTCTTGAGCGTTTCGGCCTTGTCCAGAGTGCCGCTGCCCTGCTGATCGTCTTGCGCCAGAAAGTCAGCCTGTTTGGGCTTTTCTTCGCTTTTGAAGCTGGCCAGGGTGATTTCCAGCGTCTGCGAGATCTGCTCCGGCTTTACATAGGTGAAGCCCACGCCAAGGATCACCGCGAGGTGAATCAGCGCCGCGATCATCATGGTAAAACCCAGGCGATCGGCAGGGCGCACACCGGCGTTGGCGAGTTCCGGGGGGAGGTCGTTGTTGGCCATGGATGTCATTGGCGGTTCAGCATCTCGTCAGCCTGCATGTCAAAATCCGTGTCGTGTTACAGGTGGCGCATGATAACGCAATGTGCCGCGCCGCTCTGCTGCGGATCGGACCAAGGGAATCGATCTGGCGCCGTGGCGCACGGTGTTGCCCGTGGCCAGCGGCGTCAGCGGCTGATCAGCCCTTGCGCGCTTGCAGCTTCTTCTCGATCGCGTCCATCAGCAGGCCACCAATGTTGGTGCCGAAGGCGTTGTCGATCTCGCGGATGCAGGTCGGGCTGGTGACGTTGATTTCGGTCAGGTGCTCACCAATCACGTCGAGGCCGACGAACAGCAGGCCTTTTTCACGCAGGGTCGGGCCGATCTGTTCGGCGATCCAGCGGTCCTTGTCGCTCAACGGACGGGCCTCGCCACGTCCACCGGCCGCCAGGTTGCCACGCGTCTCGCCGGCTGCCGGGATGCGCGCCAGGCAATACGGGACCGGTTCGCCATCGACCATCAGAATGCGTTTGTCGCCGTCCTTGATGGCCGGCAGGTAACCCTGCGCCATGATTTGCTGCGTGCCGTGGGCGGTCAGGGTTTCGAGGATCACTGACAGGTTCGGATCGCCCGCACGGTGGCGGAAGATCGACGCGCCGCCCATGCCGTCCAGCGGCTTGAGGATCACGTCGCCGTGCTGTTCGGCGAATTCACGGATGATGTCCGCGCGGCGGCTGACCAGCGTCGGCGGCGTGCACTGCGGAAACAGTGTGGCGAACAGCTTCTCGTTGCAGTCGCGCAGGCTCTGAGGCTTGTTGACCACCAGTACCCCGGCACGCTCGGCCTGCTCCAGCAGGTAAGTGGCGTAGACGAATTCCATATCGAACGGCGGATCCTTGCGCATCAGGATCACGTCCAGGTCTTCGAGACCTGCGTCGACTTCGGCTTCGAACTCGAACCACTTGGCCGGATCGGCAAATACCTTGAGCGGCTTCATGCGTGCGCGGGCCTGACCAGCGTTCTGATACAGGTCTTTCTGTTCCATATAGAACAGTGACCAGCCGCGTTCCTGGGCGGCAAGCAGCATGGCCAGCGAGCTGTCCTTTTTATAGGAAATGCGCTCAATGGGGTCCATGACAATCCCTAGGCGAACGCTCATGGGCAATATCCTCTGATCGGTAAGGGCCGCAACGGCCGTAAAATTGGCATCAGGGTGGCGCTCCGATTGCTCCCGGTCAAGGGGCAGGCCTGCCGCGATGCGCCAAGGTGCACTTTATGGATTGCGTCTGGAGAGTGTGCTAAAAAGGCTCGGCATCCGGTCTTCGGTCCCAGTCGATCAACGAAGCGATACCGTCAGGCTCCCAGTGCCTCGCAGAATGCGCAAAAATTCGCTGCGGCGATGGAAGAGCAGCTATGGAACAACACGCCTCCGCCCTGAAAGTCATGGTCATCGATGATTCGAAGACCATCCGCCGCACCGCCGAAACACTGCTCAAGAACGCAGGTTGTGAAGTCATCACTGCGATAGACGGTTTCGACGCGCTGGCCAAGATTGCCGATAACCACCCGCGAATCATATTCGTCG